>NZ_CM001776.1:4670007-4970007 GCF_000332275.1 Synechococcus sp. PCC 7336
CCAGGAGGCATAATCCCAAAAAACTTGTGAGGTTAAACTTCATATATCCTTTGCCAATAACATCCAAGCCAGCACACAGTAGTTTTATTGGATATATATACTCTATTTTGAGAAATTCGATAGAGTTGTACCTGACAGGTGTGTCTCCAGTTATTTCTCGTTCGATTGCCGAGAGTATCTTTTGCGTTATTCTGTATGCCATGTTAGAGACCAAAAGTCGAGTTGCACGAGACATGATTCCTACATTCTTCAATCAATACTAATCCCATCAATCGTCTGAGGCATCGCCCTCGGCTTAGGCGGCGCAGCCTTCGCCTTTCTCCCATTCCGCCGATGAGCCTGAAAATGACCCTGCCACAAGCCCAAAACATCCAACGTCTCCCCCCCATGCTTCGTCAACCGCTGCCGAATCTTACACAACACCGGCGTATTCACACATACCCCCGCAATAATCGCCTGCCCCTTTGTCAACGCAGGCAACTCACTCAACAAATCCCGCCCCGCCGCCTCCACACCATGCTTTAAATTCTCCTGATCGATCGGATTCACAATCCGCATCAAAAACTGACTCATACACTGCGACAAAATATCCGAATCCAACTTGCCCGGACGCTGAGTAATCAACCCCACCCCCAACCCAAACTTGCGCCCCTCACTCAAAATGGTCCGCAACACCTGCTTGCAGCGCGAAGGCTCGTGCGCCGGAGCAAACCGATGCGCCTCCTCCAACAAAATAAACACCGGACAAGGCAAATAATTCTCATCCCCCTCGCTCACCTTCTCCTTATGGGTATTCATCCGCGCCTGATTCGTCTGCCGCAACACCGCCGCCGCCAACACCTGCTGCTCTTCCTGATTAATCTCATTCATCTGCAAAATCGTCAGTTGACCGGGCTCGAATAGATCTACAGGCGCAACCGAATGCTCGTGATTGCTGAAATAAGGCGATCGCTCGATCTTCTCCAACTTCCACTCCAACGCCGCCGCCGAAGACCCCTGCTGCCCGTCCTCCCCCGAATCGAGAGAATTAATCGTGTCAATCAAATCGGGAATCGTCCAACGATGCTCGTTAAACTGCGTCGTCTGCAAAAACGCCTTCTCCAAAAATGCCTTCTGCCGCTCCGACATCTCCGGCAACAGCGTCAAAATGTCGTAAAAATTCAACGACGACACCCGAATCCGCACCTCGTCGGGCGTCAATACCTTTACCCTCGGCTGATAGCCATCTTCTCCCTCAAACGCCGGATGCCCCATCACCGTTGAGATCGTGTGATATTCCCCATGCGGGTCGAACACCAACACCGCCGCCCGGTTCTTCGGCAGCATCAACTCCTCCAGCAACACCCCCGCCGTATACGATTTCCCCGAGCCCGTCCCCGCCAAAATCGCCAGATGCGTACTCACCAACTCCTTCACATCCAACACCACCGGCACCGTCCCCTCTCCCCGCAGCAGCAGGCTGCCAATCGCAGCCCCCCCCACCTCGTCATCCGCCCGCTTATTCAGCACATTGCGCAACATCTCATCCGGCGCAAGATACACCTTGGCCCCCGGTTCGGGAGCCTGACGGGGGTTCATAAACCCCAGTGCAGCGTGAAAGTAGCCAATTACATCCACCGACACCGAGTAAATTTCGGGATTGGGATGGAAGAAACCCACCAGAGAGGCGATCGCACTCGGGTCGATATCCGTATCGGAAAAAATGCGATCGGGCAAGTGATCGATCAGTGCTAGATCCGAGATCTTTCCCAGAATCTTTTTGCCATCTGGCGTGTTGTAGTAGACATATTCGCCCACCTTGACCAAGCGACTGTCAGCCGTGATAAACACATATTGATTGGCGGTATCCCCCGGACCTTTGACGGTGCCAATGACCCGCTCCTGCTCGATCGCGTGAATCACCGCATTGCTCCCATCGTAATTTTCCAGGACAGCTCTCGGCTGAGAATTTCAAGTGCTCGCTTCTGGCTGCCAAAAAACGATCCGCTCACTTCATCCAACACCTGGCAAATCAACTGTTGCGCAAACGGCCCGCCATTGTTGAGCAGCAGGCCATAGTAAGTAAATTGTGGATTTTCGGCGCGATCGCGATGGAAGTCGTGAATCTCTTCTTCTTCCATGCGATAGACGCAAGTATTCACCGGAATCACATAGCGAGGAATTCCCTGCGTTCCGTAAGCTTGCTCGTCAAAATCCCCTTCGGCAGGCAACTCCATCGTGCCGATCAGCGCCACATTGAGCAGCGTGCGAATTTCAGTTTGTAAGTCGGGGGCAAAAATTGGGCTGGGATCGCTGGACAGACGGGGGCCGGTATTGAGAAAGGAGGGATTGAATAATTGCGTGTTGTAGACCACCCCAACGGCATAGACCGGATCGGGTTCTTCGATCTCTAATTTGACAAAACTGCCGAAGCCGTAATCGTTCCCTGTTGGCGGGTCGGACACCTCCAGGCGATCGTCCACCTGCACCACATAATCGCAGTGGCTATGCGATTTCACCACTTTGCCCAATTTCATCGCACCCGTCTCCGCCGCAATTTACTCGTCATCTTGCGCGACAGCCGCAAGTCCAATTCGTGCCGCTGCGACCAATCCTGCAACACCCGCATAAACGTACTGCGATCTTCTGCCCGCAACACTGCTGTTCGATCGGCTGTTTCAATTGCATAGGGATATCCCTTCCCAATAATGACCTCGCAGCGGACGATGTCAACGACCCAATCTAACAACCCCGCTTCGTGCATCCACAGGGGCAGTTCGAGGCGGACGGGATAGTTGTCGCCATTGGTTTTGAGATAGATAAATCCAACGCGATCGCGCATTTCTGCGTAATCGGTCAAAATGCTGTCTTGCCCCCGCTGAGA
Source organism: Synechococcus sp. PCC 7336 (assembly GCF_000332275.1). Classification (NCBI taxonomy): domain Bacteria; kingdom Bacillati; phylum Cyanobacteriota; class Cyanophyceae; order Synechococcales; family Synechococcaceae; genus Synechococcus; species Synechococcus sp. PCC 7336. The sequence goes on from NZ_CM001776.1 coordinate 4,672,871, forward strand.
GCCGCCGCGCGCGCAGATGAATAATGGCGTGCGATCGCCCCATTTCAGCATCGAATCGATCAATTGGGCATCGTGAATTTGCGGCGCATCCGGCAGGTCGAATAGGTGCTTCAACATCGCCGTCAAATCGCGGGTATAGGTGGTATCCACATAGGCCACTAACGGCACGCGATTGTCTTCACTCGCCCGTAACAGCGGCAGGAGAGATTGCACGTAAGTCTTGCGAACGCTAGGGTCGTAAGCCTCTGCAAATGTCGCCACCAACGCTCCGTCAAAAAAGGTCAGACAGCGATCGCATCCAGCGCGATCTCGTAAGTATTGAACGAGGCGATCGCATTCCAACTGAAAGCGGCGCAGGTGGACCCGCTGCTCGCGCGGCTCGCCACTGCTGCTGGCTTCCAAATCGTCGGGGGCTAACACCTCCAGCCAAATATCTTTGTCGTAACTCCCCGCCTGGCAGTGATGATTTTCGTACCACCCCACCTGCACCAATGCCACCGGAATCGAGACATCTTTCCCCAAACAAAGCTGGGAGCCATCTACAGCAAAGGTGGGCACTCCCTCAATCGTGTCGCCCACCCATTTCAAACTCTCTTCTCGATTGTTCCATCTCGCCTTAAAGGGCACCCGCCAATGTCGATAGCGATCCCATTCCGAAGTGGGCAATGCTCCTGGAGCCGTTTCCCCAGCCAATCGCTGCGCGATCGCCAAGCTATTGAGATCCAATAGCTGTCTGAGGGCTTTCTGATAGAGCTGCCGCCGATACACCGCATCCGAATCGAAGTTGGCAAATGCATCGTGCTTGCGATCGAGCAGGTCGATAACTCGGGCAGTTTTGAGGGCCATAACAACAGCCACCTCTAGCAGCATGCAAAATATGGATAGCGGCGATCTTGCCGATACCCCATTCTAGAGCGCTAGATACAGAATGCGACCGGAACGCGCTGGGATTTAAGGAATCTTTCGGGCATTACAGCGGCGATCGCCCTCCGAGCCATCCTGGCAAACTTCGCACTATTCAACTGGGTCATCTCCTGGAGGATGCAGGCCAGTCACAACCAGAACTGGCGAGATTTCTGAATAAACTGCTCGAGGTGAGGCCGATTGACCATCGCTTAGCCAAGCGCGTTCAAGCCCATGTGTTCCTCTGTGCGGGCTAAGGCCAAAGCTCGAAAGAAGCGGACGGAGGATAATTTGCCGGTACATAGTTTTCAGACCCTCCTGGCAGATTTGGCCACGATTGCCAAAAATCAGGTGCAACCGAATTTGCCAACGTCAGTTCGACAAGTGTCTGGCCCCCATCCCCTAGCCCCTTCCCCCAATTCTGATGCTGCTGGCGAAATTCATATTCCGAAACATTGGCCATTTGTCTAGATGCCTGTGGCCCCCTTCCCCTAACCCCTACCCCCAACTTTGGGGGCAGGGGAACAAGGCCCCGTAAGGATTTTCGGCTGTTTCTCCCCTCTCCCAAACTTACGGCTGACGCCACGCTTCGCGAGGGGAGAGGGGCCGGGGGTGAGGGCCATGCAGAGTCATCGAACTCAGGTTTGCCAGGGGAAAAGCTGACGTTTGACAAGTTGACCCAGCCGACTCGGGTACAACAGCGAGCTTTAGATTGACTGGAGGTGACGCTGTAATGTAGCCAGTAGCCCAGTTCGCAAAATGGCCTCGTTACTTGCACAGCAAAGGTTCCGAGCTTTTGTCAAAGAGGAACTTCAGGCTAGTGGCGGTTTTGGGTGGGGCTGAGGGGCGGGTTTGGATAAGTTTGCAGACTGCTTGCCAGTCACGACCAGAGATGGGGAAAGTAACGGGGATGCGGTGAATGGCAGCAGAAGTTACTGACAGAGGTTTTATAGGAGTGGGCGCGCGATTTTCCAAGCGGCGATCGCATTCCCCCGCATGAGGGCGGCGACACCATTAAGGGCTTGAAACTCTGGGATGGAGGGGTCGAGGGCTAGGGCGGAGTCGATGGAGGGTTGGGCGGCGTTGGGTTTCCACTGATACAGGCGGACGAAGGCGAGGTAGGCGTGGGCGTAGGGATTTTTGGGGTCGAATTGAGTGGTCTTTTGCACGGCGGCGAGAGCGCCGGATACGTCCTGTTGTTGCACGCGGGCTAACGCCAAAGCGTAAATCCAATCCAGATTATCGGGCTGCTGCTCCAAACGATAGGTTAGAGCTAAAGCGGCTTGTTCTAAATAGTCTTGGGTGGGATCGTATTGGTTGATGCGGCCCACCTCTCGAAAGACGAGATCGAGATCCCCCTGTCGCAACGAGCTCGCTAATTGACGCAACTGAGTCGGCAGATCCACCTCGGGGGCAGGAGAGGCAGTTGCCGCCGGATCGATGCGGAATGAGACATCGGGAACAGCGAGCGGATAGCTTTCGCCGGTTGCGCGGTTGAGATAGCTCGCCTGCAGGGTATAGGTGCCCGCGATCGCATTCGCAGGCGGCAGCGTGGCTGTCCGATCTAGCACTCGAAAGTTTCGATCGGAGTCCCGAGGGAGGAGCAGGCGACCGGCTCCCAAACCGCGATCGTGCAGCCATGCTGTCGAACCCTCTGCAACCGCCTGCGCCTCAAGCGAGTTGCGATCGGATTCCACCAATTGCCATTGCAACAGCACGATCGCCCCTTGCAATTGTTCTGCCGGTCCCGACCAGAAATAGGTCACCGGTACCGGCTGACCGGGCGGAGCAGTAGCAGGGATCTCGATGGATTCGAGCCGGATGCGATCGCCATCAGCAGAAACCGGCCCCATCTCCTCCACTGTCACAAATGGCTCGCCGCGTCGATAGAGTTTTAAGGTGCCTCGCGATCGTGGCAGTTCCCAACTATCCTGCAGGTCGAACTCTCCCCCCGTTTCCACTAACTGCACCATCTCCGCCTGAGGGGCAGGCACCGATCCTTGCTCGCCCGTTTTGGTCAAGAACCAGCTCATGGAGCGGGCATCTTGCCCGAGATCGCGATCGTTCACCCCCACCTGCCGTCCGTAGACGCGAAAACCTTGCAATGCCCCAAAGTAATTGACATTATGCTGATTGACGCCCGGAGTTGAGGGCAACACGCCAATATTGGCTTGCAAATAAGGTTCGGCGGCGATCGCCGCTTCCACAACCTCGGCATGGGGCCATCCCCCTGCCAGTTCGGGCCAATGCCGCAATCCCAAACCGGACCTGCTGGCGATCGCCTGGGCAGGAACGAGGGGAAATAGATAAATCCCACTCAAAATCGCCATTGCAACAGCCAAGGCCCAGCGCAATTGCCGTCCCCATCGCTGGCGACCCCAGGCCAATAAACCGCAGGCCGAGACGACCGCCACCACGGGCAGCAGCGGCAAAATATAGCGTCCGTCCTTATTGACATTGAGGGAGGACATTACGTAGCCGCCGACCAGAAAAACCAGCAGCCAGCGGGATTGTGCCCCTATTCTCGGGAGCGATCGCCGTTTTGCCAGGTGCCATCCTGCCGCCAGCACTAACCCCAGCAGCGATACCCCCAACAGCGGCCAAGACACCAGCGCGGGCAAGACCTCGAGATAAAACGTCCAGGCATCCAGTGAAGTCAACACTGGGTCTCCCTCAATCGCTGCCGAATCGATCGTGGCCCGCTTCCCCGCCGTCAGCATTAAAAACCAATTGGTGCTATACCACGGCCACCACACCACTGCCGAGAGCAACGTTGCCGCCAACAGTTGCAGCAACCGCCCCCAAGCCCGCTGCACCAACGCCGCCACCCCCAACCACAGCATCGGCAGCGCCAAAAAAAACAGTGCCGGTTGTTTGGTCAGCAAAGCCAACCCGAGGGACAGCCCAAAGGCGATCGCCGCCAGCCATTGCCTGAGTAAGCCCCCAGCGTCTGGCCCCCATCCCCGAACCCCTTCCCCCCTCGCGAAGCGTGGCGTCAGCCGTAATTCTGGGGGAAGGGGAACCGAGCTGTAGATTGCGGGTTTCAGACTCTTGCTCCCCTCTCCCCCAGGGAGAGGGGCCGGAGGTGAGGGCAATGCAGGGCCATCAGATGCCTGGGGACTAGGTTCGAGGGGAAGGCGCGATCGCAAACTAGGATCGGTCGATCGCCAGAGAGTCAAACAGCAAAAGCTAGCGGCGATCGCCGCCGTCAGGGGATAGTCCAGCAAAAACTCCAGCCGGAAACGATAGAGTCCCGGCATCAACGCACACAAAGCTGCAGCCCACACCCCAACCGCAGGGGAAAACAAGAGGACACCCAGCCCGTAGGCGGACAGCAACAACACAGCACTAAACAACAGCAGCGCATAGGTGGCCTGCTCCGGTCCCGTCCTGATCGCCATCTGCACTAGCGCTGCAGCAACGTAGGCTAGGGGAGGGATTTTCGAGCGCACTTGCCAGAAATCGTGCCACCAAGTCCCCGACAGCCACTCGGGAGTTTGCAGGGCTTGCCAATATCTCAGCGATCCCATCAGATAATCGGCTGGATCCCAAGTGGGAACGGAGCGATCGAGGGCAAACCAGAGGCGATCGGCGATCGCGATCGCGATCCACAACAGCCCAATTGTCCACAGTCCCCGCCTCCACGAGAGGGGAACGTCCTTCGCCTTTTCCCTTGACTCAGCCAATTTCGACTCCACCCATTCAATCTCCGGCAATGTCCGCGCAGCTCTCTATTGATACCCCATCCTCCACCGTTCAGCGCGGTATGGGGAAAGGCAAGCTGCGGCTGACGCGACCCACTCGACAAATATGTTGACGGTACCGGCAGGCGATCGCATCTTCTGCGGCAGGCAAAACCAGATCCCAAGCTAAGCCATCGCGGCCCCGCTCGGGTCCCGAGCTGTGCAAATAGCGGCCGTCCCCCCAATAGATTGCAACATGGTCTACGCGGCGATCGAATTGAAAGAAGATCAGATCGCCAGCCCGAAAGTCGGCCAGAGCGGACTCAGTGGGGATGCCCTCGCAAAGGGTCTGACAAAAATCCGCCTGTTGATAGGAATCGCGCGGCAGCCAAATGCCCGCTGCAGCAAAACTGCGCTGGACTAAGCCCGAGCAGTCGAAATTCGGACCGACCGTACCTCCCCATAAATATCGATTGGCCTGTTGGCTGGCGGCAGCGGCATAAGCGAGTGCCGTCTGGAGGCGAGCTTCGATCTCTGCACTTGTGAGGGGGGCGACTGCGGCAGGAGGTGTCGTGACGGATGCTATTTGGGCGGGGTCGGATAGAGCTGCAGTTGCGATGTAGCCGCTATAGCCGTCTTCCAACAATTGAATCGGCGTCGCTGCCGTGCCACTGTCCTCCTCCAACTGGTGGAAATAGCGACCGGGCCAACATTGGGTGACGAGACTGCTGCAACTCGGGCTTTCGAACAGGTCTAAGCTCGCTACACTTTGGTAAAGAAGGGTCATGGGCAGGAGGGGGAATTCAAATGCAGGAGAAGGTACTGCCTAGCTTTGTGGATGCCACTCTACAGAGTTTGCTCGATCGGGCTATAGCCCATTTGGTGGAACAATTTGGCGATCGCGACGGTCAGCCGGGGGTTCATCCCGATACCCTAGCAATCACAGCGATCGACCTGGGCGCTCGACCGACCACTTGGGCGCACCACAACGGCGATCGCCCGATCTATCCCGCTAGTATTATCAAACTTTTTTATGTCGTGGCTTCTTATGTTTGGGAGGATGCGGGCAAACTGACCCCTTCGGCAGAGCTCGATCGGTCTCGCTATAGCGCGATCGTCCATTCCAGTAATGACGCCACCAGTTATCTGCTCGACATCCTCACGGGCACAACTTCAGGACCGGAACTCTCTCCGATCGCCTTTCAACTGTGGCAGGATCGGCGCAATGTTCTCAACCGCTACTTTCACGCCTTGGGGTTGCCCGGAAACTTTTGTCAAAAGACTTGGACCGATGGTCCTTACGGTCGAGATCGCCAGTCTTACGAGCTCAACAATCGCAATAGGCTGACAACCAACGGGACAGCTTGGTTGATGCACTCGATTGTGACCGGTCAGGCGGTGTCTCCAGAGCGATCGCAGGCCATCCTCGGTTTGATGAAACGGGATTTAGATCCAGCCACCTATATCGGAGATCCTGACAACCAAATCCAGGGATTTTTGGGGGAAGCCTTGCCCCTCGATGCCCAACTGTGGTCGAAGGCCGGAGAGACGAGTTTCAGTCGGCACGATTGTGCGCTGATTCAGTTGCCCGATCGCCCGCCCTACATTCTGGTGGCCTTCGGGGACGGACCGGAGTATTTCAACAATTGGAAGTGGCTGCCCGCACTGTCGCAGTTCTGGCTCGAGCAGATGCAGCCGCGATCGACATTGGCGGTTTAGTGGGGCTGGGGGAAAACGATCTCTGAAATGGAATTTCAAGTTAGCGATCGCGATCGGACAACGCTTGAATTGCACGAGCATTACTCTCCGTCACACGCTCGATCCTTTGCAGAATTTCCTCGTGACTTAATTGCATCTGGGCGAGCTGTCCAATCAGGTGGCTGTTGTCTCGCTGACCTGCGGCCGTCTGAGCCAGGATCTTTCGAATCCCCTCGAACCCTTGCTCCACCTGCTCTTGTCTTTGCTCTATCTGCTCCTGTCTCTGAACTGTTTGGGCGAGGGTTTGTTGGATTTCTTCGAACCCTTGCATGACCCGATCCTGTCGCCGATCCGTTTGAGCGAGGGTTTGTCGGATTTCTTCGAACCCTTGCATGACCCGATCCTGTCGCCGATCCGTTTGGGCGAGGGTTTGTTGGATTTCTTCGAACCCTTGCATGACCCGATCCTGTCGCCGATCCGTTTGGGCGAGGGTTTGTCGGATTTCTTCGAACCCTTGCATGAACCGATCCTGTCGATCGGCCAATTGCGTCAAGATTTGGCCCACCTGTTCGAAAGTTTCTTTCAGTTCTGCGTCCATCAACCCAGCTTTTTTCACGTATCGCCAGCATAACACTCGTTTCTAGACGCCCTCCAAGCCGCCGCATCAGTAGGAAAGGACAACCTCGATCGCCAAGAGACCTAGCACTCAGCTAGGCGATCGCACCTCGAATCGCATCCACCCGACGATCGTAGTCCCCATCACTCAAAACCCTCTCGCTGCCTGTCAGAGCCATCGATGCCGCCAAGTCGAGCCAAGACCGACAGCCGCCATACTCGGAACAGTAGGGAATGTGGATGGGTTGGGGAAGTTTGCTCACCTGCAGAAGCAGCAGGTAAAGCGGCTGGCGAGGCTTCCAGTTAAAGCGTTCCGTGGCAAATTGTTCGTTCCAGATGTGGTGGGGGAGCAGGCGCGCGAGGGGGGCAGCCTCGTCGATCGCGAGAATCTCGGTAATGTCTGCCCAAGCAGAAATCTCTACCGTTTGGGGATGCCAGCCAGAGGGGACGGGTTGGACGCGAGCGGCATAATCCAGTTTGAGCAGGTGGGGCTTTTGATGTTCGTAGGTGGGATAGAGCAAAACGCGATCGCCCTCGACTTTAAATTGTCCTCCCTCCTCTCGAATGCCCCCCTTGCGCAACAGCAGAATCGTGTCGCCCGCCGCCAGAGCCCGCACGGCCACATCCCATTCCTTGAGCGCTGTTGTGAGAGAATGTTCCATCGCGAGAGACCGTACGTTACTCCCCAATCTCAGTAGACGGAGGGCGATCGGCATAGAAAGTTCCCAAGCTGTCGAGATCCCCTACAAACCGCCAATGCCAAGGCTCGTAACTCACTCCTTGCCCGTTATTTTTGGGAAACGACAGCTCGAATCCATAGCGAGCGGCATGGGCTTGCAGCCAGCGAAACGCAGGGGTGGACTCAAAAGTCACTTCAAAATGGGTTTGGGCGCGGGCGGCGTCGCCAATGTCGATGGCATAGCCAGTATGGTGCTCGCTGTGGCCGGGGGGCGCACTCACTGCTGCTCGCTCCTGAGGCCGCAACGCCCGCGACTGGGCAATTTCAAAAAACAGGAATTCTTGGGTTTCGATCGACCGAAATCCCGAAATTGGTACCAGTTCTATCCCATCCTGTTTCGCTGCTGCCCGCATCTGTCCGAAACTCTCGGCTGCCGCCGATCGCAATGTCTCAGTGCGCCCGCTAAACGTACCCACAGCAACGAGATCCTCTCGAGGTGCCTCTTCATACGCAAAGTGCCCCAATAGCAAACTGGGCTGGCGGGATACCGCCTCTACCGCATTCGCTGTCTGGGTAACATCCACCGCAGCGCGATCGACTCCCGCCCCATCCTCAGAACTCCCGTTGAAGCCAGCCAGCAGAACAGCAGCAACAACGGCGATCGATCCTCCTATTCCGCCCACAAACATCAACATACGAGGACTCACCTTGGCCGTTCCAGGCGCAGCCATCGACTGACGCTGAGCGATCGGCAAATCCTGATTTTCATCAAATTGCAGCATGCGAACGATCCGAAGGGCAGTTGGGGCTGACGGCGATCGCCATTGTGGCAACCTACAGACCCAAGTCTGCCAAAATATCGCTAGCGTGGGTATCGGTCTTCACCGAATCGTAGACTTTAATAATTTGACCGTCACCATCGATTACATAGGTGACGCGCTTGGCATAGCCGCCGCCATCTACGTCGTAAGCCTGAGTCAGGGCACCTTCAGTGTCTGCCAAGAGGGGAAAGGGCAGGCCGTATTTGTTGGTAAAGGCTTGGTGAGAGTCGGAGTCATCCAAACTCACCCCCAACACAACAATGTCTTTGCCTCGGTAGTCGCTATAGTTATCGCGGAAGCTACAGGCTTCTTTGGTGCAGCCGGGGGTATCGTCCTTGGGATAGAAATACAGCACCACCGTTTTGCCTGCAAAGTCAGACAGAGAGACGCTATTGCCATTGGTGTCCTTTACCGTAAATGCCGGAGCGGGGGTACCGACCGATAGGGTCATGAAGGGAATCCTCGTAACGATTGAAGTATCTTGTCGAACCAGTGGCGATTGCAGCAAGCGAGCATCCTACAGAAAGTCAAGGGCAATGCTGTCAATCGATCCTTGTGGGCAATCCTTTTGAATTGTCATCAAAGAGTTAGGGTTGCGTCAAGTTTGTGGACGATGGCAAGTCCTGCCTCAGCCGTCGTGTTATGTCTTTACCTCTACTGAGGTTCTCCTCCCGACCAGCGGTAGTCGAGGTCGATGCCCCGCTGTTGCCAATCTGCTTCTAAACTGCGCTGCAGACTGAGGGCTTTGCGCACGGCGACGATCAGCTCCTGCGTGCGGGCGCGGTTGGCATAATCTCGATCTTGCACTGCCGGAGAGGTTTGCTGCTCCAAAATTTTTAGCAGCATCTCGTAGTGAACGTGGGCCGGAATGGGAATTTGGTTCATGCGGATGTCTCTAATAACGATCGCACGGCGGCGGCTGGATCGGCGGTCGCGACCAACGACTCTCCCACCAAGACGGCACGCACCCCTCGGGCTTGTAGAAAGCGAAGGTCGTCTGGAGTGTGAATGCCAGATTCGCCCACCAGTAGGATGTCGCGCTCGACCAACGCCTGCTTGCGCTCGGCCGCGATCTCGGCGGTGGTACTGAGATCGACCGTGAAGTCGGTCAAGTTGCGGTTGTTAATGCCCACTAACCGAACGCCGTCAAGGGTTAAAACGCGATCGAGTTCGGCCAGAGTGTGAACTTCCACCAGGGCAGCCATGCCCAATCGCTCGATAATGGCGAGAAAGTATTTTAAATCGGAGTCGCTGAGAATTTTAGCAATCAGCAATACCGCATCGGCACCGAGCGATCGCGCCCAGAAGAGCTGGTAGGGGAACAGAATAAACTCCTTACAGAGGATAGGCAAATCCACTGCCGCTCGAATGTCGCGCAGGTAATCGCCACTGCCCTGAAAAAACTTCTGGTCTGTCAGCACCGACAGACAACTGGCCCCCCCGGCCTCGTAGGCTTGGGCGATCGCCACTGGGTCGAAGTTTTCGCAAATCACCCCTTTACTGGGGGAGGCCTTCTTGACCTCGGCAATCAGAGCCACGGCATCCGCTGAATTCCGTAAGGCTCCCACGAAATCCTGCGGGGCTGGCGCAGCGGCCACCTGCTGGCGCAACTGAGCCAAGGGGACTTGTGCTCGCAGGCGATCGACTTCCCGATTTTTGTGCCAGACAATTTCTTCGAGAATGTGGCGCGGCTCTGCCTCGGGCAGTTTGACTTGGTAGGTCAGGATATCCACTTCAACAGGGGGGGCAGGAGCGCGACGGCGAATTTCCATATTGGCGGCAATCACAATAGAACGAGATCGGAACGGGGAGATAAGGAACGGAAAGGAGGGCAGACCGTCACTGCAGTATTGCCCCAATCGAGGATGCTGTTCTCTAGCATAGAGGGTGGCCGATGCGAAAATCGCTAGATTCGAGTTGGCGGCGATCGCTTCAACGACTTGAGAGGGCCGATGCAAGCTCAAATTCTAACGGTTGGCAGCCTGAATATGGATGTGGTGGTGCGGGTGCCGCGCCATCCTCTGCCGGGGGAAACGATTTTGGGCGGTCCCTACCAAACTTTTCCGGGGGGAAAAGGGGGCAATCAGGCGGTGGCGGTGGCGCGGGCTGGGGGGCGATCGCAGTTGCACGCTCTCGTGGGTGAGGATGGGTTTGGGCGAGAACTGCTGCAAGCTTTAAGCGACGCAGGTGTAGATACGGCTGCGGTTGCAGCGATCGCCGGACCGAGTGGTATCGCATTGATTGTGGTGGACGATCGCGGCGAGAATTCTATTGTGGTCAGTCCGGGCGCAAATGCTCAACTGCTGCCCGAGCGCCTCAATTTGTCAGCGATCGCCCGGGCCGATCTGTTGATGCTGCAATTGGAGATCCCGCTGGAGACGGTGGCAACGGCGATCGCCGCCGCCCAACACGATGCTCCAGTATTGCTCAATCCTGCTCCAGCACAGCCCCTTGCGGATGAGGTGCTACAGCAAGTGACATACCTCGTGGCAAACGAGAGCGAGGCGGCACTGTTGACGGGCCGAAGGACGGATGAAATTAGCGATCGCGAGGCGGCCCTCGCGGCGGCCCGAGAATTGCGCGATCGCGGGGCAAAAACGGCGATCGTCACGCTGGGCGAGCGGGGAGCGGTGTGGTCCGATCGGGGGGGTGAAGGACAGGTGTCTGCCTATGCGGTTGAGGCGGTGGATACCACTGCGGCGGGGGATGGGTTTTGTGGGGCGTTGGCGGTGGGATTAGCAGAAGGGATGGGGGTGGAGCGGGCGGTGAGGTTTGCCAATGCAGCAGGGGCGATCGCGGTGACGGGGATGGGGGCGCAGGGGAGTTTGGGCGATCGAGAGGCGATCGAGGGCTTGCTTCAGCGTTCAAACATGCTGGAATTCTAGACTGGCAGTGCCGGCTAAGCGGCAGATTTACTATCTCTGCGAGGAAAGCGCTCGATTTGAGCGATGCCGTAGAAAATGAGTTGTTGTTTTTGCTGTCGTACGCGATCGACACGCAACTGCGTGCCATCTAGAGCAAACTTATCCAGGTCCAATAACTGGTTGACATGTGCCACGATCGCCTGCCCCAACTCTACGGCTGCGGCCTCGCCAGCATAGGTCACATCGACAAACCGAATTTTCCGCCTGTCTTCTGTCTGCAAGCGCGCCGTAAAGTCTACTGCGACAGGCTCTCCAGCATTGCCGATCTGAATCTGAGACTGAATGCGCAGTGACTTGTCGTCATTGAGGGTCATCTCAGTGTTTTGAAAGTGGAGGGGCTGCTCGCGAAACTGCAGCCGCTGCAGTTTATCGATGACAAATGGCGTATTGAAGGAGGTCGTCAAGTCGTCCTGAGTCAGAACGACGCGCATCGTTGCTTGGGTCGGCTGGCGCAATTTCACCTGGCCTTGGAAGATCGCGCCGAAGTCGATCGCCACCGATTGCAGGTAAAGCTCCATCGACTCGATCCGCAAGCCGTTGTACATCAGCATGCTATTGCTAATTAACTCAAAGCTATCGATACTCCCCTGTAGCAACTTGGCAACAGGCTCTGCCCGCACGTTAGCTTCGAGTTTTTCGGTGCGCTCGAACAGGGCGGCGATCGCTGCAGTCACAGCTTTACTGACGATGCGATCGCCACCCTGACCTGAAAATGGAAGGCCTCCAAACACAGTGATCTCAAGTCCTTTTCGCTGCCGTACTATCCGCACTCTATCTCGGATAAGCAGGTTGTGAGTCGATGGGACAGGACCAACTCGAACGCAAAGCCATGGAAAGCCCAGTGGCGACAGGTGGTGCAGTGGCTGAAGCGTTAGGCGAATTAGAAGAAGCGAAAGTCAACTATATGCAGGACTTGCAAATCACCGCAGAATTCAATGACCAAAACGGTCTCGGCATTTCTTTCCGCAATCTCGCTCGTTTCTACCAATCCACCCAAGACAACAGCCTTATATCCACAGTTGCCGAAACACTAGGCGTTACCGTCGAACAAGTACAGGAGTTATTCGCTAACTTCTCTGACGGCGAAAGTGATACCGTAGCAAGCTGAGGAGGCGAAAGTGAGCGATTGAGCTCCATTGTTTGGGGCTGAAAATTCAACGGTGTTAGCAAGGGCGATCTATGCACTTCCATCTGAGTTGGATGGCGCTGCATTGGCCCTCACCCCCGGCCCCTCTCCCGAGGGAGAGGGGAGAAAGAGACTGAAACTCGCTGCTTTATGGTTCCCTTGCTCTCAGAATTTGGGGAAGGCGTTGGAGAGTCGGGTGAGACGCTTGTCGAATTGATGTCATACCAATTAACTGAAATTGGGCTACAGATGCCATGCCGATTCTGTTGGGAACGTCAGTTCGACGGGTGTCTGGCCCCCATCCCCTAGCCCCTTCCCCCCTCGCGAAGCGTGGCGTCAGCCGTAATTTGGGGGAAGGGGAACCGAACGGTAGATTGCGGGTTTGAGGCTGTTGCTCCCCTCTCCCAAGGGCTATCCATTAGGCACAAGTCGATGGAGAGCTTACTGTGACTGGATTATAAACTGCAGTAGAGACTGAAGCAGTTGTAGCCGGAGGGAGAGAAACCATGCAAGATTGGGTCAGCCAAGAAATCAACCCGATCCACTTCGCCGATTTGCGACATGCAAAGCGGTTGGGGCAGATCGTCACAGACTTGAGTGAGCAGCCCACAGCGAGCGTGCCTCAGGCGAGTGGGAATGCCTCAGTGGCCCAAGGAACCTATCGATTTTGGGCCAACCCGAAGGTGAGCACGAGCAGCATTCTGGACAGTCATCGTGATGGAGTGGTCAGGCGGGCCCTCACGGGCAAGACGGTGCTGGCCATTCAAGACACAACGGATTTCGACTTCACCACTCACCCCCAGACCGAAGGGCTGGGCTTCATCAATCAAAGCCATCAACAGGGAATCAAAGTCCACAGTTGTTTTGCGGTGAGCGGCGAGGGAGAACCCTTAGGTCTGTTGAGTCAATTCATCTGGAATCGCAAACAGCGGCGCGGGAAGAAAGAAAAACGCTCAGTGACTCCCATCGAGCAAAAGGAAAGCTATCGCTGGATAGCAACTCTCGCAGCCGTAGAGCGAGAGCTCGCGGGCCAAGAGCAAGTGGTTCATATTGGCGATCGAGAAGCAGACATCTTCGAACTGTTTGCCCATCCCCGTGCGGACAACAGGGAGTTACTCATCCGCGCAAGGCACAATCGCAAACTTAGCCACGAGCTGGGCAAGTTCATCCCCACCCTCGAACAAGCCCCAGTCTTGGGAGCGATGAGCCTGCAAGTGCAGCGTAATCCCAAGCGAGCGGCCCGCATTGCCCAGTTGCAGGTGCGGGCGATGGCGGTGACGCTGGAGGTGCCATCGCATCACCTCAAAGCCGCGAGCTTAGAGCCCGTGCGCCTCAATGCCATCTTCGTGGAAGAAACCGTCCCCCCTGATGATGGCGCTCAGCCGATTCGCTGGTTTCTGCTGACCAGCTTGCCAGTTGAGAGCTTCGAGCAGGTCTGTCAGTGCATCCGCTGGTATAGCTACCGCTGGCTGATTGAGCGGTTTCACTTCACCCTCAAAAGTGGCTGTGGCATCGAACAGCTCCAACTGCAAAGCTATGAGCGCTTGCTCAAGGCTCTGGCAACCTACAACGTTGTAGCTTGGCGATTGATGTGGCTGACCTACCGCGCTCGACTCACCCCGCAAGCCTCCTGTGAGCTCGTTTTACAGCCTGCTGAATGGCGGCTGTTACGACGCAAGTTTGTGCCGAAAAGTCGCTCTCAAAAGCCACCCACTCTGCAACAGGCAATGCTGTGGATTGCTCGATTGGGAGGCTTCTTGGCTCGCAAGGGCGATGGCAACCCTGGATTGAAGACGCTTTGGCGAGGGCTGACCAAACTCCACCATTTGCTTGAAGGGGCTCAACTGGCTTCTCAAAGCTAGTGCCTGTCTATGGTTCAGCTACTTTTGCCTAATGGATAGCCCAAGGGAGAGGGGCCGGGGGTGAGGGCAATGCAGCGCCATCCAACTCAGGTTGAGAATAGAAGCAATCGCCACTGGCAAGAGAGCTCCTATCGCGCCAGCACTGCCGCCAACTCCTCCACCCCCGCCTCATCCAAAGTCGTCACCCCCAACTGCTCCGCCTTCGCCAACTTCGAGCCCGCATCGGCCCCCACCACCACATAATCCGTTTTCTGACTCACACTGCCAGTCACCTTGCCCCCCCGCAGCTCAATCCACTCCTTCATCTGCGGACGCGATCGCCCCGGCAACGTCCCCGTAATCACAAACGTCTTCCCGACAAAAACGGCAGGAAGAGTTGACGCCTCCGATTCAACAGCACTCAACTGCAAGCCCAGCTCCCGCAACTGACTCAACAGCTCCTGATGGGCCGGATCGGCCATCCAAGTGGCGATCGCCTGTCCGATCTCCTGCCCCATCCCGTAAATAGCCGCAATCCCATCGGGCGTCGCCTGTTGCAGTTTCGCTGCATCGCTGAAATGCTGAGTCAGCGTCTTGGCATTCACAGTCCCCACCAACGGAATCCCCAAGCCGTAGAGCAGCCGATGCCAAGGTTGCTGCTTGGATTTAGCGATCGCCTCCACCAAGTTCCGACTGGATTTCTGACCCATCCGTTCCAAGCCAACCAGATCCTCCACCTGCAAGCGATAGAGATCCGCCACTGACTTCACCAACCCTGTCCGAGTCAGTTGCTCCACCAAAGACTGACCCAATCCCTCAATATCGAGAGCGTTGCGGCTAGCCCAATGCTCGATCTGCCCCCGCACCCGCGCCGGACAAACGGGATTGGGACAGCGGGTAATCGCTTCTCCAGCAGGACGGACCACCTCGGTCTCGCACTCGGGGCAATGGCTGGGCAGATGATAGCGCTCGGCCCCCTGCAGACGCAGTTCCGCGAGCACAGACACAATCTCGGGAATGATTTCTCCGGCTTTGCGCACGATCGCCGTATCGCCAATATGAACGTCGAGGGCGTTGAGGCGATCGGCATTGTGCAGCGAAGCACGACTCACTGTCGTCCCGGCCAACTGCACCGGCTCCAACTCCGCCACAGGCGTAATCGCCCCCGTCCGTCCCACGCTGGCTTGGATATTGAGAATGCGGGTGGGCATTTCCTCAGCGGGATATTTGAGGGCGATCGCCCAGCGGGGCGCTTTTTGGGTAAAGCCCGATTCCTGCTGAACGGCAAAGGAATTCACTTTCACCACCACGCCGTCGGTTTGGTAGGGCAGAGGGCGGCGGCGATCGTCCCATTCGTCAAAATAGGCTTGGACTTCTGCCAGCGAGGTGCAGAGTTTGCGGTTGGGGTTGACGGCAAACCCGAGCGATCGCAATAATTCCAGCGCCTCCCACTGGGTTTTGGGCAAGTCGCCCCCCTGCCAGCCTTCTGGGAAGTGAACGGTGTAGGCAAAAAAGCTAAGTTTGCGATCGGCCACAATGCGGCTATCCAGTTGCCGCAGGGTTCCCGCCGCACAGTTTCTGGGATTGGCGAAGGGAGGATCGCCTGCAGCTTCTCGCTCGCGATTGATGCGCTCGAACTCCGCATCCGCCAGATAGACTTCCCCCCGAATTTCGAGCACTGGCGGCGGATTCTCGGCAGACAGTCGCAGCGGTACGGACCGAATGGTGCGTACATTTTGAGTAATCTCTTCGCCCGCTTGCCCGTCCCCCCGCGTCACCCCTCGGGTGAAGATGCCATCGGCATAGGTCAGCGCCAGGGCCGAGCCGTCAATCTTGAGCTCGCAGACGTACTCCAATGTATTTTGGTCGCTGTTTAACCCCAGCACCCGCAACAACTTGGCTTCCCAATCCTGCAATTCCTCCCCATTAAAGGCATTATCCAGACTGAACAGGGGAATGCGATGGCGGACTGACTCGAATTTTTCGACCGGCTTTTCCCCCACACGCTGGGTGGGGCTGTCAGGCGTAACGAGATCGGGATGGCGAGCTTCGAGATCGAGCAGTTCGCGGTAGAGGCGATCGTAAACGCCGTCTTCCATAAAGGGGGCATCCAGCGCGTAATAGGCGACGCTGGCCCGCTGCAGCAGATCTTGCAACTCTCGAATTCGTTGCACCAGCTCAGATGTTGCCATCCGATTGACCCCAACACGTCCACCAGATTTTATAGCAATCCATCAGGGTCGAGCTGCTTTCGGGACAGGCAGCAACGCAAAGGGACTGGCATTCCTACAGGAAAATGGAGCTGACGGGAGTCGAACCCGTGTCCGCACTAGTTAATCACCCTTCACTCATTCACTGGCGTAGTTGCTCTAATCCTCACAACGGGAACCGCCGCTTATCCCCGGCGGTGGGATGCTCCAGTTTAGTCTTGAACCAGTAACCTACCGGAGGAGTTTACTAGCAGCATCCGCTGGGGTTTTGACTGAATCCGCTTAGCGGAGTGACGAATCAGTCCTCGATCGAAAAGTGTTCGACTTAAGCGACTGCTACTGCAGAGGCCTTACGAGAAAAAGCAACGATGTTGTTGGCACTTAATGTGCTCGAGCCTGTATTTACGGGATAAGCTCAATCCCGACCAGAATCACAAAGGAACTTTCGCTAACGCGTCGAAACCGTTACAGCCCCTCGGTATCTCTACAGTATAGCCCACGAAACCCGCGCCCTACCTCCTGCCGGGAATTAAGCTGCGGCTGAGCTTGGCGATCGCGCTGCTGGCAACGTCACTGTAGCGCAGCTTGCCGCACAAGATCTTCACCATCTTTTGAGTCGCTCCGGGGCTGCGGACGCCGATTTTATAGGCGATGCCGGGGACGCGATAAAACAGATTCGCAAGCCGCTGTGCCCACACCATTTCGCTGCCCCACTCCTCCTGCATCACTTGACTGTAGGCTTCGAGAGCGGAGCTAGAGCCCGATAGAGCAGCGTCGATCGCTTCAGCCGCTTTCAGTCCGCTGAAGATCGAGGGGCGAATACCCTCGGCAGTGAAGGGATCGACCACACAGGCGGCTTCCCCTGCCAGCACGGCATTCTGGGTGTGGAGGGTTTGATCGCCATCCCACAGCCACAGCGGGTGGCCGTATCTTTGCACCCCTTTAAAATCCACATCGAACATCTGAGAGTATTCAGTCGCAATCTCCTGCAGGGGCTGCCGCTGCCCGCCTCGGAATGTGCCAATGCCAATGGAATAGCCGTCGGCTTTGGGGAAATTCCAGATATAGCCGTTTTTCACCATGCCGAACTCGAAATGGGCGGTAGTTGGTGCGGCCACATCCCCCAGAGCTTCGGCTTCGATCGCGCCGCCAAAGCGCGCCTTGCGCTGTTTAAATCCCAACCACCGCGCCATCGGCCCTTTCGCCCCATCGGCAGCAATCAGATAGCGCCCCCAGACAGGACCGTCGGGGGTACTGACCTGCCAGCGATCGCTCTGAAACTCAATGCCTCGAGCCTCCGTCTCATCCCGCAGCTCCGCCCCCTGCTGTCGAGCCTGCTGGATTAAAAAGTGGTCGAATACATCCCGTCGCACCATCCAGATCGGCTCTGCCGCTGCGATCTCAGCTTCGACGGCAGCGCCCATTTTCCAGGTGTATCGAATCGTATCCACTGTCAGGGAAATAGCGGGAGAAAAGTCGAAATCGAACCATTCGCCCACCACTGGCGAGACACCGCCGCCACAGGGCTTGTAGCGGGGGAGAGCTGCTTTCTCGACGACCAATACCGACCGTCCCTGCTTAGCCAGATGATAGGCTGCCGAACCGCCCGCTGGCCCAGAACCGACAATAATGCAGTCGTATGCGTACATAACTCCCCTGTGGCAATCTCAATTGGCGCGATCGAAGTTATTTTACGGTTCGGTCGCACTCGATATTATGCCCGCCGACACTGATTTCATCAGACAATTTGCAGGCTAGGCGGCAAGACGGCATTCCGCAGATACAATAGAAGCCAGCTTTATTACTGCGTCAGGATTGACGTAGAGTTAATGACGAACCCAACCCTCGACAGATGACTCAAGAAGAAAAGAAGCCCGTGCCGCCAGAATCTACCTATCCAGAACTGGAAGACGAAGAAGATTTGGACGAAGCGGAATTAGAAGAGCTGATTCAGGCAGTTTCGGAGCCAGATGCCTCTGGCCAGCAGACCTCGCCTGAAAACGATCCCAATGCTGCCGAGATCGCCAAGATGAAGCAAGAAATTGATGCATTGCGGCAACAGGTGCTCGAGAAAGAAGATAACTACATGCGACTCTATGCAGACTTCGATAATTTCCGCAAGCGAACGCAGCGGGAAAAAGAGGGACTCAGTTGGCGAGAGCAGCAGAAAGTTATTCTTGACGTCCTGCCTGTGGTGGATAATTTCGAGCGCGCTCAACAAGCCATCAAGGTGGAAACCGATCGCGAAAAGAGTATCCACGAGAGCTACCAAAGCGTTTACCGCTTGCTAGTAGAGGGGCTCAAAAAAATGGGGGTTTCTCGCATGAAAACCGTAGGCGAGCCCTTCAACCCCAACCTGCACGAAGCCATGATGCAGCAACCCACCGCCGAGAGCCCGGAGGGCACGGTCCTGCAGGAATTCCAACCGGGCTATCTCTTGGGAGACGAAGTGTTGCGTCACGCTATGGTCATTGTGGCTGCCCCTGCCGATCGGGAGGAAGAAAGTTCCGCTGGCGAAACAGATTCGACGGACAGCAGCGAATCTGAAGACGTTTCAGAGGGAGACGATGTGAGGTCTGAAGCCGAACAGGGGTAAACTTCTGATGGAGTTCAGTGGTAATGCTGAGAAGTGAACGATTTCTAGCTGCTGTTGCGGCTTTCGACACTAATTCTAAGTTCAATTTCTAAGTTCTTCTAAGTTCAATTTCTAAGTTCAATTCGAGGCATTTTGAGCCTGCCCCAGTCGCCATGACTTGTTCCAGCGCTTGAAACAGCCATTACCGACCACCTCTGCGCGTTAGCCACATCGGCGTTCATCGAGCACATTATGGGCAAAGTTATTGGCATCGATCTCGGAACGACAAATAGCTGCGTCGCAGTACTAGAAGGCGGCCAACCGGTAGTCATTGCCAGTGCTGAGGGGGGGCGAACAGTCCCTAGCATTGTCGGATTTACCAAAAATGGCGAGCGTCTGGTCGGTCAGTTAGCCAAGCGTCAAGCGGTCACGAATGCCGAAAATACGGTGTTCAGTATTAAGCGATTTATCGGTCGCCGCTGGGAAGACACGGAGCAAGAGCGCAGTCGTGTTTCCTACAATACAGCCCGAGGTCGCGACGATACGGTGGAAGTGGAGATCCAAAATCGCACCTTTACCGCCCAAGAAATCTCTGCCATGATCCTGCAAAAGCTCAAGCAGGATGCCGAAAATTATCTCGGAGAAGCGGTCGCGCAGGCGGTGATCACCGTACCGGCCTATTTCAGCGATTCCCAACGACAAGCCACCAAAGATGCAGGCACTATTGCTGGCTTAGAGGTCTTGCGCATTATCAACGAACCCACTGCTGCTGCGCTTGCCTACGGTTTGGATAAGCAGGATCGAGAGCAACACATCCTAGTCTTCGACTTGGGGGGCGGCACCTTCGATGTATCGGTGCTGCAACTGGGGGATGGTGTCTTTGAAGTCAAGGCCACCTCTGGCAATAACCATTTGGGGGGCGATGATTTTGACGAGCGTTTGGTCGCTTGGCTGATCGAACAATTTAAAGCACAGGAATCGATCGACCTCAGTCAAGATCGCATGGCTTTGCAGCGACTGCGAGAAGCTGCCGAAAAAGCCAAGGTGGAGCTATCGAGCACCACCTCCACCTTGATTAACTTGCCGTTTATCACTGCCGATGACTCTGGTCCCAAACACCTCGAAATGGAATTGCTGCGATCGCAATTTGAGGAGCTGGTCAAAGACCTCGTGCAGGCCACCATTCAACCCACCAAGCAGGCGCTAGAAGATGCAGGTATAATGTTCGATCGCATCGATCGCGTTATTTTGGTCGGAGGCTCCACCCGCATTCCTGCCGTACAGCAAGCCATTAAAGACTTTTGTGGCGGACAGACTCCCGATCGCTCCGTCAACCCCGACGAAGCCGTTGCCCTCGGGGCCGCTATCCAGGCCGGGGTGATGGGGGGGGAAGTTAAAGATCTCTTGCTGCTGGATATCACCCCCCTGTCCATGGGCATCGAAACCCTCGGTGGCGTGTTTACCCGCATTATCGAGCGCAATACCACCCTCCCCACCAGCAAAACACAAGTGTTTTCCACCGCCACTGACAATCAAACCGTGGTGGAGATCCATGCCCTGCAAGGGGAGCGGGCGATGGCTAAAGACAATAAAACCTTGGGTAAATTCCAACTCACCGGCATCCCAGCCTCCCCCCGGGGCGTCCCCCAAATCGAAGTGGCTTTCAATATTGACGCCAATGGCATCCTGGATATTTCGGCTCGCGATAAAGGCACTAATCTGGAGCAGAGCATCACCATTAGCAATACGGGCGGCCTCAGTCCGTTAGAGGTGGAGCGCATGCGCCAAGAGGCTTTGGCCTATGCCGAAGAAGACCGCAACCGACAGCGATTGGCCGATGCGCGCAACCAAGCCGATAGTCTGCTTTACAATTACGAAGCCACTTTGCAAGACAGCAACGGCAGCCTCAATGCCGGACTGCGCGATCGCCTCGAAGCTGCTGCCGTCGGCCTCAAGCAGGCGATCGGCAATGGCAACAACGACGCAAGCTCTCTCGACACTGCTATGGCAAAGTTGCGCGATGTCCTAACAGAAGCAGGAGCCAACCTCTACAGTTCGGATCTGCAATGACGCGATCGCGACTCGGACATGGAGAGATACAATTATTAACAGTTATAGTGTCAGATAGGCTGTGTGACTGGCTCCATTCTCGCGATCGAAGCTAGCGCGCCGCCATGCTGTCTAGCCAATCTAGCGACCCCGCGATCGCTCTCCGTCACTTACCTGGGGTTGGCATTCAGTTGAGTTCGCATTCCCTCTATCCATTTCTAGTTGAGTTGTTTCGAGACCGCCTATGGCCCGCGACTACTACGAACTACTGGGAGTATCCCGCGATAGTTCTAAAGAAGATATCAAGCGTGCTTATCGGCGGTTAGCCCGCAAGTATCACCCGGACGTCAACAAAGAGCCCGAGGCAGAAGAACTCTTTAAAGAAATCAACCGCGCCTACGAGGTGCTCTCCGATCCGCAGGTTAAAGCTCGCTACGACCAGTTTGGCGAAGCCGGCGTGGGGGGCGCGGCGGCTGGGGCGGGCTTCCAAGATCTGGGAGATATGGGCGGCTTTGCCGATATCTTCGAAAGCTTTTTCACCAATTTTGGCGGGGCAGCAGCGGGGGGGCGGCGGCGGTCCGGTCCCGTGCGCGGTGACGACTTGCGCTTCGACCTCAAGCTCAACTTTTTGGATGCCGTGTTTGGGGGCGAAAAGCAAATTCGCATCAGCCATCTAGAGGTCTGCGACGTCTGTCGCGGCAGTGGCGCTCGCGAGGGCTCCGGTCCCACCAACTGTCCCACCTGTGGCGGCGCCGGTCAGGTCCGGCGAGCCACTCGCACCCCTTTCGGCAGCTTCACCCAACTCACCATTTGCCCCACCTGCAACGGTGCCGGAGAGGTAATTGAAGATTTCTGCGATAACTGCGGTGGCGAAGGCCAGGTACAGACCAACAAGAAATTGCGCATCACGGTTCCACCGGGAGTCGACAGTGGCACTCGCTTGCGGGTTTCGGGAGAGGGGGATGCCGGTCGGCGCAGCGGCCCTTCAGGCGATCTGTACGTCTATCTGTTTATCGAGCCCGATCGCGAATTTCAGCGGGACGGGATCGATATTCTGTCAGAGGTCAGCGTGAGCTATTTACAGGCGATTTTAGGGGCGCACATCCTTGTCAACACGGTTGACGGAGAAGAAGAATTAACGGTGCCGACAGGGTCGCAGCCAGGGACTGTTCTGCGCTTGGAGGGGAAAGGGGTGCCCAAGTTAGGCAATCCAGTCGCCCGAGGCGATCATCTGATTACCCTCGTGGTCGAGATTCCAACCCGGACAAGTGCTGAGGAACGAGAGTTATTGCATCAGCTCGCAGAACTGCGGGGAGAGAGCACGGATAAAGGGGGCGGTCGCTTTTTAGGAGGACTGTTCCGATAGCTAATTGCAGGTCGAGACTGAGAACTGAGCTTCCGCAGGCGATCGCCATTGCGAGGGTACTGACGTGGTAACGCTAGATCTGCGAGGCGTCCCCTGTCCGCTCAATTTTGTTCGCACCAAATTGCGCCTAGAGCAGATGGCAGTGGGCGATCGCCTAGAAGTGTGGCTGGATGCCGGAGAGCCAATTCAACAGGTGCCCTCCAGCTTAGAGGTGGCCGGCCACCGGGTTGTCGAGCTAGAGGAACAGCCGGACGGATATTTCATGCTGCTGGCAGAACGGGGCCGCGATACAGACGAGTCGAAGATGGTGAAATCGTGAACGATGCCGTCCCTACTCCCTCGATCTCCAGTCAGCGAGAGAACCTCTTACTCGGTACAGTACTTGCGGTGCAAGCCAATTACTATCGCGTCAGCCTGCACGATGCAGCCCATTGGCCTGCTAGCGAACTGCTGTGTACCCGCCGCGCCCTGCTCAAAAAATTGGGACAGAACGTGGCTGTGGGCGATCGCGTCGCTATTGAAGAGCCCGAGTGGGGCAATCAGCGGGGGATCGTCGCGGCAGTTTTACCCCGGCAAACCTTTCTGTCCCGACCACCTGTGGCCAATATCGAGCAGGCACTGATTGTCTGCGCCCTGGCAGATCCTGCCCCCGATCCCTTGCAACTCAGCCGATTTTTGGTCCAAGCATCGGCTAGCCAACTGGATGTCTGGGTGTGTTTGAACAAATGCGATCTGGTCCGGCAGGACGAGCGGCAGCAGTGGTGCGATCGCCTAGAATCCTGGGGGTATCGGCCCCTGCTAGTGAGTGCAGTCACAGGGGAGGGCTTAGAGGGATTGCAAGCAGCCTGTAGTGGCAAAATTTCGGTCATGGCAGGGGCTTCAGGGGCTGGCAAATCCAGCCTGCTCAATGCTCTGATGCCCAGCTTGCAATTGCGCACTCAGGCGGTCTCGGGACGGCTGCGGCACGGGCGACATACCACCCGACACGTCGAGTTATTCGAACTCCCCACAGGGGGATGGATTGCCGACACCCCCGGATTTAATAGCATCGATCTGGATGCTTGCGACTCCAGCAGCCTGATTCGCCAATTTCCCGAAGTGGGCGATCGCCCCGATCGCTGTCAATTTGCCGACTGCGCCCACACCTCCGAGCCGGACTGTCAAGTGCGAGCCTTAGACTGGGAGCGCTACGAGTATTACAAGCTATTTTTGGCAGAAGTCTTGGAGCGGGAAGGGCAGGAGCGAGAGTCTGCCGATGGGGAGCAAGGGGTGAAATACAAAACAAAACGGGGCAGCAAGGTGTCCGAACCCCGCTTGAGCAGTCGATATCGCCAACCCTCGCGGCGATCGCAGCGGCAGCAAGTGCAGCACATGCTCGGCGATGTGGAGACAATGTTGTCAGCGGAGGACACGGAGGACTTCTAATGAATTCGTCAAGTCCCTTTTTCCTGCATTCATTCGCGATATCTCCGCTACTCGGCTTGCGCAAAACGGTATTTTTATCGGTATCTATTCTGTAACTCAAAGCTCAGTGCTAAAATTTGTGGACCGAATTTCTGGATGGTCCTATGGGTCAATCCCCTTCCCTGGCGGTACAGCCACAAGCTACCTCAGATCTGTTTGCCCAACATGTCATGGCGACCTACGGTCGCTATCCGTTGGTCTTAGAACGAGGTCGAGGAAGCTGGGTTTGGGATCGCGATGGCAAGCAGTATCTCGATTGTGTCGCCGGCATCGCCACTTGCACGCTGGGGCACGCCCACCCCGTTATGGTGGCAGCCGTCACTCGCCAAATGGAAACGCTGCACCACGTTTCTAACCTCTACTACATTCGCCCTCAAGGGGAGTTGGCGGAATGGCTGACGCAGCATTCCTGCGCCGATAAAGTCTTTTTCTGCAATTCGGGAGCCGAAGCCAACGAAGGGGCGATCAAACTCGCCCGCAAATACGCCCACACCGTTCTCCATATCGAAGAACCGGTGATTCTGACGGCTCATTCTAGCTTCCACGGTCGCACGCTGGCCACCATCACGGCCACGGGTCAGCCGAAGTATCGTCAGGGGTTCGAGCCACTCGTTTCTGGATTTGATTATATTCCCTTCAACGATATCGAGGGCACCAGAGCGGTCTTGGATCGCTATGCCGATCGCGCTTGTGCCGTTTTGATCGAGCCTTTGCAGGGAGAAGGGGGAGTGGTCCCTGGCGATCGCGCCTATTTCCAATGGCTGCGTCAAGAATGCAGCCACCGCAACCTCCTGCTCGTGCTGGATGAAGTGCAAGTGGGGGTGGGGCGATCGGGCAAGTGGTGGGGGTACGAGCAGTTGGATATCGAACCCGATGTCTTTACCCTTGCCAAAGGCTTAGCGGGTGGGTTTCCGATTGGAGCCTTATTGTGCAAAGAATCCTGCAACGTATTCCAGCCTGGAGATCACGCCAGTACATTTGGGGGCAATCCCCTCGCTTGTGCGGTGGGGCTAGCTGTGGTTGGCACGGTTGAGTCCGATCGCCTACTCGACAACGCCCGCGAGCGCGGGCAGCAATTGCGCCAGGGCTTGCAAGCGATCGCCGAACAGTTCCCCGCGCTGATTGAAGGCATTAGGGGCTGGGGTCTGATTAATGGGCTGGTTGTCAAAGTTGCTGCTGGAGATGTGGTGCAGCAGGCGATCGCCGCCGGACTCCTACTCGTGCCTGCAGGCAAGCATGTCGTGCGTTTCCTGCCACCTTTGAATATTTCTGCGGCAGAAATCGACCTAGCGCTAGAGCGGTTGCAAGTGGCGTTAAAAGCCTTGTGCGTTGCGGCTGAATAGCTTTGTCGACTAGCTGTTGCCCAATCGCTTGCTGGGTGTATGACTGAATTCCAAATAGGATAAGGGGAAATCTCAAAACTTCTGACCAGATGGTCCCGATCTGCGATGCTCTTATCTTCTCACCCAGAGAACTCCTTCGGGAAATGCACCAATGCTTCCCGTCGCATTTCGGTAACGTCTTCTTCACTCAAATGAATATCCAAGTCTTTCCAGATGCCATAGAGACTGCGCTGTTTGTCGCTGCAGGACGATTGCTGCTGTAGCGATCTGGCATAGTGCAGAACTTCTTGAAGCTGCTTTTCTGAAAGCCCTTCCAGTTCCCGCGCGATTGCTTCCCTAGCCTCCTTCACCTTCATCTGTGTAGACCAACTAGCCCAACTATAGGAGTAGTTACAGCCTATCCCAATTGCTTTAGCAGTCTATCTAAATCTTCGAGCTCGGAAACGTCGTCGGAACCCAAACAAAAAACGATACTGGATTACGCTATATCCCCAGTATTTTTTGTACGATCTGCATGCCGGTCACCGCCTGCCAGCCAAAAACGCCCAGCATGGCAATGTTAGAGACAACATGGACGTTGCGAGCCCATTGTTTGCCCTGTTGCATGAAGGGCGACATTGAAGCGGCCAAGGCTACCAACGTCATCATGCCCAGTCCCGCTAGTAGGTGAGCGCCAAAAAACAGCTTGCCATTGTTGATGTAGGTGACGGCCATGCCTCCGACGGTACTGACCACGATCGCGGCTAAATAAACGGCACCGAGGGCAAAGTGTTTCTGAGCGGGCTTGGCTTGAAGCAATTCCTTTTTCTCTTCCCCCTTGGCAGACCGCAGCTTGCGAATCTTGAGCCCTAGCTTGAGGGCGTAGACGGCCATTGCTAGCAGAATCCACATCGTCAGGGGGTGGACAAAGGTCAATACCGTCGCGATGGGGTCGGGGAGCTGGAGATCCATAGGTTTGAAAGCACAGAAACGATTGAGGACACACAACATTCAAACGCCAACAACGTCTAGCCCGTTGGGGCGATCGCCATCGGCACTCACAGTCAACCTGGGACTGCAAGCAATCTTGTAACCTAACGTTACATTTATGATTGTAAAGCCTTCCTTTAGATTCGGAACAGTCTGGCCGCGACTTTTGTTGTTACCCTCCGTCTCCGAGCATCCTTCTCAAAGTCCCCAACAACTCTACGCCGCGAGACATCTTGCATCAATGCCCACCCCACCAGACCTACGCCCTTTGCTATGTTTGTGGAGATCTGAATTTTAGCCGCCTATGACTGCCTCCCCCGAACCTCAAGCCAAGTTCCGCTTCGATAAACAGCTTTGGGATCGCTTTGTCGAAATTGCGCAGCCCTATTTCTACCCCACAGGCAAAGGTAGCGTTTTGACGTTTGCCGGACTTCTGGTGACAGCGATCGTGGCCGTTGTCTCGTTTACCTTCTTTCTTACCGTTGGCCTGACACTAGGCGGCCGAACAATCTTTCCCGAGTTTTTTAATAATGTTGCCTCGAACTTGGTAGAGCGAGTTGAAGGCTTAATATCCTCTCCTGCACTCTATATTGCGGCAGGGGGATTGCTTGGCAGTGGATTGGTTTTTGCTTCCCGATACAAGCAATTGCAGCAGCGCTGGAGGCAGTGGCTGTTACTCAGTTTTTTGCTATTTCTCTCGTTTGCCGTCAATGGTATCAACGTCACAATTAGTTTCGTGTTTCGATTTGTCGATACTGCCCTCAATCAACAAGAACAAGAAACCTTCTGGCAATTTCTTTTCATTTATGCCGGTATTATTATCGCAGCGATCCCAATTTTAGTGATTTACCGATATACAAGACTGAAATTGGGGCTGTACTGGCGTGAATGGATGACCAATCACTTTTTAGGACGCTACTTCAATCAAAGAGCTTACTACGAGCTGGATTCTAACTCATCAAACACGGAAATTGACAATCCAGATCAGCGGGTAACTGAGGATGTTAAATCTTTTACTTCTGTCACCCTGTCGTTTTTGCTCGATGTTTTAGACTCAATTTTGACGCTGATTTCATTTACAGCAATCCTCTATGGCATCTCTAAAGCCTTGACGGCAGGATTATTGATCTATGCTGCTCTCGGGACAGCGATCGCCGTTATTGCCGGTCGCAAGCTAATTGGTATCAACTACGATCAACTTCGTCTAGAAGCCAACTTCCGATACGGCATGGTCCACGTTCGCGACAATGCTGAGTCGATTGCATTTTATCGAGGAGAGAATCTTGAAAGAAAACAGGTAATCGATCGCCTAGTAGAAGCCTTAAAAAACTTCGATCTGCTAATTATTTGGCAATCGATTATCGACTTGTTTCAGTACGGCTATAATTACTTCACACGCATTGTTCCCTATCTAATTGTTGCTCCACTATACTTTGCTGGCGAAAAAGATTTTGGTACTTTTGTCCAGGCTTCCATCGCATTTAGTCAAGTGCTAGGAGCACTCTCCTTGATAACTAATCGGATTGAAAGTATTGCTAGTTTTGCCGCTAGCATCAATCGTCTGGGAGCCTTTTACGAGCGTTTGGAAGATCCACACATCAGTTCGCAAGAACACCACAATAGCGAAATCGAAACCCGATATGCCTCAAGCTTATCCCTTCGAAATCTGACACTGCGAACCCCCAATTCAGAACAAACCTTAGTAACAGGTTTAAGTCTAGATATCGCGGGTAACGAAAGCTTGCTCATTATGGGGGCCAGCGGTTGCGGAAAAAGTTCGCTCTTGCGAGCGATCGCCGGATTGTGGACTAATGGAAAAGGTACAATTGCCCGACCAGACATCGGCGAGATGATCTTTTTACCTCAGAAGCCCTACATGCTGTTGGGAACTTTAAAAGATCAATTGGTCTATCCCAACGATCCTGCCAAAATCTCCGAAGATGAGATTTCCGTCACTCTTAAAGCTGTCAATCTAGAGAGCTTGCCCGATCGCGTGGGGGGCCTAGATACTGAATCCGATTGGTCCAGCATACTGTCTTTAGGAGAACAGCAGCGGCTAGCCTTTGCCCGCGTTCTGATAACTCAGCCAAAATACGCCATTCTCGACGAATCTACTAGCGCACTGGACGTTCACAATGAACGCCGCCTCTACGACCTCCTCAAAATCAGAGGAATTGTTTACATTAGTGTCGGCCATCGCCCCACCCTATTGGACTATCACCAATCAGTACTGGAACTAGATGGCAAAACCGGATGGCAGCTCTCTCCAGTGGCAGACTATATTCCTACAGCAGCATAGGTTACATCCTCGATCCCCTCTGTCGAAACAATTGCCTCTCGCACTTTCCTACTCCATATGTAGAGGCTATGCTGACTGTATTCAGCAGATATGCACTATATAGAGTGTTCTGTCCGATGGAACAAGTATCCTTTGTCGTTTGTATCGCGAAGGATTTGGTTTCCGCCGACAGCGGGCTCAATCAGCAGTGGAGAGCGATCGCGTATGACCTACGAGTTGCCGAGAAATCAAGCCGAGCGACGGTCTGCAGCTCGCCGACGAACTTCTGGCCGAGAGGGACAGCCCTCGGTGCCAGAGCCGCAACCGAGCATTCCGTTGCGGCCGGTTCCCAACTCGGGTGCCCCACAACTGCCCCATCTCCACCGCCGATCGCTGCCTCAGGACTCATCGGATGACGCCGTATCCCAACATGCCTATCGCCAATTGCTGGCAGAACTGCGATCGCACGAGCATACCCACGCCCAATTGCGCGATCGCCACCAGCAACTGCTAGCAGAACTGTCCGCCATGCGAGAGCGATATGCCGATGCCTTGTCCCCCTCTCTCCCAGACATCTCCCCCCAGTCAGATTTTCCTAAACCCCCGACTGATACCGAGGCCGTGGCAGCGGTGACTCCACCCCCCATCGCACTTCCCTCTTTCAGTTCGATCTCCCCTGCTTCAACCCATCTCGAATCGCCCCCCCCTCCAACTGCTCAACCCGACTTTAGTTTTCTATCGCGACTGCGCCAGCACGAACACCAAAAACACCAGCGACAGACCATCCGACACCATTCTTTACCTCTCCCAACTCCTCAACAGCACCAGCCAGCCCCCACTCTGCAAGCTCCTTTCTTCCCAGACAGATTCAACGACTCCTCACCTCCAGCAGGCCATCCCCAACTACAAGCATTTGAGGAACTAATGCAGCCATTTCGGGAAGACCCCACTGCCGAGTTACCCGATTTCTCCGATTACGAAAGCTTGTACGCCAAAGCCCGCGATCGCCATCGCAGCAACACGACTCCTGTCTGGATATGGATGTTAGTTGCGCTCTCGCTATTGGTGGGCTCCTTCAGTCTGGGATTTTTGCTGATGCAGTTATTTGTCCGACGCGGTGTTCCCAACCCACCCGCTCGCCCGCCTGCTGTATCGGTGCAATAGTCACTGAAATCTGAATTCCCGAACTCCAATCTCAGCTCCCTAAAATCAGCTCCAAATGTCGGGATTTCCTCTTACACTATGGGTGTCGGTGGCATTTGCACCAATCGATGTCGTCTCGTCCTTCAGCCTTCAACCTGCTTGCACTCACCCATGGTTTCTACTCCAGCCCTGCCCGTCCTCCCCACCATCGCCGCATCTCCCAATCAGTCTCTCTATCCCATTACCGCCACCATCAACGCCGCTGGCCATCTAGAGGTTGGCGGCTGCGATGTCGTGGAGCTTGCCACTCAATACGGCACCCCTCTTTATATTGTTGACGAAACCACCATTCGCCAAAGCTGCCGCAGCTATCGAGACAGTTGGAGCCGCCATTACAGTGACGAAGCCGATAAAGCCTTGGTGCTCTACGCCTCCAAAGCTTGGAACTGCAAGGCCATTTGCGCACTGGTGGCTGAGGAAGGGCTGGGGTTGGATGTCGTCTCTGGGGGCGAATTGTATACCGCGCTAGAAGCAGGGGTACCGGGCGATCGCATTTACCTGCACGGTAACTACAAATCTGCAGCGGAATTGCAATTGGCGATCGATGCAGGTGCAACAGTCGTGCTGGACAACCTACACGAACTCCAAATGTTGACGCATTTGGCCCAGGGACAGCAACAGCCCGTGCGGGTGATGGTAAGGGTCACTCCCGGCATTGAGTGTCACACCCACGAGTACATTCGGACAGGTCACCTAGATAGTAAATTTGGCTTCGATCCCAACGCTTTGGACGATCTGTTCGAACGCCTCAGTCAAGTTCCTCAGCTCGCCTTTGTCGGGTTGCACGCCCACATCGGCTCCCAAATTTTCGAGCTGCAACCCCATACCGATCTGGGTAACGCAATGGTCCAGTTTTGGTTGAAAGCTCGACGCTACGGTCTCGACCCCACCGAACTGAACGTGGGGGGCGGTTTGGGCATTCGCTATACCGAAGCAGACGACCCCCCATCAATTGACGAATGGGTGCAAGCGGTTAGTGCGGGCATCAAGCAAAGCTTCGATCTCGCGGGACTGCCCCTGCCCAAAGTTCTGTGCGAACCCGGTCGCTCCCTCGTCGGCTCCTCCACGATCACGGCCTATACCGTCGGCGGCAGCAAAGAGATTCCCGAGATTCGCACCTACTTGTCTGTAGATGGGGGCATGTCCGATAATCCTCGCCCCATCACCTACCAAGCTGCCTATACGTCGGCGATCGCCAACCGACCCAACGCCGACCCCGTCCAAACCGTGACAGTGGCGGGCAAGCACTGCGAATCGGGGGATGTGCTCCTCAAAGATGTTCGACTGCCAGCGATCGCCCCTGGCGATATTCTCGCGGTGCTCGCTACCGGTGCCTACAACTACAGCATGGCTTCTAACTACAACCGCATTCCCCGTCCTGCGGCTCTCTTGGTCGATGGGGGGCGGGCAGACACGATTATCGAACGGGAAACATATTCAGATCTCGTGCGTCAAGATCGTTTGCCGATTCGGTTGACCGCGCGCGCACGGTAAGGAATCGTCGCCCATGTTCCGGGCTTTTTCAGCATGGTTGCGATCTCTAAACCTCTCAATTTCGCCCGCAATGCTGGTGGACTGGGGGTTAGTCATCCTGCTGATTTGTTTTGCCTTGTATGTCACCCGCAAAACCCGAGCCGTCTGGCTGGTCAGGGGGTATGTTCTACTGTTATTGCTGTCTTCTATCACCCGTCCCCTCACCATCCTGCATCAAGTACTCAATGCAGTTGTGATCGGAGCCGCCGTGGCACTGGCCGTGTTGTTTCAGCCCGAATTGCGCAAGTTGCTGGAGCAATTGGGCCGGGGGGATTGGTTTGAGTTTTTGCCCGTTTTAGGCAAACCCTCTGCAGCCAGCAATAGTCGGCGGGCAGAAAATGCAATTGACGAACTGGTTCAAGCCGTGCGCGAACTCTCCCAAAACCGTATTGGCGCTCTGATTGTGCTTGAATTGGAACAGCCCATCGATGCTCGGATCTTTACCGAACCG
Organism: Synechococcus sp. PCC 7336; assembly: GCF_000332275.1. NCBI lineage: Bacteria > Bacillati > Cyanobacteriota > Cyanophyceae > Synechococcales > Synechococcaceae > Synechococcus > Synechococcus sp. PCC 7336. Next base: position 4,704,602 of record NZ_CM001776.1, read on the forward strand.
GGGGTACCGATTCAAGGAAATCTCTCGAAAGAGTTGTTGCAAACCATCTTTCAACCCTCCACGTTGCTCCACGATGGGGCCGTATTGGTCAAGGGCGATCGCCTCAAGGCGGCAGGTGTCATTTTGCCGATGTCCGATCGCGTCGCCTCCCGCCAATTGGGTACCCGACATCGAGCCGCAATGGGTATTACCGAGCAGACTCGGTGTTTGTGCATTGTGGTATCTGAAGAGACGGGGTCGATTTCTTTAGCCGAGGCGGGTCGGTTAGAGCGCCCGTTAACCAGTGCGCAGTTGCGGGAACTCTTAGTGAAATACCTACAACCACAGCTAGAAACTGGGACGATGCCGGTATCTTGGAAAGGTTGGACCCATCGCATTGTCGGTTCGTCCCGCCGTTTGATCTCTGTCGTGCGGGAGACGCTGTCAAAAGAATGACTGCCCCTTCAAGTCTGCTGACCGATTTACCTTCTGACCTAGATGCGAGCAGCCTGCCGCGACACGTTGCCGTGATCATGGATGGCAACGGCCGTTGGGCTCAGCAGCGCCAAGCGCCTCGGGTGATGGGACACCGCAAAGGTGTGGATGCCCTCAAGGCACTGCTGCGCTGTTTTAAAGATTGGGGAATTCCTGCCCTGACCGCCTACGCCTTCTCGACAGAGAATTGGGGTCGCCCGCTGGAAGAAGTTGACTTTTTGATGGTGCTGTTCGAGCGAGTGCTGAGGGCAGAGTTGAAGGAGCTGATTCGGGAGGATGTCCGCATTCGATTTGTGGGCGATCGCACTCAGTTGCGCCCTTCGCTGCAGTCAGAAATTGCTGGGGCGATGCAAGCTACGGCCCACAATCAGGGAGTGCAGTTTACGGTTGCCATCAACTACGGCAGCCGAGAAGAGATTGTGAGAGCTTGTCGGCGCATCGCTTTAGAAGTGCAGCAGGGGAATTTGAATCCAGCAGAGATTGACGAGAAGTTGTTTGCCCAACATCTCTATACCCACGATCTCGAAGATCCCGATCTACTCATTCGTACGAGTGGCGAACAGCGGCTGAGCAATTATCTGCTCTGGCAGATGGCTTATACGGAACAGTATTTCACCAGTACGTTGTGGCCAGATTTCGATCGCGCTGCTTTCCACAAAGCTCTGCTCAGCTATCAAGAACGCCACCGTCGATTCGGCAGGCTGTAGCTCCCTCTTTTCAATAGCTCGATCGAATGGTGCGAAAAGTCTTATTTACGCGGACAAATTACGCCATAACCACCGTGATTGCGCTCGTAGATAACGTTGATTTCGTCAGTGTCGGCGTTGCGGAACACAAAGAAATCGTGATCGACTAAGTCGAGTTGATGGAGCGCGTCGCTCACGCTCATGGGCGGCATCGCAAAGTATTTAGAGCGCACAATTTCGGGAGGAAGCTCGGGTTCGCGATCGAGATTCGGAGCGGTGTTGAGGGGCTGTTGGCTCACTGCTACAGAGGTTTTAGGGCGGTGCTTAGTTTTATCGCGCCCGTTACGCTCTTTAAACTTGCGTAACTGACGAGCTATTTTATCCGAAACGCGATCGATACTGGCATACATATTTTCGCTACTTTCTTGAGCGCGGATTACCTTGCCATTGGCATATAGGGTAACTTCAGCTGAATGACTATTGCTAATGCGGGGATTGCGTTCGACAGATAAATTAATATCAACCTCACTAGCAAGATGGGAAAAATGACTGACGGCTCGTTCTATTTTCTCGTGGACATATTGGCGAATGGCATCTGTAATATCAATGTTTCTACCTTGAACAACCAGCTTTAGCATTAGGATGCCTCCTCCGTTTGCGCGAGCAAATCCTTTCCTCAAGAAAGGTTGAAAGATTGGGAGATAGCATTTTCATTAGATGAAGATTGCTAGAGTTCTCCGTTTCTCTATATCTCGATTCTACGACAATCTTGCTGTAAACAATAACTCAAAAGCGTAAAATCACTAACGAGACTCTGCGATTGACCGAGCAATCAGTCCGTGAAGTCTGTTACAAAAATTCAACAAAGCCATAGCAATTGTGCCGTGAATTTCACAACCCTAGATTTACCGCACCCCCTAAAGGCAGGGAAGCCTGCAGCAGCTCGAGCTAGGACAATCGTGGATTCACGTTAACATCGCCACAATCTGCGATCGCCGTTTCTTTAAGGCTTCTTTAACGTTAGGGGGCTGTCAAGCCCATTGACCTAAAGCCGCAGATCCTAGAGAGTCCGTCCTGAAACACCTGCCAGGGCGTTAATCTGGTAAGGGCTGTAGCGCGAGGATCGAAGGAGTATGACAGGCGAGAGTACCCAATTGCTAGAGGCGCTCGAGCTTGCCCCGCAATTCCCCTCGAGCAGTGAGTCTGAGGCGATCGCTCAAGTGGTCTGTTTGCACGGTTGGGGAGACAATGCCCGGGGTTTTATGCCGCTAGCGTCCTCCTTGGGGTTGCCTCACTGTCGTTTTTGGTTTCCCAATGCGCCGTTTCCCCATCCCCAGACGACAGGGGGGCGCGCTTGGTTCGATCTGAATAATTGGAATGGTCTAGAGGTCAGCGTTCGCTTGCTGCGGAATTGGCTGTTGGATTTGGAACGACACTCCGGCATCCCTATCAGCAAAACAGTGCTGTTGGGGTTTTCCCAGGGGGGAGCTATGACCCTCAAAGTTGGATTGGAGCTAGAACCCAGGTTGGCTGGGGCGATCTGTTTGAGTGGATTTTTAACCGGATCGCCCCAACTGCGCGATCGCTCCTCCCCTCCGCCGCCCGTGCTGATGCTCCACGGCAAGCGAGACCCCGTGGTGTTATTGGACTATGCCCATCAAGCCAAACGGATTTTAGAGGCCCTCGAGGTGCCATTAGACTATTTCGAGTTGGATGCTGGCCACGAGCTTCCCGCAGCAGCGATCGGTTTGATGCAGCAATTTCTCAAGCGGCTGTCGGCTCGCACTTAACTTAGATGTTGGCGAAAGATCGGTGTTGGCAAAAGATCGGTGTTGGAGGAGGGCTAGTTTTCAGGCGTGGGAGGGGAGACGATTTGTCGATCGAAGATTTCGATATCCCACTGTCCCTGACCGTTGGTCTCGAAAGCAATATAGCGGCCATCGGGAGAAATCGTGGGATTGCGAACGTCACCGGGGCGGCGACGGCTGATGTTTTCTCTCACTCGGGTTTCGCGATCGTAGAGAAACACCTCTGATTTGCCCAATTCGCTCGACACATACACGATATAGCGACCGTCAGCACTGATATCGGGGGAGGTGGCAGAGTCTTCTTCTGAGTTCAGCCTAGGCAATTCCAGCAACCGTCGGGCTTGGCGATCGTAGAGATAGATATTATCGCTGCCCACCCGCGACGACGAAAACACCACATAGCGACCGTCAGCACTCAAAGCAGGGGCACTGTCTGTGAAAACGCTGTTGAGCCCCTGTCCGCCCACTGTCGGGCGGGGGGTTTGAAATTGCCCGGGACCGCATCCCCAGAGAACAACACTCGCTGCCACGATCGCACTGACTTGCGGCCAGTGGCTTGGCCAGAATTTGAGCTGCAGCATGGGTCGTTTGCCTAAGGATCTAATGTCCGCTCTAGCAGGTTTATTCGGGCTGTGTCAATTGCAGACTGAGTCCTAGCCCTCTTTGTTCAAGAAGGGCAGCATTGCCATCGTGCGGGCTCGCTTGATGGCAACCGTCAAGTGCCGCTGTTGCTGAGCAGTCAAACCGGTAATGCGGCGGGGCAAAATTTTACCGCGCTCGGTGATGAACTTCTTGAGCAGTTCGGTGTCTTTATAATCAATTGGATCGCCCGGTTTGATCGGGGACATCCGCTTGCGGAAGTAGGCCATCGATAACTCTCTAACAGGTCGTGAATAAATGGGCACAAAGGTATAGTGCAACTGAATGAGCCGCTAAACCCACACGATAACAATCTTGCCGATCGCGATCGTGCTAGCAGAGGCTGCAGCTACTTAATTTCTTTGTGAACCGTATGGGTATTGCAGTGGGTGCAGAACTTTTTCAGCTCCAACCGACTGGTAGTGTTGCGACGATTCTTCATCGTGGTGTAGCGGGACACACCGTTAGACCGCTTGTTGTTGTTGGTGCGGCATTCAGTGCATTCCAGCGTAATCACAATGCGAACGCCCTTCGCTTTAGCCATGGGTTACTCGATTTTTAGACGCAATCATAGATTATCGAGCTTATCCTGCAAATTTTCAACCCAGTTGCGCATTTGCTTGCCAGCTTTCCGCCCTAAAGTCTTGGCGTTTTTGCCAGCATCCCGCACGGACTCGTCCTCTCCCACTTGCGAAACCAGATCTCCCAGAGCTCCTTTCACGTCCTCGACAAACTCGCCCGCTTCGCCCTCTTCCAAAAACTCAGCCAGTTTCTCGTCGAGTTGGTAGCCTTCCTCGCAGTTAATCACCTGCGTGCGGGCAGCGCGATCGTGCAGGCTTTGGCGCTTTTCCTTATCAAAAATGGCAAACAGGCTGTCAGCCACTAGCGGTACTCCCAATGCCTCGGTGGCAATTAGCAGCGAAGATACGCCTTCGCGGGCCACAGAGCGAATCAGAGAGGGAGGTTCGTCAGTTTGGGTATCGACCGTTTTAATATTTAAAGCCCACTTGCCCGCGCTTTGCCCCGTGCGCGATTGCCAATAGCCGCGATTGACCATCCAAGTGGCAAAAAACGCGCCATAGCCCATCACCCCGATTGCCTCGGCACCGCCGCCCCCTAAAGCCGCCAGTGCTTGAGCAAAGTAAGACACCCCCAAGCCAATGCCAAAATCGATCGCAAAGGCCCCCGCCCGCTTTTTCAAGCTGGCTAAGTGGGTGGCAGTATCAGTTTGAGACTCCGTTTGGGTACGGGTGTCGATTCTGGGATAGGCAATCTTTGGTGCCGGAGGCAGCGCGTCAAAACTTTTCCATTCCCGCGTTTTTTCCTGCAACTCGCGGTTCGGCTGCGGTTGCCTTTGCGACTGTCTCTGCGGTTGGTATCGAGAGCCTTGTAGGGGAGGTCTGAGAGGTTGCTCGGGCCGCCCTCGATACTCGGGCCGCCGAGGTTGATACTCGGGGGGGCGAGGGGGTTGCTGCTCGGGCTGCCGAGGTGGCTGCTGCTCGGGCTGCCGCTGGCGTGGAGATTGATACTTGCGAGAATCGGGGTCTCGATTTGTCATTGCAGTAACCGCGCCTAAGCCTATCCGTGCGTGTACCTTTCTATGTTAGCTGCCCAATCTGCTGAATTTGCCTGGATTGGGCGAGTAGATATTGAGCCCGTACGGGATTTTGCGCAGTTTAGCAGATTTACGATTGCCCTGCCGCCCGAGAATGCCGGAAAATTCCAGCCAGTCGGTCGGTTGGCACAGGGGATACGGCACCCTGGGTCACAGTCCGAGCCCCACAGGATTTTTGCGCCTAAATGCTGACTAAATCCTTTTTGTCACCGGCCAGCTAACACCTGAAAATTCGGACAACCGTCCCCCAGCGACGGAAATCCGTACGAAAGACTGCGATCGCCCACTGGCCCGAGCTGCAAGCTCGAATGGAATCGCGATCGCTGTTGTCGGCGAACCGCCTAAGCCTTGAGAGACAACGCTTTCGCAAGAGCTAGAGTGTTACAATCGCCGCAGTGGTTAGCCCCATCGAGACTCAGCAATCCCCTATCCAACATGATCCAAGCGCTTCAGAAAATTTTGGGCGATCCGAACGAACGCAAAGTTCGTCAATATCGACCCTCTGTCAAACTCATCAACTCTTTGGAGATCGAGATTGCGTCTCTGTCTGACGAACAGTTGAAAGCGAAAACCACCGAGTTCAGGCAGCGCCTGGACAGTGGCGAGCCACTTGACGATTTGATGGTAGAAGCTTTTGCGGTCGTGCGGGAAGCTGGCAAGCGCGTTTTGGGCTTACGGCACTACGACGTCCAACTGATTGGCGGCATGGTGCTGCACAAGGGCGAAATTGCCGAGATGAAAACGGGGGAAGGGAAAACCCTGGTATCCACCCTGCCCGCCTATCTGAACGGATTGACGGGGAAAGGCGTTCACATTGTGACGGTGAATGATTATTTGGCCCGCCGCGACGCCGAGTTAATGGGGCAAGTACACCGCTATTTGGGCCTCTCTGTGGGTTTGATTCAAAACGGCATGCCCCCTAGCGAAAAGAAACGCAATTATGCCTGCGACATCACCTACTGCACCAATAGCGAGTTGGGCTTCGACTATCTGCGCGACAATATGGCAACCACCATGCAGGAGGTGGTGCAGCGCCCCTTCAACTACTGCATCATTGACGAAGTAGACTCCATTTTGGTAGATGAGGCCCGCACGCCCCTGATTATTTCCGGCCAGGTGGAGCGTCCCACAGAGAAATACATGCAAGCGGCTGAAATTGCCAGCCAGCTAGAGGACGAAGACGATTACGAAGTTGACGAAAAAGCCCGCAATGTCATCTTGACGGACGAAGGTTTTGAGAAAGCCGAAGAGCTGTTGGGTGTGACCGACCTGTTCGATCCGAAAGATCCGTGGGCCCATTACATCTTTAATGCGGTGAAGGCAAAGGAGCTGTTTACCAAAGACGTCAACTACATCGTCCGCAATAAAGAAGTGGTGATTGTCGATGAATTTACGGGTCGGGTAATGGCGGGACGCCGTTGGTCCGATGGCCTGCACCAGGCTTTGGAAGCGAAAGAGCACGTCCCTATCCAAAAGGAGACCCAGACCCTCGCCTCCATTACCTATCAAAATCTGTTCCTGCTCTATCCCAAGCTATCGGGTATGACGGGGACCGCGAAGACTGAAGAAGCAGAATTTGGCAAGACTTATAACCTCGAAGTGACGGTCGTTCCCACCAACGAGCCGAATATCCGGCGAGATGCCCCCGATGTGGTCTATAAAAACGAGCAAGCCAAATGGATCGCGGTGGCGAACGAGATCGAGGACATGTACGAGCAGGGACGGCCCGTCTTGGTCGGTACCACCAGCGTGGAAAAGTCCGAGACGCTCTCGGCTATCCTGACCCAAATGAAGATTCCCCACAATCTCCTCAATGCTAAGCCGGAGAACGTGGAGCGCGAGTCCGAGATTGTGGCGCAGGCGGGTCGTAAGGGGGGAGTAACGATTTCCACCAATATGGCGGGACGGGGCACAGACATTATCTTGGGCGGTAATGCCGACTTTATGGCTCGTCTGAAGGTGCGCGAGCGGCTGATGCCCAAGTTAATCCAGCTCGACCCGAACGACCCGATGTCGGGCGCGGCTGGAGCCGGACGGGGTAAGAAGAAGGGGTTCAGCCCAGGCAAGAAGCCCAAAAATTGGACGATCGCCCCCGAGTTTTACCCCTGCGAACTCTCCGATAAAGCCAGCCAGCAATTGGATCGGGCGGTAGAAGCCGCCGTGGCGAAATACGGTGCCAACCGCGTACCGGAACTGCAAGTAGAGGAGATTTTGGCGATCGCCTCCGAGAAAGCCCCCGTGAACGACCCGGTGGTGCTGCAATTGCGGGAAGCCTTCCAACAGATTCGCAGCGATTACCAAGTCATTACCGATGCCGAGCACGAAGAGGTGGTGAATCTGGGCGGCTTACACGTCATTGGCACCGAGCGACACGAGTCGCGCCGAATTGACAATCAGCTGCGGGGCCGCTCCGCTCGCCAGGGAGACCCCGGTTCCACCCGCTTCTTCTTGGGCTTGGAAGACAATCTGTTGCGGATTTTTGGCGGCGATCGGATTGGCCGCTTGATGGACATGTTCCGGGTCGAGGATGACATGCCGATCGAACACCCCATGCTCACCGGTAGCTTGGAAAACGCTCAAAAGAAAGTCGAGACTTACTACTACGACATTCGCAAGCAGGTGTTCGAATATGACGAGGTGATGAACAATCAACGCAAGGCCATTTACGCCGAGCGCCGTCGCGCTCTGGAAGGGGACAACCTCAAACAGCAGATGCTGAAATACTGCCGCATGACAATGGAGGAGGTGGTGCGGGCCTATGTCAATCCCGAGTTACCCCCCGAAGAATGGGAGATGGACAAATTAGTCGGCAAGATAAAGGAGTTTGTGCCTCAGTTGAATCAGCTCAAAGCCAGCGACATCGAAGAGTTGGGCTTTGAAGATATGAACGAGTATCTCGCGGAACAGATCCAGTTAGCCTATGAAGCCCAAGAGTCTTATGTGGATACTTTCCGGCCTGGTTTGATGCGGGATGCCGAACGCTTCTTCCTCCTGCAGCAGATCGATACCCTGTGGCGAGAGCACCTGCAGCAGATGGACGCACTGCGTGAATCTGTGGGGTTGCGCGGTTACGGCCAAAAAGATCCGCTGATCGAGTATAAAAATGAGGGCTACCAACAGTTCTTGGACATGATGACCGACATTCGCCGCAATACGGTCTACAGTTTGTTCCAGTTCAAGCCTCAAGTTCCTGCTGCGGCCCAGCAGGCTGTGACGACTGCCGAGAGTGGCGTCATCGATGCAGAGTTTGCGGAGTAAGCTCTAGTTGCATGGCGATTGAGGTGAATGGCGATTGAACTGATCGTAGGACTGGGCAATCCCGGCCCAAAATATACTGATACGCGCCATAACTGCGGGTTTATGGCGATCGATCGCCTCAGCGATCGCTGGAAAATTCCCCTCAATCCAGAAAAGCGCTTTCAGGGAGATTATGGCGAAGGGGTGGGGCCGGCAGGCAAATTGCGCCTGCTCAAACCTAAAACCTATATGAACCTGTCCGGCCAGTCGGTGCGGGCGGCGATCGATTGGTTTAAGCTCGATCCCGCATCGGTGCTAGTGGTTTACGACGATATGGATTTGCCCTTTGGGCGGCTGCGGTTGAGGCTGTCGGGCTCGGCGGGGGGGCACAACGGCATGAAGTCCATCATTCAACATTTGGGCCAGCAAAATTTTCCCCGTTTGCGGCTGGGGGTAGGGGCTCCCGATGGCGATCGCGATGCGATAGGACACGTGCTGGGTCGCTTCACCCCCGAGGAAAAAGCCCATTTGCCCGAGCTCATCGATACCTCGGCAGATGCGATCGAATTGTGTCTGCGCCAAGATGTCCCGGCGGCCATGAACCGATATAATCCCAAAAGCAGCTAGAACGAGGGAGAGCCTCAGCCTCTCAAAATCATTTGCTAGACTGTATAGAACTTCGTCGAAATGTAAACAAAATCTATAGTTCTCAATCTATTTCCTCGGATTGAAGCCAATCTGTAATTGCATTTACAACGGTTTCAGCTTCCGTTGACTAAGATGAAGTTATTGCAAAGTTGTCGATCTGCCCCCGTATCGGGTATCGGGCTGAATTACTTTGCCAGTGCCCCCCCCCCAGCAGTATCCGTTTGAGAACTTGCTAGGTCGCCCCATTTGAATCTTTTTCTAGGGAGAACTCAATATGTCTACTCCTGCAGCCTGTGAGTTGAATACTTCTCCCAACCGGAATCGGGTTACGGTCAATGTCTCCTCCAAGATGTCGCGATCGCAGCGGTCCGAGCAGGATTCGGTCGGATTGTTCCTGCGGGAAATGGCGCGCTATCCATTGCTCACCGCCAGCCAAGAGGTGGAGTTAGCCCGCACGATCGTGCAGGGAGGCGAGGCCGCAGAGCAAGCAAAGCAGCGGTTGGTCCGGGCCAATCTGCGTCTGGTTGTCTCCATCGCTAAGAAGTATCTCAACCGTGGCGTGCCATTTTTAGACTTGATCCAAGAGGGGTCGATTGGCTTGATGCGGGCGGCAGAGAAGTTCGATTACGAACGCGGCTACAAGTTTTCTACTTACGCCTATTGGTGGATTCGACAGGGGATTACGCGGGCGATCGCCAGCCAATCTCGCACGGTGCGCCTGCCCGTCCATATGGTGGAAAAACTCAATCAGGTTAAAAAAGCTCGACGGGAGCTGGCCCAGCAATTCGGTCGCCGACCCACCAAGGAAGAAATCGCTGCAGCACTGGATCTAACCCCCGATAAACTCGATGCGGTGATGGATGCGGGACGACGCACACTATCGCTGCACACGCGAGTGGGCAAAGAGGAAGACACAGAGTTGATGCAGTTGATTGAAGATCCTGACGAGTTACTGCCGGACGATCGCATCGATCTCAATCTGCTCTCGGAGCAGGTGGACGATTTACTGGAGCATCTCTCTTCTCGCGAGCGAGACATTATTCGGTTGCGGTTTGGTCTGGCCGACGGTCGCAGCCACACCTTGGCAGAAATTGGCGATCTCTACAGCCTTTCCCGCGAGCGGGTGCGGCAAATTCAGGCTAAAGCCATGCGCAAGCTGCGCCATCCCCGCCGACAGTCTCTATTGCGCGACTGGGCAGAGCTTGAGTGATTGGGCTGGGCTCGATTTTGCGGGGAGTCGCTCTGCTAGCGAAAAGCTCGGTAGAGCGCTCTGAAATGAGAGCCCCAAACCTTTAGTCTATACCCGATGAGTCGAAATGAGTACGACATCAACCTGCGCAGTCTAGTCGGCGATTACAGCCAGGACTTTCTCCAATGGCTGCTGGACGATACGGCTGGGGTGGAGGAGATCGTCAATCCGGTATTTGCCTCTCGCGAGCGACGAGCAGATTTTGTTATACGCTATACCACTTCCGATGGGGGGAGCGGCATTCTCCACATCGAATTTCAGCGTCGGCCTCTAGCAGAGATGCCGCTGCGCATGGCTGAATATTCGCTGTTTATCTTACTTAACTGTGGCAAAGCACCCACTCAGATCTTGATATTGCTGGAGGACAGCAAAGCGGCTCGGGAGATGCCCGATGTCTACGAATGTGGCGGGATGCGAGTGCAATTTCGGATTGTCAGGCTGTGGGAGCAAGATCCAGCGGCGATTTTAGCCAGCGATCGCCCCGGTCTTCTCCCTTTGGTACCCCTGATGGGACCGCCGAACAATCTGAAGCAGCGGCTTGAGGCTTGTGAAGCGGCAATTTCCGAGCGAGTAGAATTAAAGTCGAGACAACAGGATTTGCTCGCGGTGGCGGTGCTGTTGAGTTCGCTCCAGCCAAGCGGGCGGGGTGTAATTGAAGAATTCCTCAGGAGCAAAAAAATGTTGGATCTGATGGAGTCTCCCCTATTAAAGGATTGGCTGAGCGAAGCTGAGACTAGGGGCAAAGCTGAAGGTAAAGCTGAAGGTAAAGCTGAAGAGGGGCAGCGGATGCTCGTCCGACTCCTGTCCCGTCAATTTGGGCCGCTTCCTCAAGCCGTCTCGGCATCGCTACAGGCGATCGACAATCCAGAACGACTAGAAGAACTTGTCGATGCTGCCTTGGACGCCACCAGCCTAGAAGATTTTCAAAAGCACCTCTAAACATCTTGTGCCCAACGGGGGCGGTCAGTGACTGGCTGAAGCTCCAACTACAATGGGAGAAGAGATTCGCAACTAGCAAGGAGAGCCGCTGTGGCTTCACCGCGCACAATGGTGATGGACGCTGTCGATCGACTGGATTGGCGCGTTACGGTTGGGGACGTGGCAGCAGAAACAGGACTGTCGCTGGCCGATACCCGTCAAGAACTACTCTCGCTTGCTCGCGATGCAGGCGGTCACCTACAGGTGGCTGAAAGCGGCGACATTGCCTACCGCTTCGATCGCCACTACCGCAACGAGCTGCAGCGCCGACAGCGGCAAAGCCAACTGGCTGCCCTCAAACGCAAGCTGTGGCAGGGATTCCTATATGGCTTGCGCCTCTCCTTCGGGATTGTGCTGGTGGTGTCGATCGCCCTGGCCGTCATTGTCATTACCATTCTGATTGCCTCCAGCCAAAAGGATGGCCGCAGAGACAGCCGCCGTCGCAGTGGCGGTGGTGGCTTTGTCTTTATCCCCAATCTGTGGATGGGCAACCCCTTCTTCTCCCCTCGCCCTTACCGATCGCCTCACCAGCGGCGCTCGCGCTCGCACCCTCGCGAAGACTCCAAACTGAACTTTTTGGAAGCGGTCTATTCCTTCCTATTCGGCGACGGCAACCCCAACGAAGATCTAGAGGAGCGCCGCGATCGGGCGATCTCCAATCGCATTGCCCATAACGGCGGTGTCATTACCGCCGAAGAAGTTTTACCCTACTCGGACGTATCCCCCCAGAACGAACAGGTGGTGGAAGACGAAGATTATATGCTGCCCGTGCTGATTAACTACGATGGTCAACCGGAAGTTAGCGATCGCGGCGACATCATTTATCGATTTCCAGAGTTGCAAAGTGCTGCCGCAGAACGGCAAGCGCAGAACATACCGGCCTATTTGAAAGAATTTGACTGGAACTTTAGCTCGGCCACTTCCGGTCAACTGACACTCATTGGCAGCCTCGGCGGCGTCAACCTCCTGCTGTGGCTGGGGTTGCAAGGATACAGTTTCCAATTGGCCGATATTCTCAGTATTCCTCCGGGGCCAATCGTCCTGGTCTTTGCATTGCTGGCCCTCTACGGCTTGCTATTTCTCGCAACACCAACGATTCGTTGGTTTGCACTCAAGCACCGAAATCAAAAGGTCGAGGCTCGCAATCGCGATCGCCGCACTTGGCTCGAACAACTGGAAACCCCTGACGAAGCCCTGCGCCACAAGATCGCCTTTGCCCGCCAGTTTGCCGGTACAGAGGTGTTTGCTGAAGACGAAGCCATTTATACCACCGAACGCGATCTGATCGAGCAACCCGACTACGAACTCAACAGCCCCGAATTCCGCGCGCTGGAGGAAGGCGAACCTCGGTCCAGGTAAACGGGCAGGAAACCCTTTATGCTGGTGTACGAATCGCATTCAAGGATCTTGACGTCAATGGCTGGTGAAATCTTTTCGATTGCAGGCTTAGCATTCGCCCTGACCGTCGGCGGTATTGCTATCGGCTACGGCATTCTGTGGGTTTGGAACGGTGGCAGTTTTTCTGAAGAAGACTAGAACCCCCATCCACAGCCCCAATCCTCGATCGCCTGCTGGCATCCCCCGCTCTGGGGGATTGTTTCGATACATTAGTCCTGCATAGGTGGAGATTCTGTCAACTTGAGGTGTGGAGATGGCAGCGGTTCGATTGGAGGGCATCGAAAAGTCGTTTGGGGGCACTCCAGCGCTACACGCCATCGATCTGGAGATCCGCGATCGCGAGTTTATGGTATTGGTCGGTCCCTCGGGCTGCGGCAAAAGTACGCTGCTGCGCATTGTGGCCGGACTGGAATCGCCCACCCGAGGGGAAGTGACGATCGGCGATCGCCCCGTCACCCACCTGCCCCCCAAAGCCCGCGATATTGCCATGGTGTTTCAAAGTTATGCGCTGTATCCCCATTTGAACGTGTACGACAATTTGGCGTTCGGGCTGCGGCGACAGGGTCGGCGATCGCACAATCCCTTCTCCCCCGAGCGAAGCCATCAACATCGGGCCATCGACCTGCGCGTCCGCGATATTGCCAAGCAATTGCAAATCGATGCTCTGCTCCAGCGCAAGCCGAAAGAACTCTCGGGGGGACAAAAGCAGCGGGTGGCCCTCGGTCGCGCCATGGCTCGCAATCCACAGGTGTTTTTGTTAGACGAACCACTGTCGAATTTGGACGCGCAATTGCGGCTGGAAACGCGATCGCAGATTGTACGGCTGCAACGCCAATTAGAAACCACCGCCATTTATGTCACCCACGATCAAACTGAGGCCATGACGATGGGCGATCGCATTGCCGTGCTGCGCTCCGGCTATCTCCAACAGGTGGATACCCCGCTCAATCTCTACCGCCAACCGGCCAATCAATTTGTGGCTCAGTTCATCGGTTCCCCCCCCATGAACTTCCTGCCCGTCACCCTCGATGCTAATGGAGAGCTGCGCGGTTCCGATTTGCGCCAGCCGTTGAGCTCGAACGAGCTCTGGAGTTCGCAGCTCCCCCCCCATACTCCCCTGACGTTAGGATTTCGACCGGAGCGAGCCATGCCCGCCATCCCAGAGGAGGCGCATTTGATAGGTACTGTGCAGACTGTCGAAGTGCTGGGGGCACAAACAATTGTGGCAACCGAACTCGAAGCAGGGCGATCGATTCAAGTCATTGTCGCTCCAGAGCTGGGATATCGCCCGGGAGAGCGCGTAGGGTGGCGGCTGCAGGGCGATCGCCTCCATTTCTTCGAGCGCGAATCTGGTCGAGCTGTATCCCATCCAGAACGGGCGGCGATCGTCTAGAGTGCGAGTGCAGACAAGATATCTGCCCCCCGATTGCGTAGCGCCTGCAATAGGCGTTTACTCGTGGCATCCTCGTCCAAATAAAAGCGAATAAACCTCATCCATGTTAAGACCTGGAGTTTTCAGGCATTGCACTCGGCCCCCTAAATCCCCCACCAGTGGGGGACTTGTGAGAGTCTGTTGGCTTCGTTCTACAACTTGAATGACCGCGATTGGCCGGTTCGTCTTCCCAGTCTCCAAACCCTAGCTAGCACTGTCGTCAAGTCCCCCAGAATGGGGGATTTAGGGGGCGAATGCAGTGGTTAACAGCGTTAGTGAGGGGGACTAAAAGGTGCCCCATTAAAACTACAGGTTTCTGACTAGACTTGGTTTAGCTGTCATAGCAGGGTCTATGGAGCCTGAGATGCCAATCTGTCATACTCTGCAGACTCTTCCACTAAATCCTGCTCGATGACGGGTCGGTTGGCATAATAGTAGGCCAATGCCGCATATACCTGGGCTAGCGTCAAATAGTCTTTGTCAGTCACGATTTCGTCTGGACTGTAGCCTTGCTTGTACAGAGCAACTATCCGTCCAAACGAAGTTCCCGTTCCGGCAATCATTGGGCGGCCTCCCTGAATATTGGGGGAAGCGGCAATCAAGCGACCCATATCAAACAGAGTTAGGGACATGCGTTCTAACTGAGGCGATAGCTTTGTCCGCAATATAGCGCTTCCGCGTTATCGAATTCACGCCTGTCACGCCCGCCAAATCGATCCTCAGCGACTGGATTTCCCCGTCTGTGGGTAATCTTCACTGTGATAGAACTTGCAGTCCCTCGTTGAAAGTCCCGAGCAAGAGCCAAGGGATCGGCGGCAGGAAGCACTAACCCGCCCATCCCTTGCAAAAAAGCCGATTCCGACTTCCCAAACCCCTTCCCGCAATCGAGCCGAGATCCATCCATCGTGAAATACGACATCCAATACAAACCCGCCTTTTCCACCGTCTTTGTGACCCTGGACCCCGGCGAGAGCATTATGGCCGAAGCGGGAGCCATGGCCAGCATGGACTCTGCCCTCAGAGTCAAAGCGCAATGGTTTGGGGGTATTGGCTCGGCCTTTCTTAAGGCCTTTTTTGGCAAAGAATCTCTCTTTGCCAACACCTTCACCAACCCCACCGCCCTACCCCTCCAGGTGGTCCTCACCCAATCCACCGTTGGGGACATTTCGCGCCTGCAACTCAACGGCAACTCCATCTGCCTGCAGCCCGGTGCCTACATCGCCCACACCACAGGCGTCAAGGTGGGGGTTCAATGGGCCGGATTCGCTAGTTGGATTGGTGGAGAAGGGTTATTCCGGCTCAAACTGAGCGGTCGCGGTCTTGTTTTCTTCGGCGCATATGGCGGTCTCACCCATCGCCGTATTGACGGCGAATTTATTGTGGATTCGGGGCATCTCGTTGCTTACGATCCCGGCATCAGATTGAGTCCCAAACTGGCTGGCGGTCTATTGAGCTCGCTCACATCTGGAGAAGGATTGGTCACTCGCTTGCGGGGGCGCGGCTCTATCTACTTGCAATCCCGCAGTACGAGCGGTTTATTGAAATTTCTGAGACCCAAAGTCAACATGACAAGCGGGAGACGCAGGCGATGGTGGTAGTCGGTCTTTTGTTATCGCTCTTTTGTCCTTGTCTTTATCCCCTGTACAATCCCGTCGATCGCATTTCCCTAGGAGAACGCATTTGTGAAGGTTGACGTTTTAAACCAGCCCGATAGCACCGTGGCCCACATCACATTCGATCGCAACGAGCAGATTGTGGCCGAAGCTGGAGCCATGATTGCCATGAGTGGCCATCTGGAAGCCAATACCACCTTGCTGCAGGGCAAAGGGGGCGGGCTGTGGGGAGGACTCAAGCGAGTCCTCGCGTTGGAATCTCTCTTTTTAAGTACCTTCAACACCACCAGCCAACCGGGGGAAATCTATCTAGCCCCCAAACTCCCTGGAGATATTGCTGCCTGCGAGTTAACGCCCGCAGGATTGGTGGTGCAGTCCAGTAGCTATTTAGCTAGCACCCCCTTTGTCAATATCGATGTGGGAGTGCGCGGGCTCAAGAATTTGTTCGCGGGCGAGTCGTTATTTTGGCTGAATGTCACCGGCAGTGGCGTAGTCCTACTTTCCAGCTTCGGAGCCATTTATGAGATGGAGGTGAACGGAGAGCACACGGTTGACTCGGGCCACATTGTCGCCTTCGAACCCAGCTTGAACTTCACCATTGGCAAGGTCAATTCCAGTTGGCTGGGGGCCTTTGCAGGCGGAGAAGGGTTCGTCTGCCATTTTGAAGGGCAGGGCCGCCTCTATTGCCAAACCCACAATCCTGGTGTCTTTGGCAGAACGATCGGCAGTCAACTTCCCCCCCGCTAATTTCCATTCTTCCCCCTGCTCTCGACCCAATCCCAAGGAGCGATCTCGTGTCTACCCCCTTCCAAGTGGAACACGCCCCCGCCTACGGCATGCTGCGCATGCAATTGGCAGCGAACCAAACTATGCTGGTGGAATCAGGTGCCATGGCAGCGATGGACCCCTGGATCGACATGAAGTCAAAGGTGCGCGGCGGATTATGGCAGGGGCTCGGGCGCGTGTTGGGGGGAGAATCGCTGTTTGTGAGCGAATTTAGTACAAAGCAGCGATCGGGCATGTTGTTTCTCTCGCCGGGGATACCGGGAGACATTCACCACTACAAGCTGGAAGGCAATGCTTTGATGGTGCAGTCATCGGGATTTGTGGCTTGCGACCCCACCATTGAATTAGATACCAAATTTCAGGGAATGCGGGGGTTTTTTAGCGGCGAGTCCATCTTCTTAATTCGGGCTTGTGGCACGGGAGACTTTTGGTTTAGCTCTTACGGAGCCATTTTGGAAATCCCCGTGGAGGGGGAATACGTGGTAGATACGGGCTATGTGGTGGCATTTGAAGACACGCTAGATTATTCCGTCGAGGTTTTGGGAGGTTTGTCGTTTAAAGGGTTGCGGACGGCAATATTTGGCGGAGAAGGCTTGGTCTGTCGCTTCCGAGGCCGAGGTCGATTGTGGGTGCAATCGCGCCACTTAGGGTCTTTGATGAATTTCCTCTATCCATTCCGCCCGCAGAAAAATAATAATTAGAGTTCGAGTCCTGTGAGCCTTCAACTTCCCCCCGGTACAGCCACCTATCAGCCGAATCGCCACCCGCCCCCCAAGCTCAGACAGCTAGTGGGGGTAGTGGCGACAATCGGGTTGTCGATCGCCCTAGCGATCGCTTTGGTCGCGTGGCTGCTTTTGAGTAGTGCCGAGCGGCTCGCTCTAACAATCCCGCCGGAATGGGAAGCGCAGTTGGGCCAGGTCGTGACCCGATCTTTCAGGGCTGAGGCAGAGGGGGGACCGGTGCAAGCCTCCCTCAATCAATTGCTCGATCGCATGGAAGCGCAGTGGGTCGATCCCGAACGGCCGCAGCGAGATGTGGAGCTACTGTTTATTCCCGATCGCGAGCTCGTCAATGCCCTTGCCGTTCCCGGCGACGTGGTAGTCATCTACGGCGGCCTATTGGAGACAGTGGCATCGGAAAACGAGCTGATGATGGTCTTGGGGCACGAATTGGGACATTTTGCCCATCGCGACCACCTGCGCCGTTTGGGGCGAGCAATGGCTTGGCAAGTTGCCCTGTCACTGGCATTGGGAAATCTCGATATTCTACAAGCTGAGGTGGGGCAGGCTGGAGCGGCGATCGCCCAAGCGCAGTTTTCGCAGGGGCAGGAGCGAGCTGCCGATGAATTTGGCTTGCAACTGCTCCAGCAGGTATACGGTCACGCAGGGGGGGCAACTGACTTTTTCGAGGGCAGAAGCGATGCGCGCGCCCTAGCGTTTTTCTCCAGTCACCCCAGCAATCGCCGCCGCGTCGAGCGGCTCAATCGTCTCATCGCCGAGCGGAACTTTACAGTAGAGACGCTCGCGCCTCTGCCCGCTGCCCTAGAAACTTGGAGAGCAGCCCAGTAGGTGCCCTCCATGTGCCTGTTCAGTCCATTGATGTTTTTATGAAGTTGATATAAATTTTTCACAAAATAATTTGGCAAGATCGATCCAGCGGTCGGACATTAGTGTTGAATTTTTCCAGGAGGTGAAGTGTAGAGTGTGCCTATTACCCTGCTACCCAAGATCGATAGACGTAGTGTCCTGACAGCGAATTACCTGTGAAAATCCTGCTAGTCGAACGAGATGAAGTCCTTGCGAGTCGCTTAGAAGCGGCACTCGCTGGAGAGAACTATGCGATCGAACGCGCGACAGACGGACAGGAGGGCTTCAATCTGGTAGAAGCATTTGACTACGCCTTGGTATTAGCCGAAGTGGATTTGCCACGCCTAGATGGCATTCACCTGTGCGAGAAGTTACGATCGCACGGCAACCAAACCCCCGTCATGTTGCTGTCGGAAGCAGGTGCCGATGACGGTCGCGTTGCGGCATTAGATGCAGGTGCCGATGATTGCGTCGCTAAACCCTGCGACATCCCGGAACTGCTAGCCCGCATCCGAGCCCTGCTGAGGCGGGGCAGTTCCACCCTCATGCCCGTGCTGGAATGGCGCAATCTCACCCTCGACACGGTCTCTTGCGAGGTGGCCTACAATCGCAAACCCATCTCCCTCACCCGTAAAGAATACGGCATCCTCGAACTGTTCATGCGCAACCAGCGTCGCATCTACAGCCAAAGCGCCATCCTCGATCTGCTCTGGTCGTTTGACGAACCCCCGGCAGAAAACACCGTGCGAGCCCACATCAAAAGTTTGCGGCAAAAACTCAAAAAAGCGGGTGCCCCCGCCGATCTAATCGAAACGGTGTACGGTTTGGGCTACCGCTTCCGCCAGCCCCCCGACAAAGAAGAGCTGCCGCCGAGTCCCCCTGCGACACAAACAGTTGCAGAGGTGCCTGCCGAGCAAATTGATGGCGAGTTAGCCGATATTTGGGAGCAGGCAGAGGCTCAAATTCAGCAGCGATTGGCCAATGTGCAAATGGCGATCGCCGCGATTGCCAGTAACGTATGCGATCCGACTAGCCGACAAGCAGCCCAGCAAGAAGCTCATACCCTCGTCGGCTCCCTCGGAGCATTTGGTTTGAGTTACAGCTCTCAGTTGGCCCGCACCATCCAACAGGCCCTCACCCCCGATCGCCCCCTCGACCCGAGCGCGATCGCCCAACTGGAAGGTTCTCTGGCACAGCTCAAGCAAGCCTTAGAACAATTGACTGTAGCTACCTCCAACTCCGCAACACCGATCGCCGAGCCCCCCAACCCCAAAATTGCCGAAACAGCAGGGGGCAATTTACCCAGTCTGTTGGTGGTGGATGACGACATTCATTTGGCCAGCCTCGTCCGACGCGAAGCTGCAGCCTGGGGGTTGCAGCCAGAGGTGGCCTCCAGCATTGCTGAGGCTCGAAAGGCGATCGCGCTCCAGCCTCCCGATGCCATCTTGCTCGATCTGGGCTTTCCCGATACCGCAGAAACTGGCTTTACGTTGCTAGAAGAGCTATCGACGCGAGAGACTGCTATCCCGGTGGTCGTGTTTACGGCTGAGGATGATTTTGCTGCTCGCGTCAAGGTGGCTCGCTTGGGGGGACAGGGATTTCTGCAAAAGCCTGTCGTACCCCGCCGCGTTTTAGAAACCGTCATCCAAGTGTTGCAAGACGCGAACACTGATGAGGCCAAGATTGTGGTGGTAGATGACGATCCTCAGGTGCTCGATACTGTTCGCACTCTGCTGCAGCCGTGGGGGTTCAAGCTCATTCTGCTAGACGATCCGGCCCAGTTTTGGGATGTTTTAGTGAAAGCAGCCCCCAACCTGCTGATTTTGGATGTGGAGATGCCGAACCTGACAGGCATCGATTTATGTCAGGTGGTGCGTAACGATCCTCAATGGGGCGATTTGCCCGTACTGTTCCTATCAGATAGCGTCACCCCCGCCGACATCCACGAACTGTTTGCAGTGGGCGGTGGCGACTACGTCCGCAAACCGATCTCCGAGCCGGAATTAGTGGCGCGGGTACTCTCGCAACTGGAGCGATCGCCCAATCGCGGCCTGCGCGGAGGGGTAGATAGTTTGACGGGGGGAATGAGTCGCCGCCGCTCCATTCGCGAATTGTCTCGCCTCTTGTATCTAGCCAGTCGCCATCGCCAACCCTTAAGTCTGGGAACCATCTCGATCGATCGCTTCGATCGCCTGCAACAGCGCCACGGGCGCGCCATCTGCTATCAGGTCTTGAAATATTTGACCGAAGGGTTGCAGCAGGGGTTGCGGCAGGAGGATATTGTGACTCGCTGGGAAGACGAAACGTTGGTGGTATGCACCTACGATATGAACCGTTCTGAGGGCCAACGCCGCCTATCGGCTATTTTGCAAGACTTGCAGCAGCACGAGTTTACGGGCGCTGAGGGAAGACCTTTCCGAGTCAAATATCGCTGGGGCATGGCCGAATATGGCGAAGACGGTCAGGATTTGTACAGTTTGTATAAAACCGCTACATCCCGAAAAGAGTAAGCGCAATCGGCGGACGCTAAGTTTGGCACGGGTGAAAAGAAGTTCGTCAAGCTCGCACACACCGCTGCTACCCTGAAAAGAATTAACCTTTTATCGAGTCCTGTCAAACCCGTGAACGCAAAAAGTAGTCTCCTGCTCTTCGGAGCCTGTTTCTGTGGCGTCGGAGTCACCGGCTGCATCTTCGAACTCGCCTATGGAGCACCCAAATTTGGCACGCTGGCTAATTACGTCCTCTTAGCTTTAGGTATCCCTGCCACAGCGGCCTTCTTCTTAAGCGCAGTCAAAGCAGCTAACGCTCAGGAGAAATAGTTCCCCTAACCGTATCGTTGCCAACTCGCCCCACGGGAACGAGCCCTAGGCATAGTGGCGGGAGAACCCGTTTACCAACACTTCGAGTGGATCGGCTCCATTGTCCCCCAGCTCGGCTTTCGCCTCTTCCGACACCTCGTGTACCACATCGGCAGGTAAGTGCAAGAGCTCCGCTAGATGGTGAAATGCGTCTAACTCTTGCAGATTGACGGTGGGCTCCCCCTCAGTGCGGGCACTAGATTCGATGGTGAGATAGCCCAATTTGAGAATGAGGCGGCGATCGCTTTCCTCCGGCAGCAGGGGCAGTACTTCCTCTAATGGAATCTGCTGAGTGAAGTAATCCTGAATGCGCGTCGAGAGGGCGGCGCGATCCTCTGGACTGCTGGCGAAGGCAGCCGACAGTTTGTCGGCCATCGTGACAATTTCTTGGGACTCTAGCACTCCGTCAGCCCAAGCCATAGCTGTCACAGCTCGGAGAATGTTCATTTGTTTGGGAGAGATCGCGGGAGGGGGAGGAGTCGTCAGCATAGGTCTCACCTCTTGTAGCAGCTATTGCATTGACGCTCTCCCACCAACCCTAAAGGGTATGGAGTGAGATTCCCGTTTCACAGACCCTTAACTAGAGCAGTCTAATGACTAACTCCCCGCCAGACCGTCTCCGCAGGCATTTTAATTTAACGTCCACGGTGCGCCCCACCGCCGACGAAGAACCAGTACAAAACTGTATGTTCAACCTCTTGCGCACAAAGTTTTAGCCTCAGCACGATTTAGCTGAGGAACCCCATAGCTTGTTTTCAAGCTTCAGCAAGGGTTCGCCACCTCCCTATCAATCACGTTTCTGCTCTCGGAGTCCAGTTATGGATATCCTGCAAGGGCCGTCGCCGTGCGATAAAGCAATGTTAGCTTTGGCGGATTCCCATCGCAAGCCAAACTTTGCTCGGTGTGGGTCGCCCGCCGCTTCACCACCCCCCAAGCCTTCGGCTATGGGCGGAGCACTGCGACGGAATTTCAGTAGTTTACGAAGTTCGAGTGGGCTTGAAAAGCCATCCCTTTACAGGCCATTGTGGGGGAATCGTTCGGTGAGTGTATCGACGAACTACTGCAAAACCTTGATATAAAAGGGATTTCATGACTTCTGGTTTCGCAATCTGCTACCTAAAGCTCGAGATTGAGGCTCGATTCAGCCGCGATCGGAAGATTTGATTTTAAGGATCTTTTTACAGAAGGGCGATCGCTGGCAGGATCGGAGCAGTCGTCGAACTGCTGTCAGATGAAAGCCCCAGCCTCCACCCCCACGCGCCCCTATCACGCGGTTCCGATTGAAGACTGCGGCGAGCCACTGGTCGAATTACCCTCCCAGATACAGCGGCTGGAGCCCCATCCCTATCGGGCTCTGGGGGCAGATTATCAGGGGCGATCGCCTTTCCAACTGCGCTCGGGGGCGGTGCGTCGCTTGGAGCGAGCTCAATTGGAACTGCAGCGGCTTCAGCCCGGTTGGCAATTGCTGATTTTTGATACCTATCGTCCCATTGCCGTGCAGCGTTTCATGGTGGAATACAGCTATCGACAGTTGTTGCACGCTCGGCAGCTAGACCCCGAGGAACTTTCAGAGCAACAGCACCAGCAGCTTGTGGATGAAGTGTTGGCTCTATGGGCTTGGCCCAGTTCCAATCCTGCCACACCGCCTCCCCACAGTACGGGAGCGGCGGTGGATTTGAGCTTGGTCGATGGATCGGGCTGCGAAGTGGAGATGGGCTCGCCCATTGACGAACTCTCGGAGCGATCGCACCCCGCTCATTTTGAGGGTAGCTCCGACCCCGACAGTCAGCGCTACCATTGCCACCGGCAACTGCTGCATCAGGTAATGGCGATCGCCGGATTCCAGCGCCATCCCAAAGAATGGTGGCATTTTTCCTATGGCGATCAGATGTGGGCGTGGCTATCTCGGCGCGAGGGAAGGTCGGAGGCGATCGCGATCTACGGTCGCGTTGAGTAGTCTTGCATCCCATTGCTGAGATCGAGCTTGTCTCTTAACGGAAGATGCAACTATCAGTGTCATCCTATGCCACCATAGGCACAGCAAGTTTTGCTTGAGTTGGAGGTTTTGGTATGTTCGAGTGCTGCTGCGATTGAGCCCAACACCTAATTCAACCTGAGTTCGATGGCTCTGTATGGCCCTCACCCCCAGCCCCTCTCCCAAACTTGATACTGCTGGCCAATTTAACATTTAGAAATATTGGCATGGTGCAAGTCCTCTGCATGGCCCTCACCCCCGGCCCCTCTCCCAAGTTTGGGAGAGGGGAGAAACAGCCGAAAATCCTTACGGGGCCTTGTTCCCCTGCCCCCAAAGTTGGGGGTAGGGGTTAGGGGAAGGGGGCCACAGGCATCTAGACAAATGGCCAATGTTTCGGAATATGAATTTCGCCAGCAGCATCAAACTTGGGGGAAGGGGTTAGGGGATGGGGGCCAGATACCTGTCGAACTGACGTTAATTCAGTAGCGGTCAACAATTAAAGGTGTTTTCTGTGGGACTGAATGCAAAGCAGCGCAAAACTCCGATCGCAATTTATGCAACGCCAACCCCTTCGGATGTGAAGTGGAGCGACATTGAGAAATTACTCTTGGCTTTAGGGGCTGAAATGGCGGAAGGACGAGGCTCGCGAGTTCGATATGCCCTGAATGGCAAGCGAGCTGTCTTTCACAGACCTCATCCACAACCAACAACTGACAAAGGAGCGCTGCGTTCTGTTCGACAGTTTTTATCGAATGCTGGGATTTAGGCACTGGTTCCGTTGGATGTGATGAATAGCTCCAAACGGTTGCTATCAAAGGATCTTAGCGTTTTTGGTGGTGAATAGCTGTAATCCTTGCTCTAAAGGCGTTTGATTGATTTTCCCTGTCAAGCTGAACCAGTGCCCTGGAGACTGGAGCTGGGATTAATCCACCGGACCAATCACGATATCGAGGCGGCGACCTTCAATTAAAATGCCGCCATCGCCTACTAGCATGACCGAAATCCACTTCGAACCGGGGCGGATGGGGGCATCGGCACGGCGGAAAATGCCGCCTGCTTGAAGGGGCTGCAGGGGAAGGGGAGGGCTATCGAGATAAGTCTCTGGAGTAATCGGCTCTTCGAGCGCAGCTCCCAACATCAAGCTGTCCCCCAACGGTTCTTCAATAATCGCCTCTACGTCGAATACCGAGCCCACCGACACCTTCGCAGGAATGTTGAGCGTTGCATGGGGAGGGGCATCGCCTGCGGTCAAAGTGGTAGATTCGGCCAAAACGTCCTGTTTGACTAACAAGAGGCGATCGGGCTGGTCGGGATCGGGCTGAAAGAAATTGCGAACCGTGTTGCTGCCCTGCAAGTGGAAATCGCCGCGCTCGGAGGCTTGAGTGCCTCTCAAGACCGTCACAATGGTGGCCTCAATGCCATCATCCACAGCTTTCCAGTCCGAAATAGTCGCTGCGTAGGTCAGACCGGGATGAGTATCCCAAAAATTCGTCAGTACCGTCTCGATCGCCTCTAGCGTCAAACCATCCCCATGGGTGAAATTGGGGCTGTAGAGGGACATCACCCTCTCCAAATCGCGATTGTTAGCCGCCTCCAATAGGGTGTCGAGGGCCTGTTGCAATTCTGCAGGAACATCGCTCGCAGCTTCTACCGCAGCCTCCAAGGAAACAGGGGGGACGCTCTCTGCCAGAGCGGGAGAGGACACCAGCGGCAGCAGACAGGCTAAACCAGTGGCGATCGCCAAAGCGCGCAGGGAATGGCTGAAAGACGTTGCGGGTGTAGACGATTGCAAAGGCTCACCTCTCTATTTCTCTGAATGCATCTTAGCAACCTCAACCACTGGACGATATGGTGCAATTGTGAAAGCCATACCGCACCGGCATGACAATTCTGCTCGTCGATCCGATCCCGAGGGAATGTTTGCCCTGCTGGAGTTGTTCGAGGTTGTATCGATAATGCCCGCAGCCCCCCCATCTCAACCGCATCTCGCGATCGCCGCCAGCGGCACTGGCGGTCACGTCTTTCCCGCACTTGCCGTGGCGGAATGTCTGCCAGATTGGGAGATCTCGTGGTTGGGCGTACCCGATCGCCTCGAAAGGCAATTAATTGGAGATCGCTATCCCCTCCACACGATCGCGATGTCGGGCTTGCAAGGACGACCGGGATTGAGCTGGCTCAAAGCCCTCTGGCAATTGGGGGGCGCAGTTCTAGACCTGCGTCGGCTATTGCGACAGGGGCAGTTTGCCGGGGTATTTACCACAGGCGGCTATATTGCCGCTCCCGCCATCTTGGCAGCACGATCGCTGGGGCTACCGGTGATTCTGCACGAATCCAACGCCCTTCCCGGCAAAGTCACCCGCTGGCTCGCCCCTTGGTGTACGTCGGTGGCATTGGGGGTACCAGAAGCAGAACACTATCTGCCCAAAAGTGTCACAAAGGTCGTGGGCAATCCGGTGCGCGATCGGTTTCGCCAACCTCAACCGCTCGATTTACCCATTCCCGACAACGCTCCTTTGATTGTGGTGACTGGCGGCAGCCAGGGGGCGCGCGGGCTCAATCGGTTAGTGGTGGAAGCAGCGCCTGCGTGGATCGAGCGGGGAGCTTGGATCGTCCATCAAACTGGGGAATTGGATGCGACAGCCATTGCTGAATTGGCACCCCAATCGTCTCAATATCTGCACTTTCCGTTTTGGCAAGACATGGCAGCCCTCTATCAGCGAGCCACATTTGCTATCTGCCGCGCGGGGGCCATGACCTTAGCCGAACTGGGGGCAACCCAGACTCCGGCCATCTTGGTGCCCTATCCCTACGCAGCCGAAGATCATCAGTATGTGAATGCGATCGCCTTTGCCCGCAGCGGTGCTGCCGTCGTCCGCCGCGAAGCCGACCTCACCCCCCAAACACTGGCAGATCTAGGCTCTCAATGGTTGAAGAAGCCCGCAGAGATCGCCGCCATGAGGAAAATGCTAAAGTTCGAGGGCGATCGCAGTGCCAGTGCAGCCACAGCCCAGTTGATTCGCGAGACAATGGCAGGCAGCTCAGATCGTGGGAAAAGCTCCACAGCATGAGTCCGATCGAATCCCGCGATAAGATTCTAGAATTCAACCCCAGCGATCGCCCATGAAGCAAGTGGACTGGCAACCCGGCAAACCCTATGACGACATCCTGTATCACAAGGCTGATGGCATGGCGAAAGTCACCATCAACCGTCCCCACAAGCGCAATGCTTTTACCCCCAAAACGGTCTTCGAGATGTACGATGCCTTCTGCGATGCGCGGGAAGATCGCAGCATTGGCGTTATTTTTCTCACGGGAGCAGGACCCCATACCGACGGCAAATACGCCTTTTGTTCGGGGGGCGATCAGAGCGTGCGGGGTAAAGCGGGCTACGTGGGGGATGACGGCGTACCCCGTTTGAACGTATTGGATTTGCAGCGGTTAATTCGGTCAATGCCGAAAGTGACGATCGCGTTAGTGGCGGGATACGCGATCGGGGGCGGACACGTGTTGCACTTGCTCTGCGATCTCACCATCGCTGCCGATAACGCCATCTTCGGCCAAACGGGTCCCAAAGTCGGTAGTTTTGACGGCGGCTTTGGGGCCAGCTACCTCGCCCGCATTGTCGGTCAGAAAAAAGCCCGCGAAATCTGGTTTCTCTGTCGTCAATACAGTGCCGAACAGGCGTTGCAAATGGGGTTAGTCAATACGGTCGTACCGGTCGAGCAACTGGAAGCGGAAGGAATTCAATGGGCGCAGGAAATCTTGAATAAGAGTCCGCTGGCAATCCGCTGTTTGAAAGCTGCACTGAATGCCGACTGCGACGGTCAGGCAGGACTTCAGGAGCTAGCAGGTAATGCCACGCTGCTCTATTACATGAATGAAGAAGGCAGCGAGGGCAAGCAAGCCTTTCTGGAAAAGCGCCCGCCCGATTTCCGCCAATTTCCCTGGTTGCCCTGACAGTAGAACGGTAAATATTCTCTTGACCGTTCTAAATCTCCGAATTAGAGTTGGTATTATTAATGCACTAACGTTGCAACGATCGCCTCAGGTCAATCCGTGAACAATTTTCGATTTAACTTTTGGTTTGTGGAGGGCACCTGAGCTAAGTTGCTGCAATCAGTCATGCTTCAGGTGGACCCAACGCACATTTGCTTGGGTCTTTTCAGTTTTTAAGAGAGGGAATTCTCCGTGACTTCAGCCGATACGACAAACATTCGAGACGGCGATCGCCGATTTTTTAGCGGCTTCTGCTTTTGGTTCGGACACAGGTCCGGGTAGACAGTCGCACGCTTGCACCCACTGCCCGGACCCCTGCGGTACCGGGCTTTTTTATTGCTAAACCTGCAGATTCACCATCCAATATCCAGAGGCTTTACCATGAAAGACGCTCGATTGACCCGCAAACAAACCCCCAGCCACACCTCCGCGATCGCCATTACCGATCGCCTCGCCATCGGCACAGAAGCCATCACCCTCATTGCCGGTCCCTGCGCGATCGAAAGTCGCGAGCAAATGGAGGCTGTCGCCGCCCACCTAGCTCCCAGCCCGATCCAAATGCTGCGGGGGGGAGCCTTCAAGCCCCGCACTTCGCCCTATAGCTTCCAAGGCTTGGGGCGAGCGGGCTTAGAGATTATGCGCGATGTAGGACGAGCCTACGACATGCCGGTGGTGACCGAGGTGATGGCGGTCGAACAGGTGGAGGCGATCGCCGATTGTGCCGATATGCTGCAAATTGGCAGCCGCAATATGCAAAATTTCGACTTGCTTAAGGCGGTGGGCCAGATCGAGAAACCGGTGCTGCTCAAACGCGGTCTGGCCGCCACGCTAGAAGAATTTGTCATGGCCGCCGAATATATTATGAGCAGCGGCAACCCCAATGTTGTCCTGTGCGAACGAGGCATCCGCAGTTTCGATACCTATACTCGCAATGTTTTAGACCTCGGGGCTGTGGTTGCCCTCAAACAACTCACTCACCTGCCCGTCATTGCCGATCCCTCCCATGCCGCCGGTCGTCGCGAGCTGGTGGCCTCCCTCTCCAAAGCGGCGATCGCCTGTGGAGCCGACGGCCTGATCGTAGAATGCCACCCCGAGCCCGATCGCTCTGTCTCCGATGCTCGCCAAGCCCTATCTCTCGATGCTATGACTGCCCTGGCTGACAGTTTGCCTGCGATCGCTGCTGCTGTTGGCAGAACCTTACCGGCTACTTCTGCTCCCTTGCCCGTGGCCGTTTGATGCCACCAGCCAGGTAATCTCAATTAAACTCGAAAAAATTATTCAGTAATATTACGGAGTCTTTGACATTTCCTTACACCATCTTTATAGTGGTTACCACGGTTCTATGTCAGGCGTATAGAAGGAGCGCGCAGGAGTAACCTCTAGATGGGAACAACTGCTTTACTCGAACTTCAAGAATCTTATGCGCGTACACGTAGATCCGCCCCTAAATAGAGGGGGCATAATCTACCCATTGCCACTCATTGGAGTTAAACAGCTATGGACTTCGATCTCATCAAAGCAGTTGTGCAATACGCCCTCGGCTCTGAGTCTTTGGCCCCTTCTGAGGCCGCTGCCGTCAGGGCTGCCATTCAGTCTGACTCCAACAAGCAGCGGGCAGACCTCCTGGTAGAAATGCTGAACCTGAACTCTCAATTACACTAAATCTGTCAATATTCAATTTTAACTCGTGTCGATCGAGTGGTTGCTCGGCCCGTCTTCAAAGATTTAACTGAATCGATGCGTCTGGCGTTGTCCGCTGCTGTTATTGAGTAGCGGGCATTGTTCTTTCAGAGCGATCGCCCCGCCACAGTTCGAGATCTATCTCGTCCTGTCTGGTGGCGATTAGACTGGGACTGGTGCGTTTGAGAGGTTGTGATGGTATTGATTGATAATCGAGGGCGATTGTTCGGCAAGGTCAGCATTATCGATCTTGGGGCTGTTCTCATCGTGGCGATCGCGGTGGCAGCCGTGTTTCTGTTTCCGGGCAATCAGGCTGCGTCGGTAGTATCGGGAAACCGATCCACTCAGGCGGTAGAGGTGGATATAATGGCCCGCCGGGTGAGCTTGCGATCGATGGATATCTTCGAGCCGGGGAGTAGGGCCAATCTGATTATTCGCAATCAGCCCTATGGCCAAGTGGAGGTGATGGGGGTGGAAGATGTCAGCCGCAAAGTGCCGGTGGTGTTGCCCAATGGCGAGATTCAGCGGTTGGCAGAGGAAGCCTATAGTGCGGATATTGTACTGACGATAGCGGGCAATGCTTCCATTACCGATGATGGCGTGGTGTTGGGCAATAGCAAGGTGAAGGTTGGCGTGCCGATTGAAATTGAAACGTTTGACTATTTGGTTCGAGGCAGCGTCATGGACGTGCGCATTTTAGACGCTAGTTAGCGGCAGACTTCTCGAACGAGGGCACTGCTGATGCTGGGAAAGAGCGAATTGAGTTCTTGCGGGGTCAGTGCCCCATTGCAAACATTATTGCGAATGTGCCAGCGATCGAGGGCTGCTTGCGAGAGTTGACCGCTGCCAGAGGGGGTTGTGCCACCTGGGCTTGCGGGTGGCAGGGGTTCGAAGTCAATTGCGAGATCGTCAGTTTCTATCGGGGCTTCGGGGACGATGGGGGGTAATTCTTCCTCGGCTGTTGGAGCTGTGCGGGTGATGGGGGTTGATGCTTCTTCTACCGGAGGGGATGCGGCTGGTGGAGTGGAGACTGGGGGCGCGGAGGGAGCCAAGCGTCCGGGGTCGTCGGTTGGGATGTTGCGAGAGCGCCGGATTATCTCTGCTCGGGCGGCGGGCAGGGTGAAAAGGGCGATCGCGCCTCCCACTAGCAAGGCTTTGAACAATTGGCTTCTGACTGGCCTACTCATCAACTCCAACATTTAAACATCCTCGCAACCATCTCAATTATTCCCCACACCTTAGCGCTTGCCCAGTTAGGGTTGGTGGCGATCGGTAAACGCGAGGGATCTGAGGGCGATCGTTACGAAGTTTGTTTTTTGAGCAATTTTAAAGTTGAGAAATCTCAGCACAAGTGTTACCGAACAAGTCTGAGCTTCAGATATCTGAGTATTTTTACATAAAAGCATTAGCTCATTGCTAAAAAGCAAACATCGCTCCGTATTCCTAATGATGCTACTACGATCGCATGAGTGATATTTTCGGTCTAATGTCCTGACTTCCTGTCAAAAAATATCATCAATCCAGGGGCAAGTAATTTTTTCTGGACTTCATTAGATTGCCACAATCAATAGAGCGCGAACCATCATGCCTTCCAATCAAACCTTTCTCTCTATAAACACAAGCGTCGATACCTCTGTGAGCAATGGAGGTATTTTCTTTCCAAGTGGCGACCCAATCGAATTCGAGCTGGAACCAGCATTAGACGGAAGATTAGTTTTTGATTTTGATGCTATTGAAGTCACTAACGTTGGAGGGCCTATTTCAATCAGTGCCGTCTCGCTTAACAGTCAGTTTTTTCCCGATAGAACAGGCTTAGTCATTCTTCGTGGCGGTACTGCAAACGACACTTTAACTGGCTCTTTAGAAGTTCCTACTCTATTAGTAGGAGGTCAAGGTGATGATGTATTGTCGAACGGCAATGGTGAGGTTTTTCTCAACGGCTCTGTAATCATAACTGATGGCTCAGTTACTGATGGTATAGAGACTGATACTCTTTCCAATGTGACTGTGATTCTTGTTACGACATCTGACAGTGCAGATAATACTCATAGTGCATCTGGCGTTACTGCAGAGCTTGAAACCTTAATTACAGACAATGGTGGTGGAAATGATGAATTTTTAGGATCGCCTAATAGTGACGCATTTTTTGCTGGCGATGGCAATGACACTCTAAAGGGGGAAGGTGGAAACGATAACTTGCAAGGCCAAGGCGGTGCAGACCTCCTTGTGGGTGGAGAAGGAAATGACTTCTTTCGAGGTGGAAGTGAAAATGACACACTGGACGGAGGAGATGGCAATGACTTTATCGTTGGGGAAGAAGGTGACGACAGCATTATTGGTGGTGATGGTGACGACGATATCTTTGGAGAAAGTGGCAGTGATAGAATTTTTGGAGGTCTAGGAAAAGACAGTATATCAGCTGGTGAAGGCGATAACTATGTTGATGTTGGTGAAGGGAATAATGATGACGATGTCTTTGCCCTTGATGGTAATGATACTGTTTTAGGCAATCACGGTAACAATCGAATTTTTGTTAACGGTGGTGATAATCTAGTTGAAGGTCGTGATGGAAAGGATGATATTTTTGCTAGTGGTGTAGGCCAAAACACGCTGATTGGAGGCAATGGTAGTGACTTTATCGTTGCATTTGATGGTGACGATATGCTTTTTGGAGACAGTCAGTTTGGGGAAACTAGTGACGATGGTGACGATTCAATCAGAGCAAATGGTGGAAATGATACCATCAAAACTGGAGGAGGAAATGATGATGTTCTTGCAGGTGATGGAGACGATCGTATCGATCTGGGAAGTGGAGACGATACTGTTACCTTAGATCGAGGTAATGACACAGTATTTGGTGGCAGTGGAGACGATCTTCTTTTTGCTAGTCTTTCGTTTGAAGGGGATCGCGACAGATTCTTTGCAGGCGATGGCAACGATACAGTCTTTGCCGGTGTTGGATCTGAAATTATTCGAGGTAATGGAGGAGACGACTCACTAAGAGGAAGAGGAGGAGAAGATCGAATTTTTGGTGGTAGTGGAAACGATACGATTGAAGGATTCGATCGCGATCTCATTCTCGATGGCGGCAGGGGAAACGACGAAATTAGCACCTCAGGAGGTTCCGAAGAGATTCGAGGCGGATCTGGGAACGATACGCTCGTCGTTGACGAGGAATTTATTCGTTATGAATTGACCGATGATGTACTAGCATTGACGACTATATCGGGTGAAATTCTAACCAGTGATTTGTCGGGAGTTGAAAATGCTCGTCTGACTCTCAGCCAATTTGCTGCAATCAACGGAACCTTCGATATTTCGCAATTTAGTGGCGAAGTCACGTTAATTGGTAGTTCTGGAGATGATGTCTTTACAGATGGGGAAGGTAGCGATGTACTCGATGGTGGAGGTGGCATCGATCTGCTTTACCACGAGTCAAATGAGAATCAGTATCTCCTTGATGGGGAATTGATTAGTGGGGATACAATCAACCAACTGATCGATATCGAACAGGTTCAGTTGTCGGGTGGCGCAAGAGGGAATCTTTTAGACGCTTCTGAATTTACTGTCTCAGGTGTAACCCTCAGTGGCGGAGGGGGAGCTGACACGCTAGTAGGAAGTAGTCAAGACGATCGCCTAGAAGGAGGCGAAGGTAGAGACTACCTAGAAGTTTCTGGCACTACAGATTTTGTCCTGACTGATGATGCTTTAGCGATAGGAGTTGTAGAGCCTATCGAGAACCTACTCGATCTGAGAGAACTTCCTGAGGCAACTCCACTGGCAACGATCGCCGAACGGGACGAGCTGGAGAGTATCGAACGAATTCGGATTACTATAGATAGTGAAGCGGATAGCGACACAGGCGACGAGCCTGGTTCGATTGTTAATGCCT
This sequence comes from Synechococcus sp. PCC 7336, assembly GCF_000332275.1. NCBI lineage: Bacteria > Bacillati > Cyanobacteriota > Cyanophyceae > Synechococcales > Synechococcaceae > Synechococcus > Synechococcus sp. PCC 7336. Next base: position 4,737,152 of record NZ_CM001776.1, read on the forward strand.
CTGCATTCACTACCGGCAACGTGACGATTGAGGGCGGTCTCGGTCGAGATTTACTCATTGGTGGCCAGCGGGCTGATAACTTGAGCGGCGGTGCAAATAACGACACATTGAGCGGAGGATTGGGGGCTGACATAATCAATGGTGGCGAAGGTATAGATCGCGTTATTGAGGAGGCCGACGTCAATTTCCATTTGTTTAGTGATGCAGTTGATGGCTTCTTGATAGGAGTTGGCCGCGACAGACTCATCGGAGTTGAAGAAGTCTATCTAACTGGTGGCGAAAGTAATAATCGCCTTTTTGCCAGAGCCTTTAGCGGCAGAGTTTCTTTAAATGGTCTCGAAGGAAATGACACTCTAAGCGGTACAGTTAACAACGATGAATTATTTGGCGGAGAGGGTGAAGATCTTTTATTCGGTAATGGTGGAAACGATACCATTGAGGGAGGGGATAATGACGATATCATCCGGGGAGGTGGAGGTCTAGATACTATCTTTGGAGATGATGGAAATGACGTAATTGATGGCGGGGCTGACCTCGATATCATTTTTGGTGGCGATGGAAACGACGAAATTTCTGGTGGTTCTCACGCAGATAGGATCTTTGGCGATCGCACTGGAGGCATGGGCTTAGGAGATGACGAATCTGAAGCTGGCGCTGGTGAAGACCTTCTAAGAGGTGAAAGTGGAGACGACTTTATCTTCGGTGGTCAATTAAATGATGAAATCATTGGGGGCCTTGGCGTAGATATTATCGATGGAGGTACTGGTAACGATCTATTATTTGTCGAATCTAGGCTTGGATTTAATGCAGAACTTCTCGACACTCAATTCACATTCTCACTTACCTTTGACCAGATAGTTGGTGGTATTTTAACTACTTTCCGTAACACAGCATATGGAGGAGATGGTAGTGACACCATCGTCGGTGGAGGTGGCAATGATACTCTATTTGGCGATCGCAATTATTTAGATGACCAAACCGAAGATACACTCGAAGAAGGATCTGGGCGAGATTTTCTTTTCGGCGGAGTTGGTAACGATAGTCTAATTGGTGGAAATGATGCAGATTTTCTATATGGAGAAATAGGTAGAGATACCTTAATCGGAGGCTCAGGAAGAGACACTTTGATTGGTGGAAGTAATGACGACTTCCTTGTTGGAGGCTCCCATAGTGACACCCTTATTGGAGGGGGTGGGATGGATATCCTACAAGGTGATGATGGAAATGACTTATTAATCAATGGGAATTTCTTTGGAAACGATCCTTTAAACGATAGCAATATCATACATGGAGGCAAGGGCGAAGATACACTCCGAGCAATTGGTAGAAGTTTTATAATGGATCGTCCATTGGAGGCGTTTGTCGATATCCTTGTAGGAGGTGAGGATGGAGATACTTTTGAATTAATAGAGTCTTCTTCAGTTGAAGGTCGTTTATACGATCAATCAAGAACTGCAATCATACAAGATTTTAATCCTGCTGAGGGAGATAGAATTCAATTATCGGGCTCTAAAGGATCGTTTGCATTAGATCCATTCACGAATGGGGATGGAAGTCTATCAGGGGTTGATATTCTATACGAGACAAATTTGTTTGGATCTATCTCCCTGCCAGCAATATTTGAGATCGACAATGGTATTCCTACAGGCCATGTTTTAGTTGCTCGACTCTTTAATTTAGATGGAGTGCTTGATGATTTTTCACTACAGAGTAGTGCATTGACATTTGTCGGTGTGTGATTATAGTCCAGTAAAAAGAGGGGCTACTTCACGGTTGTATTTCGATAAATACTCTCGATAATTAGTCCCCCCCGTCCCTGTATCTACTCCCACTTTCGACAGTTGCTGTACGGCCAGTCCCAAATGTCCCTGGTGAAAGCGACGCTTTTGCTCATCGTAATCAGCCAATTGCTCTAACAAGGGCTTGGCAAATCCGTGACGTTTGAGAGCCTCAATTCGCTCCGTCCGAGTCTCTCCAGCAGCGCGATCGCATAATTGCTCGAAAAAATACACCAGATTGTAGTCGCGATAGCGCTCGAACCACTCCCCCACCCGATCGCCATAGCGACGCTCGAACTCCAGCTCAGCCGGATGCAAATTCCCCGCGCGATCGCGAGTGCCGCCCCGCCAATAAGGCTCCCCCACCCCACTCATAATTTCGAGGCGGCGAAATTGGACCGATTGAAAGCCGCTGGTGGGGCCAATGCTAGACCGAAATTCCACAAAAGCGCGCATCGTGCCCAGAGTAGGCATAGCCCGATTGGCAATGGCGTAGAGGTCGAGGACGCGACGAAAAAAATAGCAAGCTTCAGTCGTATCGCTGATAATTGGATCGCCCGAATCTTGCAGAGCAGCAGCGATCGCCTCTAAAGTCCGCTCCAAATCCAGAATCGCTTGGTGAAAAGCCAACTCGCAAATCTGATGAACCGCGATAAATAGATCTTCATCCCGCGATGCCGTCACCGGCTGCTTGCACTGCAGCAAGCGATCGAGACCGTGATAGCTCCAATAATGGTTTTGGCTGATATCCCGCTCGGGGTCGATGGGAGGTAGTGGCTGGAAACTCTGTGGAATTGGCATATGGAAAGCGAAGAAAGGCACGCTGACATTCTAGCGATCGCCCTCTCCACCCCGAACGATACAGCCAGGTCAAACCTAGAACATGTCAGTTCGACAAGTGCTTGCCCTTCATTCCCAAGCCCCCTCGCAAAGCGTGGCATCAGCCGTAACTTGAGGCTCAAAACCCAGCAAGCAGCATTTGCGGCTGTTTCTCCCCTCTCCCTGGGGAGAGGGGCCGGGGGTGAGGGCAATGCAGAGCTCTCGAACTCAGGTTAGACCCCTTCAATTTCCCGGCCGCCCCAGCCAAAACAGAGATATGATGGCGAGCAAATTGTTAGCGATACAAAACTGATGGCTGCAGTCTTAGAATTCACCGTGCCGAAACTAGCTTGCGCGGTGTGCGTAGAAAACATCACTCAGGCGATCGCCGCTCTCGATGCCGGAGCGTCGGTAGACGCCGATCCGAAAACCAAGCAGGTCAAAATCGCCCTCTCGGCAGACTTTGCCGCCCCAGAGCAAGCAGAACTCTCAGTCCGTCAGACCCTCTCTGCCGCAGGCTATCCGCCTGCTGAATAGCCCTTTAGCGCAGCTCCCCTAATGGCGCTCGTCCTCGTCGTCGAATTGGCGCTCGGGATCGTACTCACGACCGATGTCTAACTGAGGTCGAACATCGAACATCTCTTGTGGAGAGAGCCTGATTTCGTCCCAATCTCCAACGCTAGTCGGAGTACCGTACCAATGGCGAGGAGCATTGGCGGGGGTAGGGTGGTGGCGAGAAGGATGGTGAAGGGAAGTACTCATGTTGCCTCCTTTCAAATCATTGGCAGCGACTCAGAGGTGCAATGCGATCGCGTCAGGATATCCTGTTGAGTCCTGCGCATCTTTAGTATCTCCGATCCGAGCTCTCTTCGCGGGCTGTCGATCGTCAGAATGCAACTCAATGACGGGCATTCTCAGGCTGCCATTGCCTCAGGTTTATCTTCTCGCAGCTCTCCAAAGAATCTTTAAAGCTGCGGGATGGAGCAGCCTAGATTGGGCAAGGCGATCGCACAATAGAAATAGAGTGGGAGTGTCTGTCTGCAAGAGTTGTGTTGATTGGGAGCTTCAAGCCATGTTTCAGCGATCGTTGACCCTCGGCATCGTGGCAGCCGTCCTGATGGTACTTCCCGTTCGCGCTAACGAAGCCTCTAGAGCACTGCTGGAGCAGGCGGTGGTGCGGCAAGATTGGGACTATGCCATCGGCATGGTCGATCGGATCGCCGAAGAGGAAGGACCGACGCTATCCCTATTGGAGTATCGCGTGCATTTGGAACTGCTGCGGGCTCATGCCGAGCTCGATCGGCGAGAAGAGGATTTAGATCGGCGGGAAGCACAATTGGCACAGCAAGAGCAGCAGTTACAGACTCAGAACTCCACCGATTTGGCTCGTCTGGAGTTTCAAGCCTCCATTCAGGAACGGCGCGATCGCCTAGAGGAGAGACAGGAACGGCGCAATCGCCAGCGATTGCAGTTGGCTGAAGAAGATTTTTTGCGGGCACTGACACTGGAATCGCGCTCTAGGGCGGGTGCGTTCAGTCGGTCGGGCTTCCCCTTCAGAAGATGTTTTGGCCTGTCTTGTTCTCGGTTCCGCAGCTTTTGACGAGGTGTTGTGGTGTCGTAGAGGTTCGACGCAATTGCTACGAGCGCCAGCCCAGGCGAACGGCAGACAAACCGAGCAAAAGGGCGATCGCCACCAGACTGAGGGTGTCGGTGAAGGTTTGAACCAAAAACACAACTGACATACCCAGCAAAATACTGCCCCCCAATAGCAAGACTTTTTGAGCGAAGAGGCGACCGCTGCGATCGAGTTCCCGTTTGAGGGGCGTGAAGCCGAAGGCTAGTCCCAGGGCAAGGATCGAGGGAATTAGATTGATGGGAGTTGGGTCGAAGACATAGAGGCCGACGGCCAAAATGCCAAGGGCAATGAGGATAATGCGAAAGGTGATAAAGTCTTGCCGCAGCAGCTCGCGACGGTTGGAGAACTCATCATCGTCAATGCCTTCGTAAGAAAACGATGCGAGCCAGTTGGGCTCCCCATCGCGATCGCGCAGGGGTTGGGCATAGAGATTGACTTTGCGAATATCGGGGGCAAAGGCTGCATCTAGAGCGGCATGCACGATTTCGGCGAGCTGTTGGCTGTTGAGGGTTTCCCCGGGGATGTGCCGCACGAGCACTTCTAAGATAGGGCCTTTTTGCTGCACGCGTGCGAGACAGTGCAGCGCATCGAGCTGCTGGTTGAGGATGTGTTCTAACTGTCGCAGGTGGCGCTTCATCAGCCTCAGTTGCCCAGTTGAGCTAAGCTTGCCTCAGTCTAGCGAATCCCCTGCAGCAGGAACCACTCCGCTGCGTCGGCTCGCCAGTCATGGGTCGAGGGCCGAGCCTGCTGCTGCGATCGGCTGTATTTTTGGCAGCTCGAGTACGAACGTAATCCATCCCCCTGCACTCTGGGCTGCGATGCTGCCGTGCAATTGTGTTGCCATTTGCTCGACTAGCGCCAAACCGAGCCCCGTGCCGCCGTGCTGCCAGCGATCGCTGTCGCGTACGCGATAAAACTTTTCAAACAGGCGGGGTAAGGCTTCTGCAGGCAGTTCGCCCCCATTGCGCACTGCAAAAGAGACGCGATCGTTCGTTTCTGTGACCGTCAAGTCAATCTCCCCCTCAGGAGGGGCGTACTTGACCGCATTGTGTAACAGTTCCCGCAGCATGCGAGCCAGACAGGCGCGATCGCAGTCCAAAAAAATCTCCGGCACATTCGCAATCAAGCGCTGAGTATTGCTGCCAGCCTCAACCTCGATCGCCAGCAGCATCTCCTCCAGCCAAGGCTGAAGCTCGATCGATTCAATCTGAAAGGCATAGCGATAGGCTTCCAATCGCTGTAAATCGAGCAGATCGCCCACCAGTTCGAGCTGGCGGTTGCATTCGCTCAAAGCCAAGGCGTAATACTGCTCTCGCTTTTTCTCAGACCGAATCGTGCGCATCATGGTCAGGGCCATGTGTACGTTGGCAATCGGCGATCGCAATTCGTGAGATACGGTACTGACGAAGTCATCCTTCAAGCGATTGAGTTCTTCGAGTTCGTCGCTGCGGTGACAGACCGCTTGGTAGAGACGGGATTGACGTACCGCGATCGCGCATTGGTCGGCCACCTGCGCCACCAAATGCTGCTCCAATTCACTAAACGCTTCTCCAGCAGCGCGGATAGCCCAAAAATCGCCAATCACCTCCCGCTCGTCGGCGATCGGGTAGGCCAATTTCGCGATCGCTGGCGGGCCGCCATTCACCGGCAGCGGGCAGTATTGAAACGACTGCCCCTGTAATAATTGATCGTAAATCTCGGGACAAGAATCCATGTCAATGCGGCGATCGCGGTAGGAATAGGAGGAAGTGGAAAACTCGTAAGTCACCTGGGCGCGGCGTTGCTGTAAGTCGTACAGCCCCGCATAGCAGTTTTGCACTCCTAACACCTGCGCGACCTCTTGCACGGCGGTTTGGACAATCTGCGTTTGGTCCAGACTGTTGCGCATCTTATTGGCAATTGTCGATCGAGCGGTCTCGAAACGCAAAGCCTGCTGAAATTGCTGCGCGAGGGTTTCAGCCTTCTGTTCTAGACTGGTATTGAGCTGAACCTCTCGGGCATACAACTCCGCCTGTTGAATGGCGATCGATAGGCGATCGGACAGCGCTTCGGCCAGTTCCACATCCGCTTTCGGCCAGACTGAAGGCCCCACTTCTCGCATCAAAGCCAAACTCCCCCAAACTCCTGCCCCGCTCTGTAGCGGCAACAATAGCCAAGCCCCCGGAAACTGCTGGGCTAGAGGCTGGCTAACCAGCTTTCGGCAGCGGCTCCCATTGCGAATGTACACTCTTTGCAACTGCTTGAGCTTCTCGGTTGCAGGATTGCTTTCGTCAGGGATCTCGAAACCGGCGGGAGTTGAGGAATCGCGATCGCGGCGGTAGCCGCCCAATCCGCGCCAGAGGCTTTCCTGGGGCCGATATTGCGCAATCTCCACCCGCTCCAACTGCAATCGCTGGCCAATCTCCGTAGCGGCAGTGGCGCAAATCTCTGACAGGTCGAGGGACTGGTGCATGACGCGCACGACTCGGTTGAGGATGCGTTCCCGTTCGACTTGGGCTTGGAGCTGACTGGTGCGCTGCCAGACTCGCTCCTCCGAGCGAGACTTGAGGGAATGCAGCTCGGCCCTAGCCTCGCGCAAGTCCAATTGGTGGCGAATGCGAGCCAACGCCTCCTCGAGCTGAACTGGTTGGGCAATGTAGTCAGCGCCTCCGACTGCAAACGCGCGCGCGGTGTCGAAGGATTCTACCGAACTGCTGAGAAAAATGACTGGAATCTCTCGGGTGGAGGGAGAAGCTTTGAGTTGTTGGCAGACCTCGTAACCATCTATATCCGGCAGCTCGATGCCGAGCAAAATCAGATCGGGCGGAGCGGATCGCGATACCCCGAGTACCATCTCTCCGCTGGTTGCCTTGCGAATCTCATAACCTGTGGCCGCAAGTTGGACGGAGAGGAAAGGCAAATTTTCTGGTCCGCCATCCACAATCAGGATACTGCCCTTCGGCGAGGGAAGGGGTAAAGCGGTTGTCATGGAAGCATTGCTCGACGAAATCGACAATTTTTTCGCTGCTGAAAGTTTTCGCTGCATCAGTCAGGATACTGAATTGTATACTACAGCACAGTCACAATGCAGTTAAAAACACAGCTTCTCGATTAGCAGCACCGAAAGTAACGTGAACTCTTTGGCATTGCGTACAATCGAAAACGCCTCTGGAGCGAGTAATTTATGACATAGTCAGTCTCCTGGCAAGCGATTGAAAGTACCCAGTGCAAATGCTCGATATTGTCCCTCAGATATCTATCTCGGAGGAGCATGTGGCCGTGAAAATTTTCTCAATTGGCTGAGGAGATTATCGAAGGTATATTACTCACAATTGCCGCTTAGAGCAGTCATCGAGGTTACAATTTGTCGCTCGCGCCGCTATCCTCCCAGCAGGGACGAGTCAGCACAGAGCAGCGATCGCCGCTCGGTCCGGGTGTCTAAGCTTCCCGAGCCGACATCACCTCGGCCAGTAACTGAGCCACTTCGGGACGAGAAAACTCTGGAGGAGGGGTCTTGCCGTCTCGCAGCAGGGCTCTCACTTTGGTGCCGGACAAATGCACGCGATCTTCGGGACCGCTGGGGCTGGTCTTGCTGGTGGCCATCGTACCCGTCTTTTTGCAGAAGAAGGCATGCTCGAACTTGAGGGGGATAATGCCCAATTCGTCCGGCTGGAACTCGTCGAAGATATGTTGGGCGTCGTAGGTGCCGTAGTAGTCGCCTACGCCTGCGTGATCGCGACCGACGATGAAGTGGGTGCAGCCGTAATTTTTGCGGATGAGGGCGTGGAAGATGGCTTCGCGAGGACCGGCATAGCGCATAGCCGAGGGATTAATCGCCAAAATGACGCGGTCTTGGGGGAAGTAGTGCTGCATCATGATTTCGTAGCACTGCATCCTCACGTCAGCAGGAATATCGTCTTTCTTGGTGGCTCCCACCAGAGGATGCAGGAAGAGACCGTCGACAATTTCTAGAGCGCATTTTTGAATGTATTCGTGGGCGCGGTGGATGGGGTTACGGGTTTGGAAACCCACAACGGTTTCCCAGCCCTTTTCTGTAAAGGCGGCACGAGAGGCGGCAGGATCGACTTGATAGCTGGGAAAGAGGGGATGGGGATCCCGTTGCAAGAGGGTGACGGGACCGGCCAAATTGACGTTGCCCTGTTCGTAAATCACCTTAACGCCAGGGTGCTTCTCTTCCTTAGTGCGGTAGACGTAAAAGGCTTCTTTTTCTTTGTCGGGCGTGAATTTTTCGCTCAGTTCCATGGTGCCGAGCAGGCGACCGGTCGCGTCTTGCAGGCCGATGGTTTGACCGATGCTGAGGCTGTCGGCGATCGCTTCTGTGACGGGCAAGACAACGGGGATAGACCAGACGTTACCGTCACTCAAGTGCATGTCGGTGACGACGGAGAGGTAATCCGCTTGGCCCATAAAGCCGGTAATAGGGCTGAAGCCACCGATCGCGATCATCTCTAAATCCGACTGGGCACGGGCATCGAGGGTCACGCGCGGCAAGGAGTCCGCCCGAGCGAGAATTTCGGCCCGCTGCTCGGAGCTGGCAATGCGATTGACCAACGTACCGCCATGGGGGGCGATAGTCTCGGGGGACTGTACGCTCATCGGTGAGGTCCTCCTGCTACGAATCGTGAAGAAAGTTTACAACAACAGGGTAACCTGCTCGGGGCTTTTTCTCTCACCGAGATTTCGGGCGGGGCAGTAGGTTATTTCCCAGGCAGGGCAAGGGTTGTCTTTACTGTACTGCGGCCAGTTCTACTGCCGTCAGCACCTCGCTCGTCTCTGGCGTTTCAAACAGGGCTCGCACTGCGGCAGCATATTGGGTATCGGAGGGGGTGGCGATGGCGGCGCGATCGCGGGCCAACTGCAGCCGAGCAGAATCGGACAGTTCGATTTCTAAATCGGGGATCAGTCCCTGTTGGTGGATGTCGCGACCGTCTGGCGTGCGATAGCGGGCGGAGGTAACCGTCAAACAGGAGCCATCGGATAGGAGGTACATCATTTGAACAATGCCTTTACCAAAGGTGGGGGTTCCCACAATTGTGGCCCGGTCGGCAGCTTGGAGTGCTCCCGCCAAGACTTCGCTAGAACTGGCAGAACCGCGATCGACCAGGACTGCTAGGGGCTTATCGGTCAGGGGCTCGCGGCGATCGACAATCCGACGGACGCGATCGCGATTTTCTAGCGTCACAATCGTGCCGCCATCGAGAAACATCTCGGCAATGTCGGTACTAGCCTCCAGCATTCCCCCCGGATTGGAGCGCAGGTCCAAGAGGTATGCGTCTACCTGCTGGGCTTCGAGGGTGTCGATCGCCTCTTGCATGTCGGCAGCAGTTCGGTCGGTAAACTTGGTCAGTCGGATATAGCCAATCTCGCGATCCCCCTGGCGGTGGAGTTCGTAACTCACGGCAGGTCGCTGCCAAGCCTCCCGCTGCATCTCTACGACTAAGCGATCGCCTCCTTGCCGTTCCACTTCGAGGGTGACTGCGGTGCCGCGATGGCCGCGAATGCGACGTAGCGTTTCGTAAACAGTCAGGTCCGCAGTACTGCGGTCGTTCACAGCCAAGATAATGTCGTATTGCTGCAGCCCCGAGGCAAACGCGGGGGAATCGATTGGGGGAGGGGAGGCGAGCGTTGGACGTCCCCGCTCGTCAAGCTTCAAGCTCAAGCCCACCGTTGCCAGATCCCCTCGGCTGGCCATCCGCATGTGTTGGAAATGCTCGGGTTCGAGAAAGTAGGTGTAGGGGTCTGCAAAAGATTGGAGAGCAGAGTGAATGGCGGCATAAGCTTGCTCGGAGGTGGCATAGTCTCGCGATAGCAAGGTTCGCCGCTGTTGTGCCCAAGCGCTATCGCTGGCGCGAGCACTGAGATGGTCGGCATCCACGATGTCTGCCACCTCCGCCACCAGTTCCGTTGGGGAAAGGGGGGGACTGGCCCAACTGCGGGCGGTGAAGGGGACGGTCAGTAAGACGGTGGCGATCGCGGAGAGCGTGCTAGAGAGCAAAAAGTCGGTCAATCTCATAGGGGTGGGAGTTCGAAGGGATGGGAATCGCCGATCCAGTTGCAAAGATAATCTCAGTGCTGCTGCGATCGCCCGACCGCGAAGTGACAGTTGGGCTGCGAGTGGAGAGATAAATAGTTTGTTCTTACTGAGAAGGAAGTATCACGCAACGGCCACCTTAAGAAGTATTGAAAACTACATGAGAGTGCGCTGAATCTACTCTGCCCAGAAATGCACAGATTTTGACCGGTAAAACATTACTTAAATCGATACTTAAATCGATCGCTTGGCTCGGGACATCGAACAGTCAAGTCTTTGGAGGAATTGAACGGTAGGTTGAGGGTTTGAGGCTATTTCTCCCCTCTCCCTCGGGAGAGGGGCCGGGGGTGAGGGCAATGCAGAGCTATCGAACTCAGGTCAATTGGGGATTTCACACTAAAAAATCCTCCCGATCGTGTCGGAAGGATGTCAGCTAGGGATAGAAGGTGCTTAAGCGGTGACGCTGGCTAGTGCTTGCAGTTGAGGCAGCTTAGTCGCCACGACGGGGCTGTATTGGGGCATCACCTGAGCGGCATGGAAGCAGCCGTAGAGATGGCGATCGTGCAGCCACTGGGCTGTTTTCAAATACCCGAGCGCGGGACCGTTGACATTGGCGGCCATGCTGGTTTCGTTGCCCAAGGTAAAGGTATGGGTGCTGACCTTGCCCTCAAAGGTAATGCCTTTGATTTGCACGTTGGTTTGCAAGGGTTTGCGGGAATTGCGAGTATCCATAATGCCGCCGACGGTGACGCGATCGCGGGGGCAAATGCCTGCCAACTCTAGCATCAGATCGTCGGCATGTTCCATGTTAGACAGGTACAGCTTGCCGTCGGTTTTATCCAGCAGTGCTTTCACTTCTTCATCCGAGAGGGCACGGGCGGATTCCACATCGAAGCCGTCCATGTGGGCGATGTCTTCGCGGATGGTGGCGCGATATTGGTCCCAATTGGCAATGCCGACGCCAAATTCGATCTCCACTGAGAGGATTTCGACATAGCTTTGGGCGGCGATCGCCGCTGCAGCCGTCAGCAGGCCGGGGGTCGCTCCCGCTCCCGCGATATAGGTGATTTCTGCCTGCTGCAATGCTTTGGAGCGCTCTAGCACCATTGCCATCGCCGACGTGCGCTTGAGGGCATCGGCGACAACCCCTTTGTAGCCGGAGGCGATGATGCGATCGATGACTGACGGGATGAAGTGATTGGGCAGGTTGGGCAAGGCAAGGAAAATGGCATCGATCCGATCGCCGCGATCGCTGAGAATTTGGTCGATGGCGCGATCGCACAACTGACCGTCGGGGTGCAGAGCGCAGCCGGCAAAGTCAGCAGCAAGGGGAGCAATTCCTGCGGGGTTAAACACATATCCCGATCGATCCAAAATCGCTACCGCCCGCATCCCTTGCTTGTACTGCACGAGATCCAGCATCGAGCGACCCAAACCGCCTGCGCCAAAAATAGCCAATCTCACAATCGATACCCCGCAATGTCATTCGACTCTTTGGGTGTCAATTTTACTCCTGCCCTTCACCCCTCACAATGGGCAGGGGCGATCGGCATCTGTCGCCAGTACTCATACCCTCGAAATCGAGATTTGCGTGTGCAGGGTAGAGGACAGTAATTGCCGATCGCCCCTCAGACCCGAAGCGGGATTGACTGCACCAGAAACTGGCGCAGTATATTTAGGCAAGGCAGAAGCAGCCACAGCAATATGGCGATCGCAAACCGCCAAACCATGCGTGGGATCGTATCCGCGCCATCCGGCCCCTGGCAGATAAACTTCAACCCAGGCATGTAAATCTCCGTCATCGAGATCGAGATCGCCTTCTTGGTAGCCACTAATAAACCGAGTGGCCAAACCAGCAGCTCGACAAATATCCATAAACAGAACGGCAAAATCGCGACAGGAACCTTGCTTTTTTTTCCACGTCAGCCCAGCAGGCCAAGGTTGTCCAGTTTCTCGAGTAATATAATCGCAATTTGCATAAATCTTTTGGTTGATGCTTGCGAGAAAACTCAGCACATCTTCTCGTGCTTCATGTACGAGATCTCGAGCTAACTCTAAGACAGAAGCATCGGGCATGGGGCTATAAGGTTGCAAGTAAGCCTGCAGTTGCTTCAGCATAGAACTTGGATAATCAAAGGGTATTGTTGTTGCCCAAGGTTCTACAAGGTAATCAAATGGATTGGTTTCCAGAGTTTCTACTTTAGCAAGAACCTGTAAGGCGAGTTGCTTGGTTGATCGATCGAACCAAATTTTAGTTAAGTTATTTCCATCGAGATCGATGAATTCCGAGCATCCTTGGGGCTGAGGAGCGATCGACAAGGAAAAATCGTGTAGTCTTTGCCAACTATCAGAGCGGGGGCGCAGTCGGATGAGGTGTGGGCTTAAGCTGACAGATTGGCTATAGGTGTAAGAGGTTTGATGACTAATTTGGTACAACATTGAATGGAGGCGAACAGATCGAAGAGAATATGAAGAATAAGTTCTACCAATAGAATTGGCTGTATTTTTGCAATCATAATCTTGACTTAACTTAGAACTTTATTCTCCACAGTCAGAAAGGTGGTATAGATCCGATCGCCTACACTATTGATTTCACTTTGCATCTCATCTAAAAACTCATGCAAACCAGATTCAATCACATCGTCTACTGTAGTATATCCCAAGCGAGCACATAATTTGCCTAGAGATCTTTCTGCTCGGTTGCACCAAGTTCCGATGGGAGTATCTGTGATTGCATGCAGGCATTGTTCGGATTGATGGAGACAGAAATAGATCGAGCGCGGAAACTGGCGATTGAGAACCAAAAACTCTACAACACTACTGGGAATAATGCGATGTTGGAATTTTCGGTACATTTCGTAAGCACTCGCTGATTTCAGCAATGAAATCCACTGAATTCGATCTAAAGGTGTACCCACCCATTCGACAGAAGGGAGCAAAAGAAAGTACTTAACATCTAGAAGTCGAGTGGTTTTATCTGCCCGTTCTAGAAATCTTCCCATTTGTCCGAACTGCCACCCTTCATTATGAGCCATGGTTGCATCCATGACCCCAGCAAAACTGTGGCTGGCCAACTTGACTTGACTTAAAAAGCTCGGCAGATCGTCCAAGGGTTGCTCTGGCGCTGCTTCTTTGACCATGAGGTAAAACGAGTTGACTTCCTCCCACATTTCGGAGGAAATGGTCTCGCGACACGAGCGAGCATTCTCTCTAGCTCCTTTTAAACAGGAGATGATTGAATTGGGATAGTCCTCATCAAAGGTTAAGAAGCGGATGACATTGCGAGCATTAGCTTCTTCGTAGTATTTGTTAAAGTGTTCTACATCTCCTGTGATAGAGACTAAAGGATCCCATTGATGATCGATATCTGATGGCAAATCGAGCATCAGGTTGAGGTTTACATCCACAAAACGGGATACATTCTCAGCTCGCTCTATATAACGGTTTAACCAGAAAATCGAATCGGCTACTCTACTTAACATTGGTTTTGCATTGTTGATTGTTTGATGTTCTGCTGTCGATCGTTATACTTTCTATCCCTAGTGAGTGAGTACCCAAGTATCTTTACTGCCGCCACCCTGGGAAGAATTGACAACAAGAGAGCCTTTTTTAAGGGCAACGCGGGTTAATCCCCCTGGGTGAACGTAAACTTCGTTGCCGCGATTGAGAACGTACGGCCGCAGATCGACGTGCCGTCCCTCGACCACACCCTCAATTAATGTGGGAACTCTGGATAAACTGAGTGTCGGCTGGGCAATGTAGTTGCGCGGACTAGCAATAATCTTTTGGGCAAATTCTGCCCTTTGTGCTTCTGTTGCTTGCGTTCCGATTAGCATGCCATACCCTCCGGCTTCATTGGCTGCTTTCACAACCAGTCGATCTAAGTTTTTGAGCACGTGGTCTCTATCTTTGTCCTGCCAGCAAAGATAGGTAGGGACGTTGTCTAAGATCGGTTCTTCTCCCAAGTAATAGCGAATCATCTCGGGAACGTAAGCATAAATCACTTTATCATCCGCCACTCCTGTGCCTGGCGCATTCGCGATCGCCACTCGGCCTTGTCGGAACACCTCCATTAAACCGGGAACCCCTAACAGAGAGTCCGATCGAAATACCTTGGGGTCTAAAAATTCATCGTCAACTCTGCGGTAGATGACATCAACTCGGCGCAAACCTTGGGTGGTCAGCATCTGCACGTAACCATCCACTACCACTAAATCTCTTCCTTCCACCAGCTCTATTCCCATTTGCTGTGCGAGGAAAGAATGTTCGTAGTAGGCTGAATTATAAATTCCGGGCGTCAAAACCACCACGGCAGGATCGGGTAAGTGGGCAGGAGCCAATCCCAATAAGGTCTCTAGTAAATAGCTGGGATATTCATCAATTGCTTGAATTGCCATAGTTTGAAAAATTTCGGGAAAGGTGCTTTTCATCACCCGGCGATTCTCTAATACATAGGAAATTCCCGAGGGCACTCTGAGATTATCTTCCAAAACATACCAACGCCCATCACTATCTCGCACTAGGTCAGTTCCGACAATATGACACCACGTATCGCTAGGAGGTTTAATACCAACACAAGGCTGGCAAAAACCAGAAGCCGTACGGATCGGCTCAGCCGGTATTTTCCCATCTTGGACGATCTTCTGCTCGTCGTAAATGTCACTTAGAAAAAGATTGAGGGCTTTAATTCGCTGTTGCAGCCCCCCCTCTAGCCACTGCCATTCTTGGGCGGAAATAATGCGTGGAATAATATCGAATGGAAAAACCTTTTCGACACCGCGATTGTCGCCATAGACATTAAAAGTGACACCCATTTTAAGTAGGGCAATCTCCGCTGTTTTTCGCTGCCGCTCCAAGCGATCGACACCTAACTTCTGCATCCACTCAATTAAAGATTTTGCTTGAGGTCGTGCTACACCTTTGGCAACAAATAGTTCATCATAAAAATCTTCTGGATCGTATTCTCTTAACCACATAATTTCATCTCTACACGGTATCAGTCATAGTGCGATGGAGAACTGAACCCTATTCCCATGGTTGTCTAGCGACTGACTTGGTTTGCACAGTTACATGCCTGCAGCTGGCAAAGCTGTAGCATACACTACAATTTAGCGCTCCTGCCCAATTTGATGGATTGCGAATTCCTAGGGCCTGTCATCAGTTAAGTCAGATAACCAAAGCAGCTCAATAAATGGCTCCGAGGAAGTTACGAGCGGTTTTATCGTAACGAGTCGCAGTCAATAGGCAAAGTATGGGCCATAAACGAGCTATGCAGAGCTAAAGAATCGTTGAAATTTATGGTGAGGTCTTAGCCCAGGAGGCAGCAATGAGAGAGGGGGACTGTGAGCCTTTACGTTCCTCTCGCCTATTCCTCTTCATCTGCGCGGTACGGGCCGACTGTATCCTCGCGGTAGGTCTGGGTGTTGTACTTTTTCATGGCCCTGAAGTTATAGACGTGAGGGGGAGTCCGATCCCTGCCTCGATTCGCACGAACAGTCTGCCGGGGCCGATTCGCCTCCGTTTCAGTGTCCGTTTCAGTGGGAGAACTAGCGGCCTCCGAAGTACGGCTGCTGGGTGGGTCCGAAGGAGCAGAGTTTTGAGCGATCGCCGGCATGCCGAGTAGCAATGAGAGCACTCCAATCGTGGCGATCGCAACACAGAGAATTCGCGACAGATATCTTAGAAGACCTTTCATCATTCAGCCTGAGTAAGTGATATGCAATTCTGTCTCCAACATAACGAGCAAAAATCCCATTTTTCTAGAACTTAGCAATTTTTATTCAACTATTTCTGAAAAAACAAGTATTTGGCAAAAATCCTGACTGGACTATGGCTAGAATGGGAGGGGAAATTTTCTTAAAGAGTAAACAATGGCAGCTAAAATCGTCATTTTTTATCTCTTGAGCTTGATTCCATTTGCGATCGCAGAATCGGTTTGGCCTCGGGAGATTGGGTTCGACTCAGTCATAGCGTTGCTCCGATACCCGACATTTGCGTATCTTGGCCCGCGCTCCACATAGCACGGTAAGATTCACTCAATTCCATCACAACACCATTCGCTATGGTTACCGACACGAGCTTGGTTAGCTTGCCGACATTGACGACTCTCACCATTCAAGAGCAGCGGGTGATGGCGGCGATCGATGTGGGCACCAACTCCATCCATACCCTCATCGTTAAAGTCGATCCCGCGATTCCCAGCTTTATGACGATTGCCAAAGACAAGGCCACCATCAGACTGGGGGAAACAGACCCAGAAACGGGATGCCTGACCCCAGAAGCTATGCAACGGGGATTTGACGCCCTAGAGCGATCTCGAGCATTAGCCCAGTCTTATCGAGCTGAGGCGATCGTGGCGGTGGCCACCAGTGCCGTTCGGGAGGCCCCCAACGGTCACGTCTTTCTAGAACGAGTGCTGCGGGAGCTGGGCATCGAGATCGACCTGATCTCCGGTCGAGAAGAAGCTCGACGCATTTATTTGGGAGTCTTGTCTGCTGTTGCCTTAAACGATCGCCCCCACGTCATCATCGATATTGGTGGTGGCTCGACCGAACTCATTCTCGGCACGGGGGAAGAGCCCCTCTTCCTGCGCAGCCTCAAGCTGGGGGCAGTGCGCCTGACGCAGCAATTTATCTCTGGCGATCCTCCTAGCAGTAAAGACTTCCATCACTTGCAAGGATATGTCCGAGGCAAAGCAGAGCTGCCAGCGGAAGGGATTCGCGACCTGCTCCACAAACTTGCGCCCGGAGAACCCGTCCGCGTTATTGGTACCTCGGGCACGATCGAAGCCTTGGCGATGGTGAGCGGATACATGCACGAGGGGCCCCCCGCCAGCTTGCAAGGTTACAGTTTTGAGCTTGACGACCTGCGTAAAGCGATCGCCCAAATGCGCAAGATGACTGTGGCAGAACGGAGTAAGATGCCCGGATTGAGCGAACGTCGGGCAGAAATTATTGTGGCCGGTGCGGCGGTGCTCCTGGAGATTTTGGAACGGCTCGGAGCTAGCGAAATCTCTGTCTGCGAGCGGGCCTTGCGGGAAGGGCTGATTGTGGACTGGATGTTGAACCACGATCTGATCGAAGATCGCCTGCAATACCAAAGTCAGGTGCGACAGCGGCACATCTACCGGTTGGCTAAAAAATATCGGGTCGATATTCTGTTTGCCGAACGGGTGGCCGATCTCGCCCTCAGTCTGTTCGACCAGATGGGTCGGGCTAAACTGCACCAGTGGGGCGCTCGCGCTCGGGAGCTATTGTGGGCGGCTGCCATATTGCACAGTTGCGGCCATTTCGTCAGCCATTCGGCCCACCACAAACATACCTACTACCTGATTCGGAACGGCGAACTCTTGGGGTTTACCGAAGAGGAAATCGAGACCATCGCCAATTTGGCCCGCTACCATCGCAAATCTACTCCCAAGAAGAGGCACGAAGGGTTTCAAAATTTGCCCGATGACAACCATCGCCAGATGGTCTCCGAACTGAGTCCTCTATTGCGTCTTGCCACCGCCCTGCACCGTCGCCCCACCCCTGCCATTCTGTCGGTGGATGTCGAGGTGGACGATCGCGCAAAGGAGGTGGACCTACGACTGACTCCCATTCGCTCGAACGACGATTGCAGCTTGGAATTATGGGCCTTGGATTTTAAAAAGTCGGTTTTCGAACAACAATTTGGCTATCGTTTATCCGCCACCCTCTTAAAGAAGCGATCTCGATAAATCTGCCACAATTGAATTTGAAGGGGTATGTTGGCGATCGCCACTCGCCAGCCCTTGTCGCTGGAGGCGTCACTTCATGGTTGTGACTAGACCCGTCAGTCAGATCGAGCTGGAGCCAGGGAGCAAAATTCGCATCCCCAATATCACTTGGCCGGAGTTCGAGGCCATCTTGGCCGAGCTGGGAGATCGTCGCAACATCCGCATGGCCTATAGCCACAACACCCTAGAACTGATGTCTCCCCTCCCAGCCCACGAACGCCCCAACCGCATGATTGGATATATTGCAACCGCACTGTTAGATGCCCAGGAACGGGATTGGGAGGATTTCGGCGCAACTACATTCAAGCGCAGAGATATGGCTGTGGGGCTAGAGCCCGATACCTGTTTTTATATTGACAACGCTGCCAGAGTTCGAGACTGCGATCGCATCAATCTCGATATCGATCCTCCTCCCGATCTCGCGATCGAAACTGATGTAACCTCCATCACCACACTAGAGGCCTACGTGGGGCTACAGGTTCCTGAAGTGTGGATTTACGCGAATCGAAAGCTGGCGATCTACGTTCTCGAAGACAATCGCTATATTGAGACAAACTGCAGTCCCACATTTGGCAACCTTGCGATCGCAGACTGGATTCCTGCGTTAGTGGAACGGGCCTTGCAGGTGGGCAGTGCCAAGGTTCTCAGACAACTCAGGCAACAAGTGAGCCAAATGGATTGGGCGCGTCAGCCTCGCCTGCCCGATTGGGAAGATTAGCCCTTTAGATCGCTAACTGGCCTTGCGCGACACGGGGGGGCTCGCCGTTTCGCCTCGATCTAAAGTAGAAATCTCAACGTTTTCGGCAATCTCCACCCGCTGTTGCCACTGCTCGAAACTGACAGGCAATTGCCGACACAGCGATCGCTCGATCGCCGTCAACACGCTGCGGGTAATCGTATTGCCCACCGTGCGCACGATTGCTTGGGGAGTGAACTGCAGCAAAGGGGGGACGCCAATGTGAACCCTGAGGTTGGCATTGCCTGCCAGCCGAATGCGATTGGCGGTGCTGACCTTTAAATCGGGACTCAAGCTTCCCTCAAACTCCAAATCGAAATTGCGATCGACCCAATCATTGCCTCGAATGCAACAGCCCACCGCCGATAAATTCACCCGCGAGGATGGGTCTGTGAAGATTTGTAACTCGACCACCGGCTGAATTTGCGTGCCGAGTGCCTGAATGGGAGCCATCGAAACCTGAAAGTGGCGATCGTCGAGCTGTTTGACGCGATCGCTTTCGAGCAATGCATCCACCAAATTGCTGGGGTTGCTCAAAAACGCACGCACTTGCGATCGCGTTCCGGCTAAATGAACTGCCGTTTGTTGTTCGGCCCGAAAGGAGTAGCGCACAGCTGAAGGAAACACTGAATTATCATCATGAAGCATAGCTCTTGCAGGGGATATTCGAGAAAATGCGGATGAAATTTGTAAACAAATCTGCATCCCACAAGCTCGCCCGGTAGGCGACGAGCTTTCAAACAGCCCTAAATATCTAGATCGATGCCTCTTTACATACCCTTGTAACAGATTATTGCGATCGTGAGAGTGCTCGTTCAGTCCCGATCGGTCCAATCTCCCCGTCCTCAAACTCTCAAAAAGATTGGACTTGAGCAAAGTTTAGCAGAGTCCCCCTACCTATAGGGGTTATTTTTTGATATTACGCTATATATGGAGTCTACTCGAAAGTCTCCCCTCGACTTTATCTCCCAGCCTCCCAAGTTGCACGACTCGGCGGAGGGGATCGGTCGGTTTACTCGGCGGGAAGGTGGTGAACGTTGAAGCGATGGCATAAAGCAGTGGGGGCGGCGGGCAAATTGCTATCCAATGGCTGCCAGATTGTTCGACAGCATGGGGGGCGTTTGTCCTGCCTCGGTGCGGGGGGCTTGGTGGGGGTGAGCGCAGTCTGCGTGGGGGGCTCGCTTGGGGCTCGCTCCTACGTGGAGCGTACGGTCGTGCCTCAGGTGGAGCAAGCACTGGAGACTTCGCTGCAGCGGCAGGTTGCTCTGGGGGAGCTGCAGTGGGTTTTGCCTTGGCAGGTGACTGTCGGAGAAAGCCAAATCGAAAATTTGGCCTCGATTCGCAGTATCGACATTCGGGTAGATGTCTGGCGCTGGCTGTGGCGGCGGGAATTGGCGATCGCCCTACAACTCAATCAGCCCAATATCCTCATTGCGGAAAGCCTCGATCGCGGTTGGATGGATTTCGATCTCGATCTAAACGGAGCGGAGCAGGGGCTGCCTCTCTCTGAAGTGGCTATTGAGGTCGAGGGAGGACAGGTAACCTTGCTGTCGCTGGGGGGGAACTCCTATCCGTTCGATCGCCTTCGCGCGCGGGTATTGCTGCCCTTAGGGGAGCCTAAAGATCCTGCGATCTCGTTGGATGTTGACGCGAAATTCGAGGGTCGCCCAGTGGGAATAGACGGTGACGTTCGCCTGCAATCTCGCGAAGTCCAGCTAACGCTAAAGGGCGATCGCTTGCCCGTTACGCTGCTTTCAGTCTTGCCGATCGAGCATGTCTTCCAACTGCATGGGGGAACCGCTCAGTTCAATGTAGAGATCGGTTGGCAGCCCGGACAGCCCTTTGATTTGGGCGGCTGGGTGGATGTAGCAAACGCGAGCTTTTCGGTCACTTCAGTCCCGCAATGGTTGCAATCGATCGATGGCCGCTTAAACTTTAGCGATCGCCAGACTCTCTCCTTGCAAGCGGTTACCGGTCGGTACGGCCAGGTTCCCTTTGCCGCCAGCGGCACCGTCACAATCCCCCAACCTCTGACGCCCCAACAGATCGAAACTCAGTTGGCCGCAGCAGAATTTCACCTACAGGGCCATTCCGATCGCCTTACACTATCGCAATTGCAGAATACCTTCGCTTTGGAGCTACCTTTCCCGGTGGCAGGCTCTTTGGAGGGCGAGGCCGAGCTGACCGGTCCTGTCGTCAATCCGAGGTTATCCGGTCATTTCAAGCAGCGATCGCCTGCCAGCATCGATCGTCTTTCTGTCGCCACCTACAGGGGTAACTTTGCGGTCGAGGGCGACGCTGTTGCCTTTACCGACATGGTGGGGCAGTTAGAGGGGGGAGGCACAGTTCGAGCCAGGGGCACGATACCGCTCTCGACCTCGCAACCCGCCCGTTTCCCCTTTCAACTGACCGGCATAGATATCGGGTCTGTGGCGGCGAGCTACGAGTTGCCAGAGTTGCCAAAGTCCCTCGGGACACTTGCGTCGCAAGGAATACTGACCGTCGCCGACCAACCGGCGATCGCGGCAGACTGGCAGGCACGCGGCGGCGAGATCGAAGGGACGGGGCGTCTGGACTGGCAGAACGACACCACTACAATTCCGCAGGCGGAGCTGGAATTGGCAGGAGGAACAGCGACGCTGTCGGCGGTGGTGATGCCGCTGACCGGGGAGGGGCGGGCCTTCAGCGCTCGGGTGATGCCGCAGGGGGTGGCTCTCGACTTCTTTGTACCGGAGCAGCCGGGAACTGTGCGGGGCGATTTCAGCCTGCGCGGGTCCAGCGCTCGGCTCGATTTAGCCGGCCTAGAACTGGAAGGGACGATGGAACTGCCAGATGGCATCGATCGCCTTGCCGGTGCCGTCTCCGCCCGAGTGGCCTGGGATGGTTCCACCCTCGCGGTGTCGGACGGTCTCTGGTTGGAGGCTGTTACGGTTGAGGGGACGATTCCCTTCGATGCCCAAACGCAACAAGTCGGGGCGATCGATCTCGCCCTCTCCGCGCAGAATTTGCCACTGGCCAGCCTGCCCCTATTCCCGGCAGGATTTCCGCTAGAAGGAACCGCAAGCTTGCAAGGCAAAGCTACAGGCAGGCCGGATGAACTGCAGTGGGTGGGGCAGCTCGGTCTGGAGAATTTGCAAGCGGCGGGGTTGCAGTTTGCGTCGCTGCAGGGGCCATTGCAATGGCAACCGGGTAGCGCAGGCGTGCTGTTGGACCTACGTGACAGTCGAGCCCCTGCAGACGAGAGTGGCGATCGGATTGCGCTACAGTTGGATGCTGACTGGGCACCTCAGTCGTTTGTGTTGCGGCGGGGGATAACGACTGCCGCAGGGCAACGCAATGGCGATCGGTTTGACGCGACCCTGAATCGCTTTCCCCTCGGGCTCCTGAATGGGGTGATGCTAGAAGGCTGGGGGGGCACCCTCGACAGTCAGTTTGTGGTGGATTTGGCAGCCAGAACGGTGGTGGGGAGTGCTAGTGCCAACCATCCCAGTTGGCGAGGCATTCAGGCCAATCGCCTGGAGGGCGAGTTTACCTTTGCCGACGGGACGCTGGCGATCGCCAACGGTCAGATGGGCTTGCTGGATAGTCTGTATACCCTCAATGGTTCTGTCCGTCTGCCCGCCGACGGTGAAGTTGTCATCCGCAGCGGTCGCCGACAGCAATTGGCCGATATCCCGCTGCAGGTGGATCTCGCCATTGCGACTGAGAATGGCAAGGTAGAGAATGTCTTAACCGCCTTGCGCTGGCAGGAGTGGACGGATGCGATCTCCGGTTTACCCAGTGCCGACTTGGGGTCTGCCAGCTCGTTAGTCGTCCCCGGAATCGAGCTAGCCGCGAGATCGCTGCTCGAGCGTCTCGAATCTTATACCGCGATCGCCAGCCAACATGCTGCTCGCCTCGCCGCTCTAGAGAATCGACAAATTCCCGATCTGTCTCAATTGCAGGGAGATTTTCAGGGCACCGTCCGCATGACAGGCTCTCTCGACAACCCTGCCATCCAATTCGATCTGAACGGACAAGAGTGGCACTTAGCCGAGTTTCAGCTAGACCGCCTTGCCGCCCGAGGGCGCTACCGACAAGGGGAACTGGAGCTGAACGCTTTCAATGCCCGTGCTGCCGATCGGGTGGTCTCTCTAGAGGGTCAATTTGGCGACGATCGCCAACAGGGATATTTAACGGTACGCAATTTCCCCCTCGCGCTGGCGAATCGTTTCTTCCCAGGCGATTACAGCTTCAGTGGCGAACTGGACGCCGTCGCCAATATTAGTGGCACCCTCGCCAATCCGGCTGCCAGCGGTCAATTTGACCTAGAAAGTGTGGAGATCGACAACAAATCCATCCACGCTGCAGGGGGCAGGTTTGAATACCGCCAAGGCATGTTGCATCTCGATGGAGCGATCGTCGCGTCGGCAGACTTTCCCATTGCCGATCCGACCGCCAGCCACATTGCAGCGGCTGCAGACGTTCCCATCGCCATCCCCTCCCCCCCTGCAGTCACCGCGATCGGAACTCTGCCCGCCCCTCTGCCCTTTACAGATATCGAACCCGTCTCGCAGGAAATTTCCCTTGCCATCTCGGCCCGCGACGAACAGTTGGGGTTGGTCAATTTCTTCACGGACGCGATCGCTTGGCAATCGGGACGGGGAGAGTTAGATATCCGGGTGGGAGGCACCCTGCAAGACCCCACCGTGCGGGGCAAACTCGAACTGGATGATGCCACTGTGGCCCTCAGCGCCCTGCCCGAGCCCATTCAGCACTTGCAAGCGGCGATCGCGTTTAACTCCAATCGCCTCAACGTGCAATCCTTCAGCGGCAGTTTGAGCGACGGCCGAGTGTCTGCCAGCGGTCTGCTCGCCATCAATCGACACGGCGCCTTACAAGTCCACGAAGCCCCCCTATCCGTCACTTTGGAGCAACTCGAGCTGGACCTACCGGACCTATATAAAGGAGAGGTGAATGGCCTGCTGGCGATTGGCGGCACCCTAACCGCGCCAGAACTGGGCGGTGAAATTACCCTCCGCGACGGTACCATTTCAATTCCATCGGGCTCGAATCGCTCCGAAGAGCCAGCCCTACCCTGGACCCCTCGCTTCAACCAGTTAGCCCTGACCTTGGACGATCGGGTTCAGGTGGCCCGCATTCCACTATTTGCCTTCAGTGCTCGTGGAGACTTAATTCTGAATGGCACCCCGGACGACGTGCAGCCGGAAGGAACGATTGATATTCGGCAGGGGTATGTCAACTTAGGCATTACTAACCTGCGGGTCGATCGCGGTCGCACCAACACCGTTGTTTTCGATCGTGCTGGAGGCATCGATCCTTTGCTCGATCTGCGGGTCTTCACCGAAGTGCGGGAAATGCAGGAACGGGTGGTGACGCGATCGCTCGGCAGCAGCGATACTAGCGTTCCCAATAATTTGACCGAACAGGACACCATTCAAATCCGGGCCGATCTTCAGGGGCGAGCCAGCGAACTCGCTGGCAACGATGCTGCTAACCGCAACATCATTCAACTGAGTAGCTCCCCCAATCGCACTCCCGACGAAATTGTCGCCTTGCTGGGCGGAGCCAGTTTGGGGGGCATCGGTCAGGGCGGTATTGCGGGTTTTGCTCTCTCTACCTTTGTGTTTGGGGCCCAGAATGCGATAGGCAACCTGATTGGTCTCGACGAGCTGCGGGTGGCTCCGTTTACGGGGGAAAGCGGCAGTTTGGAGGTGGGGTTAGAAGCAGCTAAGGATTTGGGGGCGGGGGTGTCTGTTTCAGTTCAGCAGAGTCTCACCGACACGCAAGAAGCGCTGCGGTTCAATACGAGATTCCGCCTCAACGATCGCCTGCTGCTGCGATCGGGGACGGATTTTGAGGGTAACGATCGCCTGTCGTTGGAGTTCGAGACGAAGTTTTGACAGAGCGAAGCGCTGTGCCACGCGCGATCGCTCCACAAGATCGCGCTTGCAGCTCGAGAGGCTATGGTAAAACACGTTCCCCAGTGCCCCAGACATAAAGCTCCTCAGCATATGCAGCCCCTCAGCGTTACAGAACTCAATCAGGCGATCGCCGCGATCTTGACCGATGCAGTCGGGACTGTTCGAGTCACGGGCGAAATCTCCAATTTTAAGCGGGCCAGTTCGGGTCACCGCTACTTCACCCTGAAAGACGAAGGCGGTCAGGTGGCTTGCACCCTCTGGCGCGGTCGACCGCTCAACTTCTTACCCGGCGACGGCATGCAGGTTATTGTTACGGGAGATCTCGCCATCTATTCTCCCCGAGGTCAATATCAACTTGACTGCCAGCATCTCACCCCTCTCGGACAAGGGGAACTCTATCTTGCCTTCGAAGCCCTCAAACGAGATCTTGCCGATAGAGGTTACTTCGATCGCGATCGCAAACGCCCGCTCCCCTCGCTGCCGTTAACGATTGGCGTGGCCACCTCCCCCACCGGAGCCGCCATCCGAGACATTCTCAGCACCCTCAACCGCCGCTTCTCCGCCTGCCACATTAACTTTGTCGGTACTGCTGTCCAAGGCGATCGCGCTCCCCTCGAAATCGCTCGCGCCATTACTGCCCTCGACCGACAGGGGAGCAACGAGCTGATTATTGTCGGGCGCGGCGGCGGGTCGCTCGAAGATCTCTGGGCCTTTAACACCCCCGCTGTCGCTGAAGCCATTTATCTCGCCCAAACCCCAATCATATCGGGAGTGGGGCACGAAACCGACTACACCATCGCCGACTTTGTTGCGGATGCCCGCGCAGCCACTCCTACCGCCGCCGCCGAACTGGCTACCCCCTATCCCCAAACCGATCTTCTCCAGCAACTCGACAGCCTCCAGCAGCACTTCGCCCATCGCGTCGCCGTTACCCTAGAACGCCATCGAGATCGCCTCGCAACCCTGACCCGCAGTTACGGCTTCCGCTCCATTGGCGATCGCCTCCACACCGCTCAACAACAGCTCGACGAAGCCAAACTTCAATTAGATGCTGCGATCCACCTCGGCCTGACGCGAAAACGCCAACAACTCGATACTGGAGCGCTTCGCCTCCAGACTCTAAATCCTCTAGCCCCCTTGCAAAGGGGCTTCGCTCTCTTGCGCAGTAACGGTCAGTGGCTTGCCCCCGATCGTCGACTCGCCAGTGGCGATCGCCTCGAAATCTTGCGCGCCAACCAAACTGCTCGCGCTACGATTGACGAGATTGCCAACCCCGAATTCAAAATCCTTGAATAGCTCTACTCCCCCTTCCTTTGAAGAGCAACTGGCTCGTCTAGAAAAAATCGCCACCTTGTTGGAGCGAGGCACGCTCCCTTTAGCCGAGTTGCTACAGCTCTATGAAGAAGGGATGCACTTAGCAGAGCAATGCCGCCATTTTTTGGTTACCGCCGAGCAAAGCGTGACTGAAATTCAACTGAAAGGCGATCGGGGGCTTCCCTGCGAATCCCCGGACTCGCTAGATGCTACGGATGCAGAGGAGCTAACAGCCGATTTAGACTTTTGAGCGATCGGGCGATCGGGCTGCCTGCGATCGTGGCTCAGTCGAGAAGGAGCGCGATCGCGTGATGTTTCCATAAACTTACGGAGAATAACTAAAACCTGTATGAAGATCTCATATCTTTTCAGTGGAAGAACTGAGCAGGGAATCAGAGCAATCCGTATATCATAGTACGCATAAGTTACTTTAAAGCTCATAGAAATTAACGCAACAGAGTAACTTTATAGCCTGATATGGGTATCCTCCCCGCAATAGTGTCATTTATCGCCTGTTGCCTTGAGGACTATCTAATGTTGGTTTGAAGTGTGATTTTCAGGTGCAGCGGCATGAATGTGTATCTCAACTGGTTTTGGCAGAAGAAAGTTTCGAGAGTTGGTAAAAGTCTGCCTCGTCAGAGGGGATTTACCATGCTGGAATTAGCGGTGTTGGCTGTCTTAGGGGCAACTCTATCGACAGTGGTTTTCGCAGGGTGGAATTCTGGTCGCGATCGCTTGGCATTAGACAATGCTGCTAGCCAACTGAGTGGAGTTCTCCAGGCAGGCCGATTTCAAGCTATCAGGCGCAATCAACCTGTGGCTGTCTACCTTTCGCCTGGAACAAATAGGGTCATAACTGAAGTCGTTAATTCAACCACACCGATTTGTAATAACCCAGCTAACCCTATCATCGATCGACTCGATCTGGATGATTCTATTGACGGACTGACAGTAATTTGGAACACTTCAGGCACTAGCACAGATGGCGTAGTTTGGCAGGCTAATGGTTTGGCTGCATCGTGTGGGGGCGGATTGGCAAATCAAAGCATCAATCTTAACTTTAATGGAAATGCTGAGCAACTCACTATTAGTGGAACTGCTGGGAGGGTACAAAAGCAATGATATTGTCTAATCGAAATCGATCGACCCAAGGATTTTCGTTTACCGAAGTGATGGCCTCAATAGTGATTTTATCCCTCGGAATCTTGGCTGCAACAAGAATGCAGGCGACAGCTTTGAGTGCTAATCTCGCTCCAGTAAATTCTCAAGAGGCTGCCATCATTGCAAGAGAAACTATAGAAGTTTTGGCATCTGGCCAAGCCCCTAATCCAACCGTGAATGGCTATATCGTGAATGCCACTCGAACCGGCTGCCAGTTTGGAGCTACTTTGGTTTGTGCAGGTGCCGGCACTGATTTAGAGCAGTTAACCGTTACAGTGACTGACCCAAATGGCTCTATAGAGCCTTACACCGTTTCTACGTTAAGAGTTCCTTAGCAACTCGCAGTTATATACCGAGTTTGCCTGCCTTTTCATCTGTCCGACTGCCGCGATCTCGCTCATGCGATCGCTTGTTTGAAAGCCTTGAACATGATTTGTTGAAATGTCTGCGGGAGCTTCCCCAATGTACGTGAATCGTCCGCGTCTAAAACTTGCGCTTCTAGCAACGGCACGAGGTTTTACTTTAGCTGAAGCATTGGTAGCCACGATTATGTCGGGCTTTGTGTTGGCCTCTTTAGGGGTATTGTTTTCCTCGGGAGTTACTAGCTATCGCACGAACGAACAGATTGTTTCAGTCACCCAGAGTACTGAAGTCGCCACTGCCTTACTCCAAAGCGATGTTCGATTGGCGGGCTACTTGGGTAACGGAGTTGGTAATTTGCCCGGAAGTGCCAATCCAGTTGTCTTGCAAAACAATATTGAAGAGCTCTTCAATGCAGGTGGCTGGCCCTTCCACACTGGCAATCCGGCAAATCCACTCCCGACAGTCACTCGATTGGCTGCTGGTGCTGCAGCAGATGATGGAGGAACCTGTTCGAGTAATGCAATGGGCAGTGGATGCATCCAAATTATTTCACTGAATGAGATCTTTCCCACAACTTTTACTATTGATTACGTTCGCTACTGGATTACAGGCGCAACAGCCACTGGTCGTCCCACTTTAATGAGGGCAAATAATACTTATACCTGTACCAGTTCAGATGCTATGGTGGCTGCTCCAGCAGATCCCTTTGAATGCACGATCGACAATCCAGCAGGAGCAGGTCAAGTAGCTGAAGGCATCGAAGATTTTCGCCTGTATTGGTCTAATGGTTCCAACTGGTTTGATTGGGAGACATCTACTATGACGCCAGGCTCCAATCGCCGTGTCGGTATCTATTTAAGAGGTCGATCGGTACAGCCAGAACTAGACCGTCAGTATCCATATGATTCTGTAGACATTGATTTACCTGCCGGAGTCGCTCCTGATGTCTCTGGTGGAACATTTGACCCCAGATTCCGACGTATCGAGAAGTGGCTAGATATTGTACTGTTTAACCCTCAGGTTTGATTGATATGTGTTCGATCTACTAGACTTTGTCGATATTTTCTAGACTTGAGACACTTTCACAATTGGAGCTAGACATCTCATGTACTCTAAACAATTTCTGCCTAAACTCGGTTCTCGCCCCAACTTACGTGGCTATTTATTGGTGACCTCGCTCTTGATCATGGCAGTGCTTCTTGTTCTAGGGGCCGGAGCTAGTTCGTTAGTGGTTTCAAATGCGAACATTGCTCGTAACATTTCAGCTAATACCCAAGCCAAATACCTAGCAGATTCAGGGATTGATGCAGCGCTTGCATTTGTGGATAGCCCTGGAACATACGATACAGAAGTAGCTATTGTTGCTGCCATTAACGCGATGCCCGCGATCCCAGTTCCATCCAACGTGGGTAGCGGACAGATTCAGGTGGCTGCTGCTGCCGTAAGTACACCACTGGCAACTTTGGTCGATGGTGATACTACATTTATACGCATTACATCAACCTATACAGAAGGGATTACGAGCTCTCAAAGCGATGCGACAGTTCAATTGACTGTAGATACAGATTCTACGCCGGAATTTTCAGATGAAATCATCAGCGAGAAAGTTATCACTCTAGATGGTGGTGGAATGCTTACGGTAGGAGTTCACGGCAATAACGGATTCAATCTTAAAAATGGCGAATTTCGAATGAATGATGCTCTCGATCCTTTTGAGGCCATCGATATTACAGCAGGAGTTGATGCAACAAATTGTAATGTAGATGTTAGATCGGTAGAGTACTGCAGAAGTTCAGCCGACATTGGAGATGGTACCGGCAGGACGGATAATGGCCCTCGTGTTCGAGTTGATGATATTGATGTTGTCGTACCAACTCACGCTGAAGTGACCACGAACCTTTTGCCAGATGGTGTCACCCAAGTGACTGTTTCTAGAAATGAGTTTACTGGCAACAACACATTAGACACCCAAAATAGTGCTACTCAATTTGAGACCGCGATAAGCAACTTGAATTGTTCTGCTAATGAGGTGATATTCCTCGATTTTAGTGGCCTTCCAGTCCCCTCAGGAGCAACAATCGAAAATTGTATGATTGAGCTTAGAGGTGGTGACATAAATTTTAATGATGTGACTTTAATAAATTCTACAGTCATCACTAACAACGGTGGAATCACCTTCGATGGGGTGTCTACCTTTGATGGTTCCAATGTTATTTCAGACAAAACAATAAGTCTAAATGGCAATTTTAATGCCTCAGGTGAATTAGTTTTTGCAAGCAATAGGGGCGATATCAACATAAGCGGAAGTATAATTGTCGATCCCAATGAAGACTTAGTTAATACAGTTTTTGCCTCCCAAAGCACTGTTACCGTTGCAAATGGAGTAAGTATTGAAGCTGCAATTCTTTCAAAGGGGGGCATAAACTTGCAGTCCAATTCATCACTCTCTGGAATTGCTCACACTGAAGGAGACCTGAATGCTAGTGGGGGTATTGATGCCAATCCAAATGTTAATTTTGATCCAATCTTTGGTATATCGCCTCCCTCCTTCATAGACCCAACAGTAGTTAGTCGGCAATAGTTTGATAGGGTAAGGGTTTCATTTTATGTTTTTCATTAAAAAGTGTATTGATCTGATACCAATCTTATATGAAGCTACGCTTAATAATTCGTCACTAGATCGCCCGAAAACTTGCCACAATAGGCTAGTCACTGTAATAATCCAGGAAAATTAAGTGCAAGGTTACATAGGAATGGTATGAGATTGCCATCATAACGAACTCTCTAGGATATATATAAACCAAACCCAGTCAGAAACCTGTAGTTTTAATGAGGCACCTTTTAGTCCCCCTCACTAACGCTGTTAACCACTGCATTCGCCCCCTAAATCCCCCATTCTGGGGGACTTGAGCACAGTACTAGCTGGGGTTTTGAGACAAGGAAGACGACCCTGTGAATCGTGGACATTAAAGGCGTAGAGCGAAGCCAACAGACTCTCACAAGTCCCCCACTGGTGGGGGATTTAGGGGGCCGAGTGCAATGCCTGAAAACTCCAGATCTTAACATGGATGAGTTTTAAGTACCTCTACTTAAGAGCCTTAACCCAACCCTTTTTAATACTCACTGACTAAAGCTTCGACAAACTCATAGCTGGAAAAGGGGCGTAGGTCTTCCAGCCCTTCACCCACACCAATAAAGCGAATGGGCAACTTCATTTCATTAGCAACAGCCAGCGCCACCCCCCCCTTAGCCGTGCCATCCAGCTTAGTCAGCACGACACCGCTGAGGTTGGCAGCTTCAGAGAAAACTTGGGCTTGGCGCAGACCATTTTGGCCGAGGGTGGCATCGAGCACTAAAAGGGACTCTACTTTAGCGTCGGGGGCTTTTTTATCCACAATGCGGCGGATTTTGGTCAACTCATCCATCAGATTCTTCTTGTTTTGCAGGCGTCCGGCAGTATCCACCAACAGCAGATCGACATTGCGAGATCTAGCAGCCGCGATCGCATCAAACACCACCGCCGCCGGATCGGTATTTTGGCCGGGATTGGCGATCGCCTCCACACCCGCCCGCTCGCACCACACCTTGACCTGCTCCACCGCAGCAGCACGGAAAGTATCCGCAGCAGCCACCAAAACCTTATAACCGGACTTTTGAGCCAGATTGGCAATTTTGCCGAGGGTGGTGGTTTTGCCTGCACCGTTGACCCCCACCATCAACCAAATATTGAGTCCATCTTCTTGAGGAGCAAAGCTGGGCTCGCCCACAGAGAGAATCTCCCGCAGCAATTGCTTGAGGTAGGAGACAGCTTCTTCGGGGGGAAGTACTTCGTCGCGCATGCGATTTTGCAGGGCTTCCACAATTCGATCCGTAGCGGAAATGCCTACATCTGCTTGCAATAGCAGGGCTTCAATTTCCTCGACCGCTTCGTCGTTGATGGGGCCTTTACCCACCAGACCTTTCAGTTGGTTAATCAGCGACAGACGAGTTTTGCCCAGACCGCGCCGCAGTTTCTGCAGCCAAGTGATTTCCTCAACCGTGATTTCCTCAATGCCGCGACCCTGAGAAGCAAGCACTTCGGCAGACCAAACAAAACCATCGTCAAAGTCGGGCACATAAGTTGTGGCTGCTGGAGCTTGCAGGCTGGGCTCGGGGGCCTCAACTGCGGGCTCGGGTTCTTCGAGAGCTTCTGCCTCCAACACCTCCAACCGTTCGGAGGCTTTGGGGGCCATTTCGAAGAAGGCTTTAGGAGCGGAGGGTTCTGCAGATGCGGTGGCAGTGGCAGCCAGTTCGGTCAGTTGCTCTGTGGTGGGTTCGGGGGCGATCGCAGATTCTTGGGCAGCAACAGGTTCGGGGGCGATCGCCTCTGGAGAGTCAACTGTTGCAATCTCTGGATTGAGTTCGTCTGTCTCGGGCGCGGGATCTACAGCAGCAGGTGCTTCAGCAACGGGTTCGGGGCTCTCGGCAACTTTGGGGGTGGCGGGCAGCTCGGGCAGGCTGGGGGGCGCAACTGCAGGTGAAGGAGCTGGCGCAGAAGGAGCGACAGTGGTGGCTTCTTTGGTTTTGAGATTGGCGTAGGCGGCTTTCGCGAAGGCTAAGTAATCTTCGCTGCTAGCTGGAGCCGGAGTCGCTTGGGTTTCAGGTTCGCGCGCAGGCTGAGTTTTGCTCGATGGTGCGACATCGGGCGCTTTTTGGGATTCTTGTTCGGGCTCGGCTTTTTTTTTGCGTCGGAACCAATCGAAGGCCATCGGCACCTCTCCTTTAGGTTCCCTCCAGCATAATGCCGGCAGGCATTAGCCGTAAGGCTAGCGATCGCGACTTCTAAGCTCTGACATACTCTTGTCGCTGCTCTGAAGACAAAACTCGGTTCAATTTACCACTGCGATAGCCTTCTAAATCGAGGGCAACGTAGGCGAAACCAGCCGCCTTAAACGCCTGCACGAGGGCATCGAGATCGGTGGATGTCACAAATTCTCCAATTCGTTCGGGTGGCAGCTCGATCCGAGCCGTCTCCTGCTCCGATCTCACCCGCACCTGACGCCAGCCCAGATTGCGCAAATATCGTTCCGCAGCAGCCACTCGTGCCAGCTTTTCCAGCGTAATCGACTCGCCATACGGAAACCGCGAACTCAAGCAGGGCTGAGCGGGCTTATCCCACCACGACAGTCCGAGAGATTGCGACAATTGCCGCACTTCCAGTTTGGTAATACCCACTTCAGCGAGGGGCGATCGCGCTCCCCGCTCCTTGGCTGCCTGCACCCCCGGTCGATAATCCTGCAAATCGTCAGCATTGACCCCATCTACCACATAGGGATATCCTCGCTCTTTGGCCAACGGTTTGAGGGTGTCGTGCAACTCGCTTTTGCAGAAGTAACAGCGATTGACGGGGTTGCTGGCGTAGTTGGGGTTCTCCATTTCGTGGGTGTTCGCCAGCTCGTGGGTCAATCCCATGAATTGCGCTTGGGCGATCGCCTCGTCCAAATCCTCCGGCATCAAGGAAGGAGAAACTGCCGTAATGGCTAATACATCGTCCCCCAACATATCCAGTGCCACCTTGGCCACTAGCGTGCTGTCGATCCCGCCCGAATAGGCCACCAGCACGCGGTCCATGTCAGTAAAGATAGCTCTGAGGCGATCGAGTTTGGCTTGCAAATCGGCATCGATGGCCAGCTGGGGGGCAGTCGGGGTCTCAGTCATGGCAGGCAAGAGATTGAAGGGGAAGACAAAGATATCTGGAGCAAGTCTTGTCAGAGACGATACGGTAGAGAGCGCAGTGGCAGACTTAGCCTCGTCACTCTAGACTCACTGTAGCGCTTCTATTCCAGTCCATCGGTTTATCGCGATTCTCTATCCACAATGTTGCCTCTCTTTCTCGCCCAAGCTGCCCCAGACGTTCTAGAATCTGCCACCGAAATCACGGTCGAACGGGGGTTAGAGCGCTTTCTGCTGGTCCTGACAGTATCGTTAAGCGTTGCGACGATATCTCGATTTTCCAATTGGCTGCGGCAGGTGCCTTACACCCTATTGCTGGTGATTGTGGGCTTGTGTCTGGCCTTTTTGGACGTGCGGCTAGTGGATCTGTCCCCCGAGCTGATTTTGTTAATCTTTCTCCCTCCCCTGCTGTTCGAGGCGGCTTGGAATTTGGAATGGAAAGCACTCAGGCAAGATTGGGTACCCATCCTGCTGTATGCGATCTTCGGAGTCGTGATTTCGGTGCTGGGGATCGGATTGGGCCTGAATCGCTGGGCGGCCTTGCCGCTACCCATTGCCCTGCTGATTGGAGCCAGTCTCTCGGCTACAGACCCCGTATCGGTGATTGCACTGTTTCGAGAGCTGGGGGCCAGCAAGCGTCTAACAGTCTTGATGGAAGGGGAAAGCCTGTTTAATGACGGCGTTGCGGTTGTAGCCTTTGGCCTGCTGGTGGGCATCCCCCTCGGACAGGGGGAATTTACGGTGGCGTCGGCGATCTCCGGTTTTCTGGTGGTGGTTGGAGTTGGGGTGGGGCTTGGGGCCGTGGTGGGATTTGGCATTTCCTATCTCACTCAACGGTTCGATTTGCCCATGGTGGAACAGTCACTCACATTGGTGGCAGCCTACGGGACGTATCTGCTGGTGGAGGAGTTGGGGGGCTCGGGGGTGATTGGAGTGGTCACCGTCGGGATCGTTTTGGGCAACTTTGGCTCCCGCATTGGCATGAACCCGCGCACGCGGCTGGTGGTGACGGAGTTTTGGGATTTTGTTGCCTTTTTTGTCAACTCGATTGTGTTTTTGCTGATTGGCGATCGCATTAGCTTTAGCGGTTTGGCAGAGAATATCGTTCCCATCGCCGTGGCGATCGCCGCTGCCTTGGCCTCCCGCGCGATCTCCACCTATGGATTGGGGGCCATCAGTAATGGCATTGCCAAGTCAAACATTCCGCTCGCCGAACAAACGGTGTTGTGGTGGGGGGGATTGAGGGGATCGGTATCGATCGCCCTAGCCCTGAGTGTGCCAGCAGTCATTCCCCAACAAGAAACGATTTTCGCGATCGTGTTCGGTGTGGTTTTGTTCACATTGCTAGTGGAGGGCCTGACCGTGAAGCCCCTGCTAGATCGATTGAATCTCTTGGGAGATGGACCATTACAGTCTCAATACACTGAAAATCTGGCTCGGCTGGTGGCCCTCAATCGCGTCTTGGACTACTTGCAAGCAGCCCGCAACCGACAGGACATCGACACTGAAGTTTGCCGCTATCAGACCTCTTTGGTGAAGGGACAAATTGAAGCAATCGAGGCTACTCTGAACACCTTGCGGCAGGAATATCCCTCATTGCGGGAGTTAGCGAACGAGCGGTTTAAAGAGGAGTTGATAGCGGTAGAAGCTGAGACTTACGCCCAGTTAGTTCGTGTCGGTCGTCTCAATGTCGAACTCTCGCCTGTATTGGAATTCGAGTCTTTAGAGAAGTCTGCCGACCCCGAGTTGGCTTAGGCGATCGCTCTCCACGCTAACTGATTCACTGACAAGCCCTAAGTTGATGTAGAGTGACTCAAATCTGCCAAATGAAATAAACCATCTCCCTGGTTTGTTAGGGGGTTCTGTGCGTGACCAATCACTAATCCGTGCAAAGAAGCACGGATCTTGACATTTTTTTCGCCAAAGGCGTCGGAAATAAATCCTAAAGTTTGCCCCTTGGCGACTGTCTGACCCAGCTCTACTTCTCTGTGGAAAATACCGCCGCGAGAAGCCCGAATCCATTTTGTTTGGGTCACTTCCAGAGGAGGTTTAGATAACTCATTCAAGTCTGACTCGTACATTCCCAGTACTGACATCACCCGAAAAATGCCTTCTACTCCGGCCCGAATCGCTTTGGCATCGAAGCGGAGAGCTTCTCCTCCCTCGTAGAGCAAAATAGAATTGCCGCGATGGGCTGCTGCCTGACGGAGGGAACCATCCCTCGTCGCGGCGTGAATAATGACGGGAGTTCCAAAGGCTCGGGCGCAACGATAGGTCTCTGGATCTTGTAAGTCAGCCCGCAGTTGAGGCAAGTTGGTGCGGTGATGGGATGCTGTATGTAAATCGATGCCGTGGGTACAGTGGCTGACCACTTCTTGCAAGAACAAGTGTGCGAGGCGAGAGCCTAGCGATCCTCTGGCCGAGCCTGGAAACAAACGGTTCAGATCGCGCCGATCTGGCAGATAGCGAGATTGTTCGATAAATCCGAACACGTTCACAATCGGAACGGCAATCAGGGCACCCCTCAGTCGTTTGGGCTTAATGCGAGCTAAAACCTGTCGAATAATCTCGACACCATTGATTTCATCGCCATGAATGGCGGCACTCAGCCACAGTCGAGGCCCCTCGTAGCGGCCATTGATCGCTGTCACGGGCAAAGACAGCATCGTCTGGGTTGGCAGGCGGGCAACAGGAATTTCGAAGCGCTGCTGGGTGCCAGGAGTCACGGTCACTCCAGCAATTTCAAATATGGGGGCAGGGGCTTTCATCAACTCACGCCTCAGTATTGGACGCGATCGCGCTTGTTCCCCGGAGCGGCATTTTTCTCAATAAATGCAACGATCTTGCCCGCAACATCTACCCCCGTTGCAGCCTCGATCCCTTCCAATCCAGGGGAAGAATTGACCTCCATAATCACAGGGCCGTGGTTGGAGCGCAGCAGATCCACTCCAGCAACTTGCAGTCCCATCGCTTTGGCAGCCCGAACTGCCGTGCTGCGTTCTTCTGGGGTGAGCTTGATGGCAGAAGCCGAGCCCCCGCGATGGATGTTCGAGCGAAATTCTCCTGGAGCACCCTGACGCTGCATAGAAGCGATTACCTTTTCCCCCACCACAAAGCAGCGGAGATCGGCTCCTCCTGCCTCTTTAATAAACTCTTGTACCAAAATATTGGCATCTAAGCCCCGAAAGGCTTCAATTACTGACTTAGCTGCCGATCTCGTTTCTGCCAGCACGACTCCAATGCCCTGCGTTCCCTCCAGCAGTTTAATCACTAGTGGAGCTCCACCCACTGTATCGATCAAACCCTCGATATCTTTGGTGGAGTGGGCAAATCCAGTCACGGGCAAGCCAATTCCCTGGCGAGTTAGGATTTGCAAACAGCGTAGTTTATCTCTCGAACGGGCGATCGCTTGAGAGCTATTGGCTACAAAAACTTCCATGACTTCAAATTGCCGAACCACCGCCGTTCCATAAAAGGTTTGAGAGGCTCCAATGCGGGGAATAATTGCATCAAAATCTTCTAAAGGTTCGCCTTGATAAATAATTTTAGGGTTATGGGCAGTAATATTCATATAGCAGCGCAAGTAGTCAATTACTTTGACTGTATGTCCGCGCTCTTCACTAGCTTCTTTGAGGCGACGAGTCGAGTAGAGCGATTCCTTTTGGGATAAGATGGCGATTTTCATAAGATTACCTAATATGTCTGTTCGAGCGCCTTTTCTTTGCTTTTACTCATTTAATAATCTTATCATAAATGTCAAAAAAGATTGAAAAAAATTAGAAAATTTCTGTCTGGCTCAGCTCAAATTTGATTTGCCCCATATCTCTAACTCCTTTGCTCATCCCGTGCTGTCGAGGGCATTCAACTGGTGTACAACAGGTGTATAGAGAAAGATTGCCGAGCTTCAAAATGGTATGTATCTCCACCAAGTTTGCGCCTTGTTTGAGTTTCCAGCGGAGTTTGTGCGGGGTCTGCTGGGCGATCGCCATTCTACTGACGGTCTCAGTTTATTGGAATGGGCTGGCTTCGCCCGCGATCGCTCGTCTGGATTTCGTGCAAGAGGCTCCGGGGCAGATGCTCTACAAGTCGTTTCAATCCCTTAAAGACGATGCGGGACGACCTTGGCAGGCGATCGCCTTCAAACGATCGTTTCCCGATGGCAGTGCTTGGATGTTGTTGCGGCTAGTGGGGTTTCCCGGTGGGGTGGAGGTGCAGCGAGGAAAAGCCTTGAGGCTGACGAACTATCGCGGGCAAACGTTTGTGGCGACCGATGCCTCCGAGCGAGTGTTTGCGGATAATATCGTGCCTGCGAATGTGGGGCAATTCGATATTGCTGCCATTGTGTCGCAGGTGGATGCGAATGCGCCGTTGAAGTTGGTTTTGCCAACGCTGGATGGAGATGTGGCAATTGCGGTGCCTGTGGGGGCGATCGAAGAATGGCAAACGGTCGCGTACCGAGAAGCCAAATAGAGTCTAACGAAGAATTGTTCTCGGATACCTATCGAGTGATTTACATTGCGAGCGCCACTCTTGTAGGGTGCGTGATGCTGTCGACAACCTCCAACCTAATCCCCAGTCGTCGGTTGTTCCCTGTGGTAAAGTGATAAACTATCCCCATTCGGCAGCTTTTTGTTTGTCTTCCGACCAAATCTGAGTAGCTCTTCAAAAAAGCATACTTTTAGTGCTATTGAAAATCTTCATGAATCAAAAATCTTATCTTTCAGAGAAGCCGATTGAAACTAAAGAAAGGCTAATATTTGCCCTTGACTTTGATGGACGTGAAGCAGCAAAGTCAATGGTTGAAACATTAGGAGATTCAGTTGAATTTTATAAGCTCGGTCTAGAGATGTTCATGGCAGGCGGCTACTATGACATGGTATCTTGGCTCGTCGATCGCGGCAAGAAAGTTTTCGTCGATCTGAAGTTTTTTGATGTCCCTCAGACGGTTGGATCTGCTGTTAAACAGCTAAAAGACAAGGGAGCCATATTTGCGACAGTGCATGGGAACGATGCAATTTTGGAAGCAGCGGTTCGAGCGAAAGGCGAATTAAAAATTTTAGCTGTAACCGTCTTAACTAGCCTAGACAGGGGCGATCTGAATGACTTGGGATTTCAGTGTGATGTTGAAGAGTTGGTTCTTTCGAGAGCAAAAAGAGCTCTTAGCTTGGGATGTGACGGTGTTATTTCTTCTGGGTTAGAAGCAAGGGAGTTAAGAAGCGATTTAGGGAAAAATTTTTTGGTCGTCACACCAGGTATAAGACCAGTCGACAATACTGACGATCAAAAGCGCACCGTTGATATCGAAGCAGCATTTCTCAATGGTGCGGATTATATTGTTGTCGGCAGGCCGATTAAGTATGCGGCTAATCCTTATCAGACGGCCTGTGAGTTTCAACGACGCATCAAGGATCTCTTTGAAGCTGAACGTTAGTCACTATCATCCTTGCCGCTAGGCGATATTTGCGCCGTCAAGCGAAAGAGTAGCCAATTCGCTGCAGTCGCCCGCCGAGTTTTTTGGGGTGTGAGTTCGTGGACTTGGTAGCCCTGAAAATCGAGTCGTTCTTTGAGGAGTTGTTTGTATTCCTTTGGGATAGAGCGGGTCAGCGCAATCGTGTCGGGGCGGCTGCCGATGAAGTTGGGAGCTTCGACCTCGTGCCAAGGAGGCTCGGCAGTTGATGCATCCCACCGATCTGTGTCGGGATCGTAGCTATAGTTGAGCGATCTCCAGACCAAAGCATTCACCACCTCGTCTTCGAGATCGCCGTTCAAAATGGCCCAAATCGTATCCACTGATAGATTGGGAAGCTCCATAGTCACACCTTATATATTGACTCTCATCTCTATATTGACCCCCACGTCGAGCCAGGGCGAGATCTTCTCATCGCAAAACTATGGACTTTCGCGTATGCCCCCCTATTGCCGAATCGCTAGGATAGTCATGAAGTCCCCAGCATCATCCCCATGAGCTCGATGTCTCCCCTCAAACTTGCGGCGATCGCGATCGTGACTAGCCTGCTGAGCATGCAGATGGCTAGCCCCAGTTGGGCCGAATTGCGCAGTAGTCCTAAAGAGATCGTGGACGAGGTTTGGCAGCTCGTCAATCGAGAATTTGTGGATACTGGCTATAACGGTCAAGATTGGCTGCAGCAGCGTGCCGAGCTACTCGCGCGCGAGTACGTCACCGACGAAGACGCCTACGACACCATTCGCGATCTGCTGGGAACGCTGGACGATCCTTTCACGCGCTTTTTAGATCCCGATGCATTTGCTTCTATGCGTATTGAAACCTCCGGGCGACTGACGGGGGTAGGAATGCAGTTGGCGGTAGATGCGGACACCGAAGACATTGTGGTGATTGCCCCGAACGAAGGCTTCCCGGCAGCGGAAGCAGGCATTTTAAGCGGGGATGCCATTGTGGCTGTGGATGGGGTGAGTACAGAGGGTATGGACATCTTAGAAGCGGTCAATCTGATTCGGGGTCAGGTGGGCACATCCGTCACCCTCTCCGTCCGCCGCCAGGGCGAAGTACTGGATTTCACTATGGTACGCCAGGTGATTTCGTTACCTGCCGTTCGCCACGACCTGCGTCGCATCGGCTCAGACACGATCGGGTACATTCGCATTTCTCAGTTCAGCAGCAACGCCGCCCGAGAGATGCGAGCCGCTCTGGAAGAGCTGGAGGAGGCCGGGGCGCAGGGGTACGTGCTCGATCTGCGCTCCAATCCTGGGGGACTGCTGTTTTCCAGCACTGAAATTGCCCGCATGTTTGTGGATGATGGGGCTCTCGTGCAGGTGGTCGATCGCCAGGGGGTGCGCGAACAGGTGTTGGCCCACAATCGCGCTCTTTCCGATAAGCCCATTGTGGTTTTAATCAACGGCGGTTCTGCCAGCGCCAGCGAAATTTTAGCCGGTGCTCTACAAGACAACGATCGCGCCACACTGGTAGGCACGACGACATTTGGCAAAGGATCTGTCCAGGCGGTTCACGCTCTGTCGGGGGGGGCGGGCTTGGCCCTCACCACGGCGCGCTATCGCACTCCTTCAGGACGGGATATTCATCAGGTGGGGATCGACCCCGATGTGGAAGTCGAACTCACTGTCGCCGATATTGCCCAGCTCGATCTCACGCCTGCCGACATCGGTACCCAAACCGATCCTCAATATGCCGCTGCCATTCGCGTGTTGACGCCGATGTTGGCTGCTGGTTGGAGGGCAGGCAGCTAACATTGCTGCTTCCCGAGCTGATGGGTTTTCTGCTGCGTCCTACTGCTGTTAGAGGCGAATGGGCTCGTCGCGACTGGGCACATCCAACCTGAACGATCGCGTCAGATTGGCGGCAGGGACCGCAATCTCCAGTCGTACGGGAGCGGACACTGCAGCGGCACTAAAGGTGAATGTGAGGGTGCTGCGATCGCGATCGCCCAACCGTGCCCTTCTGGTCTGACTGCGGCCTGTTGCACTGCGCAGCGTTGCTTCCAGCACTACATCCTCAGTGCCGCGAGGGGCCACAACCATCACACTGGCGGTATATTCCGATGGAAATGTGGTGTTGTATTGTCTGGCACTGGGTCTGGCGGGGATGCCCGAGGACGAACCGAGCCTGAAGGTGTTGCGGCGGGGACGACCTGCAAACGGAGGGGGCGGGCCGGTGGCGACAACGCGGACTCGTCGGATTTGGATACTGCCGAGGTCGAGCTCGGCTGCCTCGATGCGTTCGACATTTGCTCTCAAAATCTGAGGGCTCGGCGTTTCAGCGGGTTCGGGCACTGGGGTAGGAGTCGCGGCAGCCAATTGTTCGAGCCGATCGCGATATGCCTGCAGCTCTGCCCATCGCTCGGGCTCGGCTGCCATCAACTCGTCCACAATGGCGATCGCCTCTCCCCAGGCTCGATCGCCTACGGCACGGTCCAGTTGCTGGTGCAACTCCAAGGCGGTCCGAGCGATCGCCGGAGCGATCGATAAGCTCAATACAACGATCGCCAATAGTAAATTTCGCACGACCTTACTCCAGCATCATTCCCATCCTAGGCAAGATGCCCAATCGCATGCCATTCGCGTGCTGAGGCTGGTGTTGGCCGCCGGCTGGAGGAGGCGATTGCTGCTTGCTGTAAATTGGAGTTCTCAACCGCGCAGCAAGCGAGCCGCGATCGCCTCTGTAGGTCTGATGTCGACCCGTTAAGGTAGAGATAGATTCTGCAGGAGAAGCTGCTATGAGTGCTAAACCTTGGCCCGTATTGGCGGTGGCAGCAGTGGCGATCGCTCTGGGAGCCTGCAACGATACCGGACAATTGGAAAAAACGGGCAACTGCCCCGGTTGCAATCTCAACCGCGTCGATTTGCAGGGGGCCGATCTCGATCGGGCCAATCTGATCGATGCAGAATTCGAGCGGGCGGATCTGCAGGCGGCCAATTTAGTCGATGCCGATCTAGAGGGAGCCCAACTGGCTAATGCCAATCTCCGCTATGCCAATTTGGCAGGAGCCAACCTCTCGGGGGCCAATCTGCGCGGAGCCAATCTCGCGGGAGCGGATCTGCGGCGGACGAACTTCGAGCGGGCCAATTTAGCCGGGGCGGATCTGCGGGATATCGAGTGGGGGCAGGAGGATATTGGCAGTGCGATCGCCGCAGGGGTTCCCCTCTGGGCGGAGGTTCTTCGCGAAGCCATTATGCGTCAAGCGGAGGTGGAAGAAGACCAGCTCTTCGAGCCTGACGGTGCGATCGACCTCGACGATCGAGATTTGGCCAAAATGCTCTTCATTTCAGCGCTGATTCAGGGCACTGATATTGCCGAGTCCCAAATTCAGGAAACCCTCGCGCCGTTGCCCAACTTCCGCAATGCCCTTTACGATCGCAACACTCAATTCCCCAACGGCTTCAATCCTGACGATGCGCAAATGCGAGAGATCGAATAGATCTGCATCAACCCACTGCAAGCTTGCCTGACAATGCATTGACCCCCTCGACATTTGCCCGCAACCGGCGCGACCTAACCTAGATCGCGCAACAGATCCGCCAAGCGATTTTTCTGCAGTACATAGACCCCGCGCAGCTTGCCCGGTCCAATGCGGACGGAGGCCCGCGAGAAAGCCAAAATAGGGGTGACAAATGGCCATTGCTTCAATTGCTGGACCGCTTTTGCCTGCCTCAGCGTTTGGGCCAGAAAATCGTTCTCGAAGTCGTAGATCTCTTGACCGTACTGCCTGCGCAGCCGCTCG
This sequence comes from Synechococcus sp. PCC 7336, assembly GCF_000332275.1. Lineage (NCBI taxonomy): Bacteria > Bacillati > Cyanobacteriota > Cyanophyceae > Synechococcales > Synechococcaceae > Synechococcus > Synechococcus sp. PCC 7336. The sequence goes on from NZ_CM001776.1 coordinate 4,779,597, forward strand.
CCGTCTTTTATGACGTGGCCGCGATGGGATTTAACCTCGATCGCATAGGCGTTGCCCCGAGGAGATCGGCACACCACATCCACATCCCCCACGCTCAGAATCTTGAGGCCGTACTCAATCGCCCACCCTTCAGTTTTGAGTTGAGAGAGCTCGGCGGCAATGCCTTCCTCCCCCTTTGCCCCCTGGATAACCCGATCGCCTTGCCGCCACAGCAAAACTCCGTAAGCGAGTTGAGAGATCGCCAGCAGTGCAAAGATTGCATAAACGTAAACAGGCACCCGCACGGGCGTTTCCCCGACGATCCTGAATGCCTCGTTCAGGTTCTGGAAATAGTAGTGGAGCACAAACGATGCAATGAAGGTTAACCCAGCAGCCCCAAACACCTGTATAGCGCGAATGCGACGAGCTAAGGCGAGCGAGTGAGGATTGCGACCGGCATGTGGGCGAAAAGACATGGCTGGTGAGAAGCCTAGAGGTCCAGTAGGATGAAGCTTGCGCTAGGTGATGTTAGGTGGCTCAAACTACTCTCATCTAGTGTCTGGCTACCAATTTGCAGGCTTCCTGATGTTTCGCCCTGAAGCTCCTGTGAGACTCTGAGGAAATTGAGCCTTTGAAAGCAGCACTGTTGGTAAACTTTTATGCTTGTCAGCAACCCGCCTCAATTCTCTTGCTGCTCCTCGTCTACGATCAGACGCAGGAATATAGACAGTAACTTTGATCGCTGGATGTCTTTTCTTGACTAGCTTCACCGCTGGTACTAAATCGGAGTCACCCGAAACAAGAACTATGCGGTCACAGGCACCTTGATATGCATCATCTAGCATTTGTAGAGCAATATTGACATCCGTTCCTTTTTCTTCAGGAACCTTATAGGATTTCTTGCCTTGATAGCCACACCCATTTATTTTGCAGCGCAAAGTTTTGAGTTTATACAGCCCGAATACCATTTCAATGAGCGGCAAAGTGGCTAGCGCATCAAAGTAGGTTTCTTGCCTGGCTAGCTGGTTTCCGCTGACTTTTGCGGTAAAGTACCAAATTTTTTTTATATCATCAGCCTGTCTAAGCAGCTTGAAATATTTCTGTAGATCTAGCCACTTATGAGGAGTGCCCTTGACTGCACCATAATAGAAATTGAAGCCATCTATATATATGATGCTACGTTTAGCCAAAGTTGCTTGCCTTTCCAAAAACAAAGCCTGCCAACTTGTAATGGGCAGACTTTAAATTTCTTAAACTTAGAGGTAGCCATTTAGGCTACCCAACCAGCTATTACTGGGGAGTTGTACTATAAGCATATGTCATCGTTACCGTATCGTCAAGTACCTTTTCCTCAGAGGGACAAAAAACAGGGTTCTCGCTTGCCACCTAACATTTCATTGCACCGGAACGGAGGTTTAGGCTGTCGGCTGTGCTTGAGTACATCTCCGTCCGGTGAATTCTACCTTAGCGAGAGTACCCACGAACAGCGATCGCGATCTGCTGGCATGACAGGAGTTGGAGGTAAGCCCGTGACGAAATGGACCTCTCGTCCCCTAACCATCGGATTGAGCGTAGCCGTTCTCGTTGCTGCACTCTCTGCGGGGGTAGCCGCCTACGATGTGCGGGCTCGGTTTGATGCGAATGGCGTGCCCGAGGTCGAGGCGATCGCACTAATTGCTACCCCTGCGCCGCAACCGATTCTGCTGGTAGATGTGCGTTTTGGTTGGGAATACGAGCGCGATCGCATTGGCGAAAGTGCCTTACTTCCACTGCCGCAATTGCGATCGAAGGCTGGAGTAGAACAATTGCGCGCACTCGTGGCAGAAGTGCAACGGGAAACCGGACAGCAACCCGAGGTAGTGCTGTATTGCGAGCGAGGTGTTCGGTCCGCTCGGGCACAGCAGTACTTGGCCGAAGTCGGTATAGATGCCAGCAGTCTGGCTGGGGGCATTCGAGCTTGGCGACAGGAAGTCTCCGCCGAACGGGATACAGAAGTTCTAGCTGCAAACCGCCTATTTTAGCTGGAGCCATGAATTACTTCTCAGTTGCCCCGCCGCAGGAACTGCCTGCCCCTGCCGTGCAGCCAAAGCAGTGGCGATCGGTCACAATAGTTCGCTGGGCCAATAATTCTGGATCGAAATTGTGGATGGTGGGGCGCTGTTTGTCCGGCAATGCTAATTCCAAATCCAGCATTTGATTGAAATCGCAATCGTAGATGCGGCCATCCCAGCCAATGGAGAGGGTATTGCGGCACATCAACCCCTCGATCGCCCCCGGATTGAACGCATTCACCAACAATTCCATATAGCTTTGCAAGTTATCTGACTCTTGCAACCATTCCAAATAGCGAGAGATGGGCATGTTATTGATGGCGATTAGGCGATCGAACGTGACGCCGTGGTTGCGCTCTAGCCCTTGTTTCCACTCTTGCTCCGCGCGCTCTCGATCGCGGCTTAAAAACGCGCCGACGGGATTGGTTACTAAGGTCAGGCGTCGTTTGGGGTTTCCTTGACCGTAGCCAGCGGCATTGAGTCGCTTGAGCGCTTCAATCGATTGCTCGTAGGTACCGTCCCCCCGTTGCGCATCGGTATTGCGCTGGCGGTAGTGGGGCAGCGAGCAAGCCACTTCTACACCGCGATCCGCCAGCCATGCAGGTAAATCCTGTCGCCCCGGCAGCAGCAGCACGGTAAGGTTGCAGCGATCGATAACGTGCTTGCCTCGGGCGACGCATTGGTCCACCAAATAGCGGAAGTGGGGGTTGAGTTCGGGAGCTCCTCCCGTGATATCGACGGTATGGGCTTGCGTGCGATCGAGGGCGGCCAAACAGGCATCGATAGTGGCGCGATCCATATTTTCGCGGGTGCGATCGGGGCCGGCATCGACGTGACAGTGACGGCAGGCCATGTTGCACAACTTGCCGATGTTGATCTGAAAAATTTCGAGAGTACCGGGGGAAAGCCGTGCCCAATCGCTGTTGGCTAAGGCAGTCTTGAAGTCACTCGATTGGCTATTTTCGGCAATCTCTAGCTCCTGCAGGACGGCCAGTTGATGTTGAGGGGAGGCCAGGGGCGATCGGCGTCTCAATAGCGACAGGATCCGTTTGGGTCCAGCCTCGCTCGAATCGAGATCGATCGCGGCAGGATCGACAGAAGCCCAAGCTGGGGTCGATACGATATCTTCCATTGCAAACGGTCCTCAAGCGGTTTAGATGAATGGTTGGCTTACATCGAGATCTGGTTGACGCGATCGAGCATTTGCAGCCCGTGAATGAGCGAGGCCCCGCCGCGAATGGCTGCGGCCACATGCACCGCCTCGGTCATTTCCTCCAGATCGGCCCCCTGCTGCAACGATTCCTGGCTGTACGCCTCAATGCAGTAGGGGCATTGCACGGTATGGGAGACGGCCAAGGCAATCAATGCTTTTTCTCGCTTCGAGAGCGCTCCACCGGCAAATACTGAATTGTAGTAGGCAAAAAACTTCTCGGCTAGCTCGGGATTACCTTCGCCGATTTTGCTGAAGTTGGGCAGGTGCTCTGGTTTGTAGTAATCGCTCATGCGTTTGGGAAGCTCGCGATACGATTGCACACCAGACTACTCTACGACTGTGGTGACTGACTAAAAGCACGATGAGAATATCCGAAGTTGACAGATTGTTGCACGCCCTTCGAGGAGGTTGGCTTTCGCAACGATTCTGACGATCGCGAGGTCTAGGCGTCATAATAGCTGGGCACCTCTGCTGTTCGATCGTATGTCTGACATCAACGGCACTATGCTGCAGTGCTTTCACAGCTTCTCGCCCCCTAGCAACAAGCTGTGGCAATCGCTAGCCGATCGGGCTTCACAGCTGGCGACAGTTGGATTCACTGCCCTTTGGTTGCCCCCGGCTCATACCGTCAGTCAGATGGACGGTCTCGATGAATTGTTGTCCGAAGCGTGGCTACACCCAGGAACGCCTGACTTCGGTTCTAGCGCCGCCTCATTGCGGCAGTACAACCAGGGGGGAGAATTGGCCGCGACCGTCAAGGCACTGCAGGCCGAACAAATGCAGGTCTATGCCGACATTGTGTTTCACGGCGAATCGGGGATTGTGCGCGATCGCCTGCCGGAGTGGAGCCGCTGGTTTTTAGAGGTAACGGGGGTGAACGGATTTCGGTTGGATGCAGCGATCGATTTGCCGTTTGAGGCGATCGCCGCTTGGCTCGACAGCCTCGATCGCACCGCTCGAGATCGAGGGCTGTTGCCTGGAAAGTCGCTGTTCAACTTTGGCGAATATTGGTTGGGGGATGTGGGGCCGCTGCGCTGGTTTCTAGGCGAAACAAAGCACCGCTTGGCGTTGCTGGACGTGCCGCTGCACTACAACTTTCACCACGCCAGTCGCGCAGGCGATCGGTACGATCTGCGCCAAATCTTTCGGGGAACGCTAGTGCAAGAATGCTCCAGCCGAGCGGTCACGTTTGTGGACAACCACCACAGCCAGCCGCTAGAGATACACGACTCAGTGGTGGAAGCTTGGTTCAAGCCGCTGGCCTATGCCCTCATCTTGCTGCGCCAGGGAGGGTATCCCAGTGTTTTCTGTGCCGATTATGATGGCGCGGAGTATGAAGGAAGGGGGGGAGACGGACACACTTATCACATCGTGATGGATTCCCATCAGTGGTTCATCGATCGCTTGATGGAGGCCCGCACCCACTACGCTTATGGCGAGCAGCGAGATTATTTTGACGAGTCCCATTTGGTGGGGTGGACCCGCTGGGGCAATCGCGATCGCCCCAAAACCATGGCGGTGGCCATGAGCAATCGGTCGGGAGGGATGAAGCGCATGGATGTAGCTCGGCCCAATGCGGCCTACCGCGACATTACCGAACAGGTTTCCCATCTGGTATATTCGGACCCGTCTGGGTGGGGGGAGTTTGTCTGTCAGCCAGGATCGGTATCTGTTTGGGTGGAAATATGAAAGTTCGCGATCGACGTTGGCTTGTGGGCTTACTACTGGGGGCGATCGCCAGTTTGGCGTTCAGTTGGCAACCTGCCCCTGCCGCCAATCCCCCTCAATTCGTGGCCCAATTCCCCGATCTCGGGCTAGACGAGTTAGTCAATCCGCGGTTCGAGTCGTTCGATTCAGAGATTGAAACCAGTTGGGTAGTTTTCGACGGTCGCCAAGTGATTTTAGTGGCGGCCCCAGCAGCGATGACCAGTCCTGAGGAAAGCGAACCCATTTCCCCAGCCGATAACCGCGCTCGCCAAATTGAGAGGCAACTGCGAGCGATCGCCCGCGAGGCCGTTGCCAGTCCGACGCTACCTGAGGTCCGCGCCGTTCGGGAGGATGGACGCGGCTTTCTGGTGATTGAAGTGGACGGTCAATATCTCATGAGCGTGACGAACCTGGATGCTCAGATCGCAGGGGTTTCCTTGCCTGTGAGAGCCCAAGAGATCGTCAAAAGTGTAGATGCCGCATTATTGCGGGCTCGACAGGAGCGCTCGCACCGCTATCTCGTTCGACAGGGAATTGTGGCAGGGCTTTTGGTCGCGGGCTTAGCGGGATCGAGTCTGTTTATCTGTTGGCTAAAAAAGCAATCGAGCCGGCAACACGAACGCACCCTCGCGCAACTCGAAGAGGAAACTGCAGATTTAGCGCCATCGGAAGATCTCGAAGCCCCCCCATCGGACAATATTGACGAAGCAACCGAAGTCAAGCGGGTTGCGGCAGAACAGGCCCGAGAGGAGCAGAAAAAACGCATCCAAATGCACGACGATCTATTCCAGTTTTGGCTTCAGCTCGCGCTAATTTCAATCTGGCTGGTCGGTCTTTTGTATGGTTTGGGGCTGTTCGTTCAAACGCGACCGTTGCAGTTAATTGCCCTGCGCTGGATTCAAGGCTCACTGTTTCAACTCGCTGCCGTTATCCTGGTAGTTTATGTTTTGCTGCGGTCGAGCTATGTGGGGATTAACCGGCTGTTTGCCGCTATCAGCGAAGGCTCTCTCTGGAGGATAGACAGCACTTCCGATCGCCTGTCCAAACGCATTCAGACCATTTCGGGGGTCTTGAAAAGTATTGCGACGATCGCGATTGTCGGTGGCGGCATTCTAGTGGGTCTATCGGTGCTCAGCATTAACATCGGCCCCATCTTGGCAGGGGCTGGAATTTTGGGATTGGCGGTCTCATTTGGCGCTCAAAGCTTGGTCAAAGATGTCATCAATGGCTTTTTTATTCTGTTAGAAGATCAGTTTAGTGTGGGGGATGTGATTGCCACGAGCGGTGTGGCTGGATTTGTAGAGGATCTCAATTTGCGCGTCACGCGACTGCGCAGTGCCGATGGCAATTTGATTGTGATTCCCAATGGCAATATCTCGACTGTCGAAAATCTGACCAATGGGTTTTCGCGTGCCAATTTAAGCATTGAGGTGGCTTATAACACCGATCTCGATCTCGCGATCGCCACAATCGGCAAAACGGCCAATGACATGGCTGCCGATCCCGACTGGAAAGAGCTGATTGTCCAAGACCCTCAAGTGCTTGGGGTGGATGCCTTTGGAGACAACAGCATCACCATCCGTATTTGGATCGATACGCAACCCCTCAAGCAATGGTCGGTGGCACGAGAATTTCGCCTGCGACTCAAAAAGGCCCTCGATCGCGCAGGCATCTCCATCCCGTTCCCGCAGCGATCGATCTGGTTTGAATCGCCTCTGCGGACGTTAGACAAGAGTCTGAATGAGAGTGAATTGCAGCAATTAGTGACACTGCGATCGTCCGGTCGGGAGGGCAAGTGAGGTGGGCAAAGACGTTGTGCGAGCGATCGCTCAATCTAACGATTGCCGTTGAGGCGATCGCGATAAGTCAGTTCGAGCCGATGGTTGCTCAACGCAGACTGCTGTAGCTGGACTCGATCGCGCTGTCGCGAATGCGAGCCACCAGTGCGGCAAGGTTGCCCCTGTTGACGCGATAGCTAATGGGATGGGCCACTAAACGGGCAGTACTCTCGTAGATACATTCCAGCTCCACCAGCCCGTTTTCCCGTAGGGTGCGGCCGGTGGCCACCAAATCGACGATCGCCTCTGCCATTCCTGTCAGTGGAGCCAATTCCACCGACCCGTAGAGGGGGATTATTTCCACCGGTAGATCCAACCCCTCGAAATAGTCGGCAGCACAATTGACAAACTTGGAGGCAATACGAGCGTTGGGAGGTAGGTCCCGAGCAGACGTGTAGGAGCTATCTTGCTTAACCGCCACTGACATGCGGCAGCCGCCAAACTTGAGATCGGCTAATTGAGCGACACGAGCTCGCTTTTCCCGCAACACGTCGTAACCTGCCACACCCAACTGAGCCTGACCGTATTCCACATAGACCGGCACATCGTGGGTGCGCACCAGCAGGGCTTCGTAGCGATTGCCATCGGGACTGATGGGGGAGGTGACTCGCAAAAGACGATTGCTTTTGTCGAGCAGTTGGCTGAAGTCAATGCCCACCCGTTGAAACAGGGCAATCCCTCCTGCCAGTAATTCCCCTTTCGCTAAAGCTACAGTGACGGTCATGACAGGGCCTCCTGCAAGCGCGTGACGGCAGACAGGTGGGTGGTGGTGCTGTGGTGGCTGCCGTCAGCTTGTACCCAAGTAATTTCGGCGATACCGCAGGTTCGGGCGTAGGCAGCAATCTCTTCAGGGGTGCGATTGCCCCGAGCAGTGGCAAACTCCCCCAATAATTCGATTTCAATGCTGTGCTCGGGGGATTGCGATCGCCATTCCGCCGCCAGCCGCAACACCGCCGGGACGGCGGCAGCGTCGAGGGGCACCAGCAGGGTCTGGGGTGCAGTCAAGCCATCGGGCAGTTGGCCCGTAGACTGCAACACCCGCTGCAGCGCCTCCAAAGTGAGAGAAAAACCAATCCCTGCCTGTTGTTCGCCTGCAGGGCTGTAGAGACCGAATAGCGAGTCATAGCGACCGCCCAAGCCCAATTGTTCGGTCCCGCTGACTGCTTCGAACATCATGCCAGTATAGTAGCGGTACCCTTCCAGCAGGCTGAGATCGAGTACGAGGGGCACCTCCTGCTGGGTCAGAACCCCGCACAAGCGTTCGAGATCTCGCACCCGCCGTCGCTGCTGACTGGGTAACGACATCCCTTGCAGTTGGGCGAAGACCTGTTGGGGTTGACCGCGCAAGTCGAGCACCTGCAAGGCGGCTTGGCGATCGCGCTCGGGAATTTCGGCAGTTTCGAGACCGACGCGATCGAGCTCGAGAATGGCCCGCTGCACCAGCGGCTGAGCGGAGGGAGAGATGGCACCGAGCAGGCTTTGGGTCAGGCTCACCTCCCCTAAAATCAGCGTCCAATTATCTAAATTCAAGGCCCGCAAGCAGTCTGCCAACAGTAGTATCACTTCAGCATCGGCCAACCACCCCGGTGCGCCAATCAGTTCTACCCCCGCCTGGAAAAACTCCTTTTCGTGGCGCGTATTGCGAAACACATTGGTGTTGTAGTAGAGGCGTAGGGGCAGGGCCGCACCCGCCATGCGAGTGGCGGCGGCACGGGCGATCGAGGCGGTCAGTTCCGGTCGCAACCCCAGGGTTGTCCCTTCGCTATCGCGCAACTGCAGCACCGTATCGGGATCGACAGCTCCTCCGGCCACAAGGGTATCCAGTCGCTCTAGTGTAGGGGTAATAATGCGGCGATAGCCCCATTGCCGGAAGGTTTGGCGGAGGTGTTTTTCCACCCATTGCTTCTGCGCTACGTCCAGCGGGAGGAGATCCCGCGCCCCCGATGGAGGACGGTGAAAGGTGGATTTTGTCATGGCCTAAGTCCGAGTCAGTCCGAGCCAGATTCAATCTACCAAGCTCTCGGACGAGATTGGCGAGGAGTTTTGGGGAGGGAGGGCTGCAGAAGCCCTATTGTTTGAGTTGAAAAATCCGTTCGATCGCATCGGACACCATGCGATCGGGAGTGGATGCCCCCGAGGTAACCCCGACCGCAATCGCACCTGCGGGCAACCAGTTTTGGCTGATTTGAATGCCGCCGTGCAGGGTTTGGTGGCGAATGCTATTGTCGTCGCGAATACAGGCAGGACCGTCAATGTGGAAGGACTTGAGCCCTTTGGCGGTGGCAATTTCCTGCAGGTGGGTGGTGTTGGAAGAATTAAATCCGCCAATCACCACCATCAGATCGAGCGGTTCTTCAACTAGCTCGAACATGGCATCCTGACGCTCTTGGGTGGCATTGCAAATGGTGTTGAAGCTAATGAAATGATCGTCCAATTCCTGCGGACCGTATTTGCGCAGCATGGTGGTTTCGAACAATTTGGCGATCGCCTTCGTTTCCCCTTCCAGCATCGTGGTTTGGTTGGCAATGCCCACCCGCTCCAAATCGGTATTGGGGTCGAAGCCTGCCGACATCGCCTTCTCAAATTTCTGCATAAACTCTGTCCGCAGTTCGGGCTGTGCGGCTGGGTCGTCTGCAGCGTGAAGGATGTAGTGGGCGACGTAGCGGGCTTGCTCCATATCCAGCACGATTAAGTACTTGTCGGCAAAAGAGCTGGTGGCGATGGTTTCTTCGTGGGCGTATTTGCCGTGGATGATGGAGGTAAATTCGCGGGTGCGGTGCTTATCCACCTGGTTCCAAACGCGAGAGACCCAGGGGCAGGTGGTATCGACAATTTCGTTGCCGTTTTGCTGGAAAAATTCCATCTCTTGCAGGCTGGCTCCAAATGCGGGCCAGAGGATGACATCGCCTGGAGAAATTTTGGAGAAGTCTTTAACGCCGTCCTGTTGCACCACAAACCGAACGCCCATGTTGCTCAACTGCTGGTTCACTTGGGGATTGTGAATAATTTCGTTGGTGATCCACAACTGGCGATCGGGGAAGCGACGGCGGGCTTCGTAGGCGTATTCAATCGCCCGCTCTACCCCCCAGCAAAAGCCGAAGGATTGAGCCAGCTTAATGGTGACATCTCCTCGGGTGTAGGTGTAGCCGTTGGCGCGGATGGTTTCGACCAATGTGCTTTTGTACTGTGTCTGGAGTTCGTCGCGAATGGTCTCTTGCAGTTCGGGAAACCCCTTGGCATAGTAGGTGTCGGACCGACGCAGGGTCTGTCGCAGGGCTTTAGGATTGCTAGTGGCGGAAGCGGTGGATTCAGTCATTGCGGAGGTGCAGCCAGCCAAAACTAGTTTCAGCTTACGCCAAGATGCGGGTCGTGTTGTTGGTTTGGTAGCCTGAATCGCGCGGCCCATCGATCGCCACTGGCGATCGCAGTCTGTAACAATGGGTTAGTCTACAGAGAAGATCGGGCCGCAGTGACATCGCGCTTGCCGCAGTAACATCATCGTGCTTGCCGCAGTAACATCATCGCGCTTGCCGCTCGAACATCACATTGAAGTCGAATTAAACAGGAGAATTTTCGTGGTTGAACCTCTTTTGCTAGGCATCGTTCTGGGCATGGTTGCGGTCACCCTAATTGGTCTTTTCGTCGCTGCCTATACCCAATACCGCCGCAGCAACACCTTCGGTCTGTAACGACCTCCCACTCGATTCGGGCTGAATGTGCTCCATTTGACAAATGGTTTCCCTCCTGTGACTCTGATGCAGTCCGGCATTTGTATTGCACATGCATCTGGCTCGATCTGTTGCCGACCTACGCTGTCAATTAGTGGCAGAGCGATCTGCCCGAGTGGGGCTCGTTCCAACGATGGGGGCGCTGCACCGGGGGCACCTCAGCCTGCTCGATCGCGCAGTGGGAGACTGCGATATTACAGTTGTCAGCATTTTTGTCAATCCGCTGCAATTCAGCCCCCACGAGGATTTCGATCGCTATCCGCGCCAACTCGACAGTGACTTAGAGATCTGTCGCAATGCTGGTGCGGATATTGTTTTTGCCCCCGAGGCGAGTGTCATGCTTGCCAATGCCGATCCGGCGGCAGTGACACAAGTGATTCCCCCGGCGGCGATGCTGGAGCATTTGTGCGGTCCCTGGCGTCCCGGCCACTTTGAAGGGGTGCTGACGATTGTGGCGAAGTTGTTGCATATCGTGCAGCCCCAGCGGGCCTATTTCGGTCAGAAAGATGCCCAGCAGTTAGCTCTGATTCGCCGTATGGTCCGAGATTTAGATTGGCCGATCGCCATTGTTGGCTGCCCGACTGTACGGGAGCCGGAGGGACTGGCCCTCAGCTCTCGCAATCAGTACCTGAGCCCGCAGGAACGCTGGGCGGCACTGGCCCTATCGCGCGGTCTGTTTGCCGCCCAGCAGCAGTTCGCAGCAGGCGATCGCCGAGTCGACACTTTGCTGAAAACCGCCCGAGCCGTATACGATGCACAGTTGGGCTTGCAAGTGCAGTACCTGGAATTGGTCAATCCCGAAACCTTGCAACCCATTGTCGACACGATAAAGGAGCGCGGACTGTTGGCAACAGCAGCATGGGTGGGTCAAACCCGCCCGATCGATAACGTCATGCTCGAAGTGCCGCGCCAGCCGATTTTGGCGATCGACGGCCCTGCTGGGGCGGGGAAATCGACGGTGGCCCGACGCCTTGCGGCGGCCCTCAACCTGCGCTATTTGGATACGGGAGCTCTATATCGGGCTGTAACCTGGCTGGTCTCAGACACGGGCACGCCAGTGACGGATGGAGCGGCGATCGCCCGCTTGGCTGCATCAGCCGAGATTCGCTTAGAAGCACCCGAAGATGTGGCTTTGCTGACGAGAGTCTGGGTGAACGGGCGGGAAGTGACTGCTGAGGTGCGATCGCCAGAGATAACTGCACAGGTCTCGGCAGTGTCTGCGCTACCGCAAGTCCGACAGGTTTTACTGGATGTGCAGCAGCAGATGGGGCGTGCTGGCGGTGTGGTGATGGAAGGGCGCGATATCGGCACGCAGGTGTTTCCCGATGCCGAACTGAAAATCTTTTTGACCGCTTCGCCGCAGGAGCGGGCGCGGCGGCGACTGCGAGATTTGCAGGGGGCAGGCAGTTCAATTCAATTAGAGGAATTGGAGCAGCAGATTCGGGAGCGCGATCGCAAAGACAGCGAGCGGGCGATGGCTCCCCTCAAGCAGGCGGCAGATGCGATAGCAGTCAATACCGACGGTCTGACGCAGGACGAAGTGGTGGAACAGATCGCAGAGCTTTACAGGCAATTGCCTCACACGAGTCAATAAAAATACCGTTCATTATGTCTCTCTTGGCGACTCTCTGGTTAGACTCATTGAGGTAATGCCATAGAGAGTATTATTGGGGACTTGCAGAGGGGCGATCGCCAAAAAAGAGGACCGCTCGAGGCAGTCCCCCTTGCAACTAACGCTCAGTCACGCTTCAGACCTGGATGGGAGCGCCAGTGATGCTATCGAACTGAAATGGCCCCACTTCTTCTCGGTAAGTGACTTTGACATCGCGCAGCATACTGACTGCCATATTCTCTCCGAGCAGGTTGCCGCCCGTCGCAATCGCCGTACCGGGATTGCCAGCGGTGGTGCCGTCCGTGCGCCAGTGCATCCCGGCTCCATCGCGGAACAGAGTGACGTTTGCAATCAGCTTGTTGAGCTCGCCATGCACCGTCAGCGGCGGACCGTTGAAGGGCACCAATCCCTGACCGTCTGCTGTCGGCACCACCGGATCGGAAATTACGCCGTCGGCGAAAAACGCTTTCGCAATCGTCGCGCCAGCAGCGATGAAGGCGGAGTGTCCGCCTGGATAGGAGGGGTGGGTGGGGGAGCCTTCTGGGAATCCCATCGGCAGCAACCAGGTGCCATCCGTATCTCCGCGATTGAAGGTAACGTTCTGGGCCTTATTGTGTTCGAGGATGCGTTCGAGCACTGTGGTGGTCTGCCAAACGTCTGCACCCGCACCAAACAGCTCGTTGAAGCGAGCGTCGAAGGGCTGACCCAAAATGCCGCGCCGGAACAGTTCGAGGCGCTGCCCGTAAACTTCCGGGCGAAGGCGTCGATGGACACCCCACTTTTGGAACCAGGCATGCTTGAGTCCGTAGACAGCGGCAAATCCACTCTGGATCGTAATGTCCGGGCCGCCGAGGCTGCCAAAGGCATCAGAAGTGGTGATGGCTCCACTGGCGTAGGGGCTGGCGGCAGAGATCGCCGCGGCTTTCCCCAGCAAAATAATGGTGGCCCAGAGGCTGGATTGATGGGGAAAATCAATATGGACCCACTGACCGGCATCCCGCAGCGTTATGATGTAGCGCGTCCCGACAAGGACATCGTCGCCGGTCGGATCGACATCTCCGTTATTGACTGCAAGCCAGGTCTCGAAATCCGTCATGAAATCGAGACCCTCCTGCGGATAGCGTTGCAACTGACGAATGGGTTGATTGCCGAAATCGAAATCCTGCAAGAGAAACTGGGAGACGTGGGGGCCGACATCGCAGCCCTCGTAAGGCCCTCTGAAGATGTTGTCTGGCGTGCAAACGAAGCCAAACTCTTGCTCGAACCCAAGGTTATTGAGATCCGCACAGGCTTCGGCGATGAGCGGGCTAGTCGTATATTGGTCGAAGGGGACGTCCCGGCTCAGGGCCATCCAGTAGCGCTCGACCATATCGACAGCGGTATTGCGGCTGTCAAAGGCAGGGGCCGCTGCCATGCGCGCCCCATTCGAGTCGTTGCCAATGAGCTGGAATGAATAGGTATTGAGGGGATTGGCGAGCAAGCGAACGCCGCCACCGAGCTGGACATCCTCAAATGCTGCCTGAGTTTCTGCTTCGATCGCATCCAGCAGCGAAGTAAACGAGGCTGGGTCCACCAAACCGTCTTCTGAATTGTGGCTCAGGGCTTTTGTGAAAGAAGCGAAGCCTGGGAGGTCGAGTGAATCAAACCGTGCTTCATCTCCGTTGGTCTCGGGAGGCGTGGTTTCGAATGCGTCAAATGCCTCTCGTTCCACATCATTGCGAATGGCTCTAGCATCTTTCCGGCGAACGTTAAAATTCTGTTTACCTGAATTACCTTGTTGGGAATTAGCCATCATAAAATCTCCATTATGGTTGTTCGATTGTTTGAGAAGTAACAATACTCTGTCTGAAAAATGGTCGAATAGAGTAAGTGAGAAGTTTGGATTGAGCAGCAGCCTAGATAGGCAATACATCCAAGTTCTAACCCTAGATCTGGCAAGGGCTCAAAAAACACATAGATCCTAGGCTTCTAAGAGCTATGCGTAAAAACTAATCTGCCATTCTTGCATAGCTACTCAATCGGTCTCTAGCGCAACAAATGCAAATATCGTGCGATTCTGGAATCTTAATTTCACAGATGATACCCCAGGCAAATCTGCCGATCCAGAAAACCAATAGATTGAGATGAAAAATTAGAGTATTTGAATCTAGCTTACCTTCCTTTCAATAGATTAATCTCTCATAAGAATATTCGGCTGTGATAATCAGCACACTCAAATACCAAAACATGCCTAGTCAGAAAAACTTAGTTTTGCAAAAACCGCCATATCCCTTGCAGGCAGAGGGCTACGATCTATTGGATCCTTTCGAGCCCCCTCTAGATCCCTGTGTAGGCGTAGTTTGATTTGCGCATTTTCAGGAAAATCGACGCCATTGTAAGCCACCTTGGATGAATTTCTACGAATATGAATTTATTCTTTCCGTACAGAAAACACTCAACACTTGAAGATAACTAGTGACTCTCCTATGGATTTAGCTTAGACTACTGAGTTGTTAGCTCCCGATCGCCTGAGGTATTCCATGGCACCCTTACAAATATTTGCGTTGGTTGCGATCGCCATTTTGGCTGTCAAACTGGTCACTTCACTCCTCGATCGCGATATTGCGATCGTCAGTCTTGCCACCTCGGGGGTTTTGCTTGCCTTTATCGGGTTCGAATTGTGGAAATTGGGTGGGGCATTGCTAGAACGCTTCGCATATTAGATGACACGATTCCTGCTGGACTGTGCTGCGTCGGCCCCTGCTGTTCGGCTCCGCGCCTCAACCAGGGCTGCCCCTAGCGACGGAAGCGTTTTATCGGTTCCGAACATCTCCGCTACCATGAGTAGGAACACTTAACCCCTTGCCCCTATGCCCGACCGCAGCGAGATTCGCGTCATTGGCGCGCGGCAGCACAATCTCAAAAACGTCAGCGTCACCATTCCCCGCGATCGCCTCGTGGTCTTCACTGGGGTCTCTGGATCGGGCAAATCCTCTCTGGCCTTCGACACCATCTTTGCAGAAGGACAGCGGCGCTATGTGGAATCGTTGAGCGCCTACGCCCGCCAGTTTTTGGGACAAGTGGATAAACCCGATGTGGAACGGATTGAGGGGCTCAGTCCCGCCATCTCCATCGATCAAAAATCCACCAGCCACAACCCGCGATCGACCGTCGGCACCGTCACCGAAATCTACGACTACCTGCGTCTCCTGTTCGGTCGCGCAGGGGAACCCCACTGCCCCCACTGCAGCCGCCCCATTACTCCCCAAACGGTAGACCAAATTGCCGATCGCGTCATGCAGTTGCCGGACGACACGCGCTTTCAACTGCTAGCTCCGGTGGTGCGAGGGAAAAAGGGCACCCATGCAAACCTGCTGTCCAGCTTGACCTCGCAGGGTTTTGTCCGGGCTCGGGTAGATGGCGTCGTGCAGGAGTTGACCGACACCATCAAGCTTAAAAAGAATGTCGCCCACGATATTGAAGTGGTGGTCGATCGCCTCGTCAAACGGGATGGCATTCAAGAGCGCCTGGTTGATTCCCTCACCACCTGCCTGCGGGAGGCCGATGGAGTGGCCCTAGTGGAGCTGGTGCCGCGAGAGCCGGAAGAGGCGGCACAAATTTTAAAAGCTGCCGAATCGGTGGGCCAATACAAGGTGGAAGGCAAATCCGGCGAACTGATCTTCTCGGAGAAATTTGCCTGTCCCGCCCACGGCTCGGTGATGGACGAACTGTCCCCCCGCCTGTTCTCCTTCAACTCCCCCCTCGGAGCCTGCCCCGCCTGCCACGGTTTGGGCTATGTCCCCACCTTCGATCCCGACCTGATTGTCCCCGACCCCTCCCTACCCATCTACGCGGCGATCGCCCCTTGGGCGGAAAAAGACAATCCCTACTACCTCTCTCTGCTCTCCGGTGCTGCCGATGCTTTCGGCTTCGACATTCGCGATCGCTGGACCAGCCTCTCTGTCGAACAGCAGGATATTCTGCTCTACGGCAGCGACGAAGAAATCTTCATCGACTCCGAATCGAAATACCGCCCGACTAAAGGTTATTACCGCAGCTACGAAGGGGTAATTCCCCAACTGCAACGCCACTATCGAGAAGCAAAGTCGGATGTCTATCGCCAGAAACTAGAAAAGTACCTGATCGATCGCCCCTGTTCCACCTGTCACGGCGCGCGTCTCAAGCCGGAGGTCTTAGCCGTTACCATCGGCGGCCATACCATCACCGACTTCACCGAAATTCCCATCGACGAATGCCTGCAGCAATTGGAGGCTTTGAAACTCACCCCCCGTCAAGCCCAAATTGGCGATCTGGTGCTGCGGGAAATCCAGGCGAGGCTGAAATTCCTCTTGGATGTGGGGTTGGATTACCTGACACTGGGTCGCCCCGCCGCCACACTCTCCGGTGGCGAGGCCCAGCGGATTCGATTGGCCACCCAAATTGGGGCCGGTCTGACGGGAGTGCTCTACGTCTTAGACGAACCTTCGATTGGCCTGCACCAGCGGGATAACCGACGCTTGCTCGACACCCTCAAGCGCTTGCGAGATCTGGGCAACACGTTGATCGTGGTGGAACACGACGAAGAAACGATGTACGAGGCCGACCACATTGTGGATATCGGTCCTGGCGCGGGGGGCCACGGGGGCGAGATTGTGGCTCAGGGCACGATTGAGGCGATTGCCAACTGCGAATTATCCATCACCGGTCGCTATCTCTCCGGTCGCAGCCAAATTCCTACCCCCAGTCAGCGGCGATCGGGTAAAAAGCAAAAGCTGACGCTGCAGAAAGCCAGCCGCAATAACCTCAAGCACGTCAATGTGGACATCCCGCTGGGGCGCTTGGTCTGCATCACGGGGGTTTCCGGTTCGGGTAAATCCACCCTGATTAACGAACTGCTCTACCCCGCTATTCGCCATCAAATGGGCCACAAAGTACCCATGCCCGCCGAACTGGACAAGCTAGCGGGGGCCAAAAACCTCGATAAAGTCATTGTCATCGACCAATCTCCCATCGGTCGTACCCCCCGCTCCAACCCCGCCACCTACACGGGCGTCTTCGATTGCATTCGCCAAACTTTTGCTAAAACCATCGAGGCCAAGGCGCGGGGCTACCAACCCGGTCACTTTTCCTTCAACGTTAAAGGCGGACGCTGCGAAGCTTGCAAGGGCCAAGGGGTGAACAAGATCGAAATGAATTTCCTGCCCGATGTTTATGTGATGTGCGATGTCTGCAACGGCAGCCGCTACAGTCGAGAGACGTTGCAGGTGCGCTACAAGGGCAAGACGATCGCGGATGTTTTGAATATGACGGTCAGCGAAGCGCTGGAGTTTTTCGCGGCGATCGCCCCTGCGAAAAAAATTCTGCAGACGCTAGAAGATGTGGGGCTCAACTATATTCGTTTGGGTCAGTCGGCTCCTACGCTCTCGGGGGGCGAGGCACAACGGGTCAAGCTGGCATCGGAATTGTCGAAACGGTCCACAGGCAAGACCCTCTATTTACTCGACGAACCCTCCAACGGCCTCTCATTCTACGACGTTCACAAGCTGCTCGACGTGATGCAGCGGCTGGTAGACACGGGCAATACCGTGCTGGTGATCGAGCACAATCTCGACATCATTCGCTGTGCTGATTGGATTGTCGATTTGGGGCCGGAAGGGGGCAATCGCGGCGGCGAAATTGTGGCGGTCGGAACGCCTGAAGAGGTGGCCGATATCCCGACTTCTTATACAGGTCAATACCTCAGGCAAGTGTTGGAGCGGCATCCGCCTGCTGCTGCACCTTTGGCAGGCTAAATATCGAAAGCCGCAGCTTCAACATCGGCACGGCTGAGGGCGTAGGGAAAGGTCAGTACTTTGGAGGAACCATCGCTGAAGGCATAGCTCACCTTGAGCGCCGTTTGTTCCATCTCAATTTCCGCTCGCCAGTCCTGCCGTTCGCAATACCAGCGGGTGGGGTCTTCGCGATCGCGGCTGCATTGCTGCGACTCCAGCCAGTGTTCGATCGCAGGTAAGGGATGGTTGTAGAGGGGGGCAGAATCGGGGGGTAACTTCATGCAGGGGGGCAAACGATCGGGAGGAACAGGACGATCGCCTCGAGGCGATAGAGTTTAGTTTACGACTGAGCGGCCGCGAGCGTCCAAACCAGAAGGAAGTAAGATCCAAGAAGATAAGATAAGGAATTGCGATCGAGGCCCAAATGCTGCTAGCCGCTCTATATGCTGCCCTTGCCGGGATTTATCTAGTTGTCATCCCGTTGTTTGCCATGTACTATCTCCAGTTGCGTTGGAATGTCTCTAGTGGCTGGGAAAAGGGACTGATGTTTTTTCTCGTCTTTTTCTGCTTCCCCGGCACGATCTTGCTCGGTCCCTTTCTCAATTTTCGCCCCCAGCAACGCCCGCTGTGATATTGAACGTGTCTCTGTAAGGACATTGCTGAGCCAGGAATACCAGTAAGGCAGGGATACCGGGAGCCAATCGTGCGCAAGTTCGACGTACTCACCATCGGGCTCATATTATTGCTGGCAGGTGGGGGAATTTATGGGATTCTCCAACTGCTCGGCATCGAAACCCAGCAACCGGGCACCTGGATTGGAGGACTCTCGATCCTGCTGCTCTTGGGGTGGACTGCCACCTATCTGAATCGCTTTTTGACTGGCAAGATGTCGATTCACCAGCAGGGAGAGATGTATAAGACCGAGCAGTTCAAGCAACAGCTCGAGGCCATGACCCCAGAAGAGCTGGCCGAGTTTCAAGCTGAGCTGGGAATAGACTCCATAGCGGAAACGATTGAAGACAAGGGGCAGTAAAAGAGTTTCCGACGCTCTTGCAGGTGTCTGGCTGCCTGCAGGGGGCTAGCGATCGCACTCGGCGGGAAGCAGGCAGCGGACATATCTATATCTGTATCTGTTGTTAAGTACACTAAAATAACTGGAAAGTCGGGTTAGGGTAATGAACGTGTGAAACCGCAAGGAGTCTGAGAAACATGAGCCTTTCTCAAGTCATTTCTAAAGAATTAGAAGAAGCCCGCAACACCTGCTCGGAGTACGGTGAAGGCGATCCCCACTGCCGCGCGGCTTGGGATGCCGTAGAAGAAGTATTGGCCGCCCGCAGCCACCAGCCCGTCCAGCCCAATAGTTTGGAGCAGTTCTGTTCTGACAACCCCGAATCTGCAGAGTGCTTAATCTACGACGACTGACCCCTCACAACAGTCGGTTTTAGCCGACTTGCTCTAGGACAAAACATTTGGCCCAAATTTGATATCGTCTCTCCGAGCCGCCTGCGGGCGGCTTTTTCCTCGGCACGCAGTCCCGCAAGAGTGATGGGACAAAGTGGCGATAGGATAAGGTACGGTAGGGCTCCCGCAGAAGCGGCCTCGACATTGGAGAACGACATGCTGCTGATTGGTTCCGGCAATAAGTTTGTCAAGGCCCTCGAACGGGCCGGGGTGTTGGCTGCATCGGTACCTCCCGAAGGGGGCTCTGAAGGTCATTACCGCCGTCGCGTTGCTGGTGCTGGATACCAGGTGGTGCATATGAGTGCTCGGGGTCTGGGGGATATCACCAGCTTTTTCCAGCAGATACACGGCGTTTGTCCCGCCCATCTCGGCAAATCGAACCTGCGTACCTACTACTTCCCGCCGCTAATCGAGCAATACCGTCAGGCCATGCCCCCCCAAAAGAAGGGGCTGGTGTTTTGGCTGATCGAGGGGCAGTTTCTCTCCCGGCAAGAGCTGAGTTGCCTGCAGCAGTTGTCCCGGCAGGAGCCCCAGGTTAAGTTTGTGATAGAAGTCGAAAGCGATCGCGTCTTTCGCTATCAGCCTTTAGAGAATCTCTTGAAAGCGATCGCCTAACCCGATCGCGCTACAGTCTTCATCAAAGTCCTCTCCCTCACGATCCGTGCTGGCGCGCAGTCCTTCCGAGTCACTACAACAGGGCGGTGAGAGATTTGCCTTTGAAGGTGATTGGGTTGGGGTCACAATCGCGATCGTCTACCGATGCTCCTGAAGCCAAGCCGCCAAATCGACCTCACTCGGAAAATCCAACAGTGCTTCCCCCAGCGCTTCCAAAGACGCGAGTGAAAGACTATCGATCTTTTGCTGTAGCTTGGGGGACAGATCTCCAAAGCGATGCTTTAGCTGACGCAAAACCACAGATAATTCTCCTTCGCGCTTGCCTTCGCGCTTGCCTTCGCGAAGGCCCTTGCTCCGACCCCGCTCTTCCGCCGTCGAGACAATCTCTTGATAAATCGCCGACTCCTTCATCACATCCTCCCTCAGTACGCTCCGAATCAGCTCCTTCTCCAATACTAACCCTGCCAGAATCGCTGTAGAGGCCGCCACATCGGCCCGTTGCTCCCGATCGCCAATCGCCTCAATCCGTTCCGATACCTGCTGCAAGGTCTGCTCGCGATCGCCTGTCTGAGCCAACACCGCAAACGGCAGCAAACCCGGCAACTCTTGAAATTGCGAGGCGGGTACTTCCCAAATACGGATGACTTCAAACTCGTGATGTATTCCGTCGCGATCGAAGCTGGTCTGGTAAACCAGTGGGGATTGCGATCGCCTTAGGTAAATGACCACCTGATGCACTCTCTTGTTGGGAAAGCGGCGGAATCCCCGTACCGCATAGTCCGTCATTCGGAACGGGATTTCTGCTTTGGGCTCCACTTGAAACTCGATTTGGAGCACGAGATCCCTCGACTCCAACAGCACTAA
The DNA here is from genome assembly GCF_000332275.1 of Synechococcus sp. PCC 7336. Classification (NCBI taxonomy): domain Bacteria; kingdom Bacillati; phylum Cyanobacteriota; class Cyanophyceae; order Synechococcales; family Synechococcaceae; genus Synechococcus; species Synechococcus sp. PCC 7336. The sequence goes on from NZ_CM001776.1 coordinate 4,800,415, forward strand.
CGAATCGGCATAGATGGGGCTGCTCAACAACTCTGCAAGCTCCAAACGAGCCAATTCAACCGGTTCCCCCAGCAGCCAAGTGGCAAGGTCAGCCGTAAAAGTTTCTGCGATGAATTTGCAAACGCTGTCGAAGGGCATTGCATTCCTATCCCTCGCGAGGTGATTGGGTTGGGGTCACAATCGCGATCGTCTACCGATGCTCCTGAAGCCAAGCCGCCAAATCGACCTCACTCGGAAAATCCAACAGTGCTTCCCCTAGCGCTTCCAAAGACGCGAGTGAAAGACTATCGATCTTTTGCTGTAGCTTGGGGGACAGATCTCCAAAGCGATGCTTTAGCTGACGCAAAACCACAGATAATTCTCCTTCGCGCTTGCCTTCGCGCTTGCCTTCGCGAAGGCCCTTGCTCCGACCCCGCTCTTCCGCCGTCGAGACAATCTCTTGATAAATCGCCGACTCCTTCATCACATCCTCCCTCAGTACGCTCCGAATCAGCTCCTTCTCCAATACTAACCCCGCCAGAATCGCTGTAGAGGCCGCCACATCGGCCCGTTGCTCCCGATCGCCAATCGCCTCAATCTGTTCCGATACCTGCTGCAAGGTCTGCTCGCGATCGCCTGTCTGAGCCAACACCGCAAACGGCAGCAAACCCGGCAACTCTTGAAATTGCGAGGCGGGTACTTCCCAAATACGGATGACTTCAAACTCGTGATGTATTCCGTCGCGATCGAAGCTGGTCTGGTAAACCAGTGGGGATTGCGATCGCCTTAGGTAAATGACCACCTGATGCACTCTCTTGTTGGGAAAGCGGCGGAATCCCCGTACCGCATAGTCCGTCATTCGGAACGGGATTTCTGCTTTGGGCTCCACTTGAAACTCGATTTGGAGCACGAGATCCCTCGACTCCAACAGCACTAACGAATCGGCATAGATGGGGCTGCTCAACAACTCTGCAAGCTCCAAACGAGCCAATTCAACCGGTTCCCCCAGCAGCCAAGTGGCAAGGTCAGCCGTAAAAGTTTCTGCGATGAATTTGCAAACGCTGTCGAAGGACATTGCATTCCTACGCAGACCACCCAGCCATCATATTTGATGCCAGTGGCGATTGTGGTGTACTAGAGGATAGGTTGTTTGCGGCAATTGTCCCGGCAGGAGCCTCAGGTTAAGTTTGTGGTGGAGATTGAAAGCGATCGCGTCTTTCGCTATCAGCCTTTAGAAAATCTATTGAAAGCGATCGCCTAGCCCGATCGCGCTACAGTCTTCATCAAAGTCCTCTCCCTCACTAGCCGTGCTGGCGCGCAGTCCTTCCGAGTCACTACAACAGGGCAGGTGGTTCAAGCTGATTGGCGGTGCTAGCCTGCACCACTTGCCGTCCGTGCGCAATTTAGCGTTCGTCTTTACGGCTGCAGGAGCGGACTGCATTGATGTCGCCGCCGATCCAGCAGTGATGCGAGCGGCGAGAATGGGTGTGGCTGCTGCATTGGAGCAATACCCCGACATCACGACCCCTTGGCTCATGGCCAGTTTTAATGACGGAGAAGATCCGCATTTTCGCAAAGCCACTGCGATCGCCCACACCTGCCCCAGCGATTGCCCCCAACCCTGCATCTCCAGTTGCCCTCCCCTGGCGATCGCCGCCACCGAGACAGGGATTTCAATCCATGCCCAGCTCTGCTACGGCTGCGGTCGCTGCGAACCCCTCTGCCCCCACGATCTGATTCGCACTGAAAACTACCGCGTTGCAGCGGCTAGCACAATGCCGCAACTGGTGGCGATGGGGGTGCAGGCGATCGAAATTCACACTCGCATCGGTCGAGAGCGGGAATTTGCCAGTTTGTGGCAGCAACTCTCGCCCTGGATTGGCTCTTTAGAGCTGGTGTCGGTGAGCTTTAACGACGGCCGAGGACTGGCAGACTACTTGCAGGCCATCGTGGCCGAGATGCAACCCCTGCCTCGCCACCTGATCTGGCAGGTGGACGGTCGCCCCATGAGTGGCGATATTGGAGCGGGGACCACGCGAGCGACGTTGCGGTTGGCCGCTAAAGTCCTCGGGCTGGGCTTGCCGGGGTTCATTCAGTTGGCGGGCGGCACCAATCCAACCACCATGCCCAAAGCCCGCCAGTTAGGATTGAGGGTGGCAGGAGCAGCCTTTGGCAGTTATGCTCGCCAACTGGTGGCAGAAGCCACCGACCCCAGCGAGAACGATCGCCCTCCGCTCGCATCTCAGTCCCCCGCGCTCGCAGAGGCGATCGCCAAAGCCCGCCATTTCGTCTCCCAAGTCAAAGGCTGGCCGGAGCCCGAGGAGCTCCCCCCTGCTGCGATCGCCAATGACCCACAGACTGCCCTCATACCGTTCGGCCCCTCGGGGTTTTATTCATGACTCTCCAGAACCACCCTCCCGACACCTCCTCCCCTGCCCCACTCGCCGCTTGGCCCAACCAACAGGACGTAACTGACGATCTCGATGCCTTGCTCGATATTTTGCCGCAACCGTTGCGAGAAGCCCTGATCGATCGCCCGAACAAAGCAGAGTTGGTGGAGGTGGTCTTAGACTTAGGACGACTGCCAGAAGCCCGCTTCCCGGGGTCGGCAGAATATTTAACCCAAACCCCCATTCAGCGAGCAGAGCTCGATTACTGCATCCAGCGGGTGGGGGAATTTAGCGAAGACAACCGTGCGGGCATCGAGTCCACACTGCACCGCATTAGTGCCATTCGCAATCGCCAGGGCACCATCATTGGCCTCACCTGTCGGGTGGGGCGATCGGTGATGGGCACCATCGATCTGATTCAAGATTTGGTAGAGCAGGGGCGTTCTATCCTCCTACTCGGGCGTCCGGGGGTAGGCAAAACCACTGCGCTGCGGGAGATTGCCCGCGTATTGGCGGATGATTTTGAGAAGCGGGTGGTAATTATTGACACCTCCAATGAAATTGCGGGGGATGGAGATGTGCCCCATCCGGCGATCGGGCGGGCGCGGCGCATGCAGGTGGCCCGACCTTCGGAACAGCACAGGGTCATGATCGAGGCGGTGGAGAACCACATGCCCGAGGTGGTGATTATTGACGAAATCGGCACCGAATTAGAGGCATTGGCGGCTCGCACGATCGCCGAGCGAGGGGTTCAATTGGTGGGTACCGCCCACGGCAACCAGATTGCCAATCTGATTAAAAATCCCACCCTCTCCGATTTGATTGGGGGGATTCAGTCGGTCACGCTGGGGGATGACGAGGCACGGCGGCGGGGCAGCCAAAAAAGTGTGCTGGAACGCAAGGCTCCTCCCACCTTTGAAATTGCGGTGGAAATGCTGGAGCGCACCCGCTGGATAGTACATGCGGAGGTGGCTGAAACGGTGGATAATCTGCTGCGCAGGCGGGATGTCACCGCTGAGGTGCGCACTCTCGACGACAATGGCCAGATTGTGCGCGAATCCACAACGACTCCTGCCCCCAAGCGGGAGGTTCCGAGGGGCCGACGCGATCGCAACTTGCCAATGTACGACAGCCCAATGTATGGCAGCGGTCGAGGCGGTTGGCAGCGATCGGGGCGAATGGCTCCACTGCCATTGGAGGTAATACCCCATCCTGGTGCTCCCAGTCCTGACAGTTGGATGAACGTCGTGCCGGTGGCTGAGGAGGATGGCGGGTTGAGCGGTACGACCGTGTATCCCTATGGGGTGAGCCGGTTTCACCTCGAACAGGCGATTCAAACGCTGCATTTACCGGTGCGGATTACTAAGGATATCGACACTGCCGATCTGGTGCTGGCCTTGCGATCGCACGTGCGCAATCGTTCTAAAATTCAGCAGTTGGCTAAAGCTCGCAGCATTCCCATTCACACTTTAAAGGCCAATACCTTGCCTCAGATTACGCGAGCACTGCGTCGCATCTTGCAGATTGACGAGCCGCCCTCTTCCCCCGAGACGGATTTGGATGCGTTTATGTTTGGGGATTCGGAAGACGAGATGGAGGCGTTGGAGGAGGCGCGCTTGGCGGTCGAGCAGATTGTGATTCCGAAGGCGCAGCCGGTGGAGTTATTGCCGCGATCGGCCTCAATTCGGCGGATGCAACACGAGTTAGTGGAGCACTATCACCTCAGCTCGAAGAGTTTTGGCGAAGAGCCCAATCGGCGCATTCGTATCTATCCTGCCTAGTTAGCAAAACTCCGCTCTCGCGGACAGAATGGTCAGATGCAGCTCAAGGACCCAGGATTCGTGGGACTCGAACGTCAAACCCCCTCAGCTCAAGCACTGTCTTCCGTCTTTTGATTTCGATTCGCCATATATCGTGCCACAAAGAGCTGTCGTGCAAAGTCATATAGTTGAAAATCTAGTGCATTACATCGACGGATTTCAGAGATCTCAAAATCACTCAACTCAGCAATTTTAGGTCTTACTTTTGTTTTAGTCTTTACGTCTCGAACAGCAGTGTTTTGAAAGCCGTGTCGATCGCAGAACCACGACTGATACTCAGACAAAAATTCCAAAATTCCAAAGCTGTCAAAATTGTGGGTGAGGTTATGCTTAGCGATCTTCAGCAGATTGCGTTCCCCAATCGAACCTCCGTATAAACCCAAGATACGATTTACAGGAAATCCTGCGATATATTTCGTTTGTTGGTTTTGATGTTTAGCTAATTGATAAAATTCAACCAGGCTAAAGCGCTTGGCATCTCTTAGAACGTGTCTGAAAAGTCTCAAGCCAGCCTACGAAGCATGAGATTGACCATAGCAGCGTAAAGCATCGTCTCACTCGTAGTGGGCAAATATTCGTAGTCCTTGCTCAAGCGACGGTATCGACCAAACCAGGCAAAGGTGCGCTCAACCACCCATCGCCGAGGTAAAAGCTGGAACCCTTTTTGCTCAGCAGGCCGTTGTACGACTTCAATAGTCCAGCCAAACGCTTGCTCAACCCAAGCCACAAAAGATTTGCCACCAAAGGTTTTATCGGTCCAAATCAATTGCAAGCAACTCCACATACTGGCAAACCAAATCCCCAGCAAGGTGAGGCCGTCATGGTCGGAGCGTCGGGCACTGTGGACCTTGGCACCCAGCAGTAGACCCATCGTATCAACCAGGATAGTGCGCTTGCGACCTTTAACTTTTTTGCCTCCATCAAAGCCTGTTTCTTGAGCGGCACCAGCTGTTTTGACCGATTGGGAATCCAGGCAGGCTGCCGAGGGAGAAGGATTGCGCCCCACCGTTTCTCTCAGTTGCTGGCGCAGAGCATGGTTGAGAGCTTCCCAGGTGCCATCGGCTTCCCACTGACGGAAGTAATGGTAGACCGTTTGCCAAGCGGGGAAGTCGTGGGGCAGCAGACGCCAGGCACATCCGGCTCTCAACAGATAGAAGATGGCATTGACCACTTCGAAAACGTTGACGCTGCGGGGACGACCGCCTGGCTTAGCTGGCGGTAATAGCGGAGCTAGAAGCTCGCACTGGGCAGGGGTTAGATCGGTGTCGTAGGATTGGCATGTCATTGGTTGGGAGGCTCTAACTCAGCCTCTCAACTTTATCTGCTGACCTTTTCAGACACGCTCTAAGTGCAGAGATGATTGAACAGTATACGCAAGCCGCGATTGACTTGATTCTGAATGGCGTTCAAAACTCAAGCACCCACCACTAACTTTTAAACTACTGCCAACACCTGTAAGTGAAGCAGTATCACGGCCTTGAGGTTAGCGGTGCTAGATAGCCTCTCAACGAAGAGCAATAGTTTTGCCAAGCATCCGCTGCGGCAAATTATGGGGAGACGAGCTACTGGTTCTAACGTTTTCTGTGGTCGGAGTGTTTTTACTTATTCAGGCAAACATTTTAATGCCTCATAACTTGCATCCCTGTTATCTATAGTTTATCTTTCGTCAGAAGATACACGTATTTACAACAAAATAATGCACTATATCTACAGAAGCTTGCAGCAAAATACTGCAGCCAGCCGCTAGAGCTCGAAGCCCTGAAGCAACTGTGCCCCGAGCAGTTGGCCAAGCTAGTGCTGGAGCAGCAGCAAGTCATAGAGCAATTGCAAGCGCAGTTGGAGAAGTTGCGAGCCCAATTAAAGCTAGATAGCGAAACCTCATCCAAGCCCCCCTCAAGCAACCTGCTCAAGAAACCGGAAACGAGACCGGAAGCATCCACAGAGGCAGAGGGCAACAAACGAAAGCCCGGAGGCCAACCAGGCCATAGAGGAAAAACTCGTAAAGGGTTCGGTCGGGTGGATCGTTGTGAAATCCTGCGTCCGCAACAGTGCCAGGTGTGTGGCAGCCTCAGCTTTGCGGAGGAGCCCGTCAGGGTGCAAACCCAGCAAGTGGCGCAGTTGGTGGCCAATCCGATCGAAGTGGTGGAGTACCAGCGTCAGCGGTGCCAGTGTGCCCACTGCGGCCAGGAGCAAACCGCTGATTGGCCCAGCAGCATCGTGCCCGCTCAAGACCTGGGAGTGAGTTTACAAGCCATGCTGGTGTGGCTAGGCAACCTGGGGCACCTCCCCTATGAAAAGCAACAGGAATTTGTGCAAGAGCTGGGCGGTATCTCAATCGGTCTGGGAACATTACAGGCCACCAATAGTCGCATGGCAGATGCAGTGGAGCAGCCCGTAAACCAGTTATGGGATTGGGCCGTAGAGCAACCCCATGTGCATGTGGACGAAACTCCTTGGCCGGTCAAAGGAGTGAAAGAGTGGTTGTGGGTCGTGGCAGGCAATCTATTTTGCCTCTTCCATGCCGCCGACACCCGCTCGCGTGCGGAGTTAGAGCAGCGTCTGGGGGAATCCGTTTGACGGGGTGCTCAGCAGCGATGATTACAGCGTTTACAACGGCTATGGGGCAGCGGCACAACAGAAATGTTTAGCGCATCTGCGCCACCATTTCCAACGGCTGGTGCGACTGGTGCGAGGCCAACAGGTCGAACTCGCACAAGTGTTTGTGGATTTAATTGACGAAGCCTTTGAGGCGTATCGGCACTGGCAACAGATTGCCGAGCGCGAGCAATGGAACCATTGGGCCTCAGAGTTTCAAGAACGGTTGGCGCAAGCGATTGCCCAGTGGTGGCCTCATGCTGGGCATGACGCGGGTAATCTGCTGCGCTCTTTGGAGAAAAAAGCAGCTCAGTGGTGGTACTTTCTCGACCATCCTGAGATCCCCCCCCGACAACAACTTGGCCGAGCGCTCGCTCCGCTTAGCGGTGACCAAACGCAAGGTCAGTGGGGGGTCGCGTTCTATGCGCCGTTTTGAGCAGACTGCTGACTTACTCAGTGTCATTCAAACCTGTCGCCGACAGGGCCGCTCAGCTATGCAATTTTTCCGACAGGCCCTGACCGCTGCTCATCATACACGGCCGATTCCTTCTTTCATTCCTGAAATTCAGATCTGAATCCTTACCTTTTAGCTACCATGACAATTTCCTTGAAGCTTTTATTTGAAGAGATTCACCAGCTTAAGCACGAGGATGATTTGCGATCGCACCTTGCGGCCAAGGTTGGTGAGTACTTTGCGGCCAAGCGGTCGGGAATCTTTTTCTTTGACCAGCTTCTAGCCGAACGCAAGTTTCAAAGTGTTCTCAATATAGTCCTATCCCTTGAACATAATCCCCTAGCCCGCTACCTTGCAGAATGTCATACCCCCGTCCACGAAGGACTGGTGACAACACCCAAAGCTTGGAAGTCGATCTGTCCTCGTCCGGATCACTGGCATGTCATGGCAGGGCCGATTGTTAATGGCGGTCAGTTAATCGGTACGGTAGGTTGCACTCGTGAAAAATCGATGCCAGCCTTTGACACTCAGGATTTAGCCGATCTAGGCGCAGTTTGTTTGCATTTATCTACCTGGACTGCAACCGCGCGACTCGCGCGAAGCACAACGAGACCTCGGCAAGAACCATTGAGCACTAATCGGTTAACACCTCGTGAATTACAGATCGCACATTTGGTTGCTTTAGGACGAACCAATGCAGAAATCGGGAATGAACTTTGGATTACCGAAAATTCTGTCAAGCAGGCTTTGAAGCGAATGTTCCGTAAGCTAAGCGTTTCGTCTCGTACAGAAGTGGTCGTACAGCTCCACACCACACAACCCTCTATTGCAAGTAACGAGACGTCTTAATCGGGCTTGGTGTCAAACTCTCACCAGTAACCTTTCGCCTATGCCTTGGTCACTCTAATTAGCCGCATAACGTCGCCCATCACCCGCCGCAGATCAGCTTTGTAGCATACCGATTAACTCTCAACGGCTGCTATACATGGGCGTTATTAAGCACCGGGGCCAGACGATGAAAGTGGGCAGACTTCCATGCCTTTAATCAAGCCATGCTCAAAGGTGAAACGGTGGCCGACCTGCTCATCGGCAAGCACGGCTCCAGCCGGATCGCGCACGACCTGATGCACCTCGACCAAGACCTGCCCACCCTCCTCTAGGTGAAAGGCAACCGGCTCGGTGTGGGCATCGATCTCGTTCGACTGCTCCGTCCAGTAAGCGCGGACTTCTTCCGGCCCACGGACAAAACCACCCTTGAATGCTCTTGGCCAATGCACGTCGGGAGTCATGATGGCGAGGACGGCATCAAAGTCACGCGCGTTGAAGGCCGTGTACGCCGTGCGTAGCAGCTCGATTTCTGGTGTCGGTCGATCTAGCATAAACTTATCTCCTTTTGTGGACACCCCTACAGTAGGCGTAGCCTCAACCTGCCGTCTCATCCAATTCTGCTAAAGTTATCCCAATCCTGCTTAGGATGTGAAACCTTGACTGGGTAAGACCTATGGTGAATCGAGCAACCTCCACGCTGGATTTTACAAACCACGAGGAAGTAGCGCGAGTGCTTCCACAAGCACCTCTAGTCGCTAGCTATCACACCGGATGGAAGGGGTTAACCTTCAGCCACTACTGCCACCCTCCCCATGAAACGGTGGAGCATCACCTTCTACAACATTCACTGGCGATCGCAGACCCCAAAAGCTGCTTTCAGGTAGAGCGTCGTTTGAATGGCAAATTGAAACCCTATGCCCACGGCAACGGTCGCGTAGATATCATTCCAGCATTGCTCAGTCATCGGACAAACTGGGATCGGGACGTTGAATTTTCGGTGATTGCGATTTGTCCAACATTGCTGCATCATGCCACTCAAGAATTGATGCAGCGTGAAGTAGAACTGATGCCACAGTTTGCGATCGCCGATCCGGTCATCCAACAGTTAGCCCTCGCGCTCAAGCTGGAAATCCAAACGGGTTGTCTGTCTGGCAGGTTGTATGGCGAGTCATTGGGAACCGCACTGGCTGCTCGTTTAGTGCAGAACTATGCCGTCAGCAAGCCTGAGTTCAAAGCCAACGGTTTACCCCAGTCACAATTGGAGCGAGTTGTTGACTACATGAAGGCAAATTTGGCTCAAGATGTGTCGATTTTGGATTTGGCAACTCTGACTGGCATGAGTGAGTCCCACTTCAGCCGCTCCTTCAAGCAGTCAGTGGGAGTTTCACCCTATCGGTATTTGACGCAGCAGCGCGTGGAACGAGCCAAGCAATTACTGGAACAGCGATCGATGGCAATTAGCACCATTGCCCTAGATTGCGGCTTTGCCAATCAAACTCATCTAACAAAAGTCTTCCGTCAGATGACAGGCATGACACCCAAAGCTTATCAAAAGCAATGATCCAAAGTGGATTTTGGGGTTACAGATCTACGCACGGCAAGATGTAAGCCTAACGTTTCGCTTCACCCGCCGTCAGTGACTTTCTCGAACTCAGCCAACTATTTTATACAGTCGGTGTGCAAGCGGATTGTTATACGGCGGCTACGGCTGACTTGCAGCTTCTAAAGCAACTTCGATCGCCCGTTTCTTTTGCGGATCTGCCCCCTGAGCATATTCCAGAGAAAATGGAACCTCAATATCCGGTTCAACAACCACCCCTTCGAGGCGGATGCCATCCAATTGAACATCTGCATAGGCTAAGTACAGGATGCTGCCATCCCCCATTACCCGTAAATTGCCACCGACTACGGCACCCGCCGTTTTTGTCCCCACAACAGGGCCAATTCCATACTTACGAAATCCGTAGGCAAGGATTTCCTTGCCGCTGCGGCTGCCTTCATTGACCAGCATCACCACAGGCTTACTCCAGGCTGAGTTGGATGTGACAGGTGGGCGATCGCGAGTCGCTCTGGTAATTCTGAGATTGTAAGGGGCGTACAGGTTAAGGTCAGTAGCCGATGCCCCCCAGCCGTCCCTCAAATCGAGGATGAAGCTGTCAACATCTTTGAGCTAACCGTAGGACAGTTCTACTCTGAGCGCGTCATGAAGTTGCTCTCCCGCATAGGACCACGCGTGAACGTAGCCAATTTGCTTACTGTCTCGCTCGATGACCTCAATACTGGCCTTCATTACGATAAATCAGCTTTCGACAGGCGACCTTCAAGCAATTCTGTCCTTTTTCTATGCATAAATTAATTCAATTACGCTCGATCAAGTGTTGTTTGTTCACGCTGCTCTAGAGAATGACTCGAGAATGATTCCAATGCCTGGAATCACTAGCAGCGATCGCCTCTAGATTTTCAATGCGCTGTTTAAACTCCTCCAAGGTTCTCTCTGGCAATAGAGCCTCATGCCCGCGATCGCATAATTTTCTTAAAGTCACGATCGTGCTAACTGCTGAACAGAACACAATTGAGGCTGGCAAAAAAAGCACTTTCTGATAATGTGCGCTAGCGCCTCGCCAAGCCCGTAAGCTCTATCCAGTCGAGTCATGTCAGCAAGTGCAGGAAGTGTTTCCAGAGGTCTGTAGTGACTGTGGAGCAAGACTGAGAGGGCGTGATAGCCATCCTCACCGGCATCAGCAGATTGAGTTACCGCCAATCGTGCCGAGAGTGAGCGAGTATCAATTGCATCAATTAACCTGCGATCGTTGTGGTTGTGCCACCCGAGCAAGCTTGCCTGTGGGAGTGTCATCACTGGGATATGGGGAACGCCTAACAGCTGTCGTGGCGTTATTAAGTGGGTCATACCGTCAGAGTCATCGTCAGGTCCAAGGGCTGATGAGAGACCTGTTCAACTTGACGGTATCCCGTGGCGGCGTGAGCCGTCTACGGCAACAGATGAGCGCAGCCGTGAGTGAGACCGTGGCACAGGCCAAAACGTATGTGCACTCGCAAGCGGTCTTGCATAGTGATGAAACGGGCTTTGAACAAACCAATCGAGACGGTCTCAACCCAGAAGAACGCCAAGGCTGGCTGTGGGTCTTGTTCACCCCAATGGTGAGCTTTTTCGAGGTGGTTTTGAGCCGCTCTCAGGCCACGTCTAAAGCTCTCATCGGCGAAGCGTTTGCGGGCATCGTCAATTCCCACCGCTATAGTGCCTACAATTGGATTGCTTTGAATCAACGGCAACTGTGCTGGGCGCATCTCAAACGAGACCTCACCGCCATCGCTGAGCGCAGCGGTGTGTCTCAAGAGATTGGTGAAGCTCTACTGCGTCGCGAGCGACGGCTGTTTGGCTGGTGGCATCAATGCAGAGCAGGGACTTTGTCTCGCTCAAGCTTGATGGCCTGCGTCGAGCACTTACGGGCTGGCTTCAAAGCTGAGCTAGAAGCAGCGGCAGCCTTACCCATTGCCAATGGTGAAACAACGCCGCTGGCCAAAACGGTGCGCACTTGCTGCAAGTTGTTGACACTCGAGCCTGCCTTATGGACGTTTGTCTACACTGCGGGCATAGAACCGACCAATAATGCAGCGGAGCGGGCCTTGCGACCTCGGCGATCTCCTCGCTTGGCACTGGCGCGATCGCACTGATTGGTTCTGGGGCATTAACTTAGCCGTCTATTACAAACTCAATACACCTGCTATTGTCCCGGATGGCTTCTTGAGTCTGGGGGTGGAACAGTTCGATCGCTCGGATGGCAGACAGAGCTATGTGGTCTGGCATGAGGGGGCGCTCCCGATTCTGGTGGTGGAATACGTCTCTCGCAGCTACGGGCAAGAGTACGGCTCCAAGATGAAAGACTACGCCAGTATCGGAGTGTTGTACTACGCGATCTACAATCCCGTTTACTGTTCCCGCAAACGGCGTCAGCCCCTAGAGATTTACCGACTCGAAGGCGATCGCTATGTCTTGCTGGAGGGGGACCCTGTTTGGTTGCCCGAGATTGGCTTGGGCTTGGGCAGGGAGTTTGGCACTTACCGAAATTGCCAGAGAGAGTGGCTGTATTGGTACGACCGAGAGGGGAATCGACTGACGGCACCTGCAGAGGTGGCCGAGCAGGAACGACTGTTGCGCGAGCAGGAAAGCCAACGGGCCGAACGGGAACGATTGTTGCGCGAACAGGAGAGCCAGCGGGCCGAACGGGAACGACAGTTACGCGAACAACTGCTGGACAAACTCCGGCAAAAGGGAATCGATCCAGATACGCTCTAGGTCTCGAACATAAACCTCGTCCATGTTGAGACCTGGAGTTTTCAGACATTGCACTCAGCCCCCTAAATCCCCCACCAGTGGGGGACTGTTGATGGGTTTCTGGATGGGACCACTGCTGCTGAGGGCCTTCCACCAACCGCGCCTGAACGGCTGGGTATTTGAGCAGATGATAGTCACGACCCCGCAGCAGATAGCCCAATTCAGCCGATTGAACAATGCTGAGTAGACTGGGACTGCCATACAAGCCATCCAATCGCACTAAAGCCGTTGCCTCGGGTAACTGATGATGCAGCAAGTAAGCTTGGATGACTCGACAGGATTGCTTGAGTTCCTCCACTACATCACCACATTGCCAGGGCCTGCGAAAGCGTTGCCGCGTGGTCTGACTGTGCCGTCCACGTCAAACACTAGGTAGCGATCGCCTTGCCGGTCATACAAACCCACCTCGGAGGAGGGGGGAATGCTATGAGCCAACAAATCTTGTTCAAATAGGTCTCGAATGTCAAACTGACGTTGAAAAAGAGAGCATTTCTCCAGCGATAAAATGAAAGTAAGGGGGGTGTTGGAGGGTGTTCGATATGTTGTATGACGAAGGTGTAGCGACCGATCTCGCCCAAGCCCCATGCTTGGCTGAATTTTGGCGAAATGCAGAAGCTGAATCCTCTACCGTGCTGGCTTCCAAGCCAGAAAAACAAGAACGCAAATACTGGGAAGACAAGCTAAAAGACGTACAGGAGCAATGCGAAGACTTGGCTCCAATCAGTGAGGGAGAAATATCTAAAACTTCCGACCAGTTTTGGAGAAATATTGTGCATTTTGCTTACGAAAAGTTGCGCGAAGATCTAGACGATGCCGAGCGGAAATACTGGACGGCCTGTCTGGCAGAAGCACACACTCAAAGAATGCTGCTGCACAGACCGAGAAGTGCTTCAGAGCACCTCGGTTAGCCGGTTTGCGATCGCGTCACTCGAGGTCGATCGCGAGTGGATTCGTTGAAGGGCGATCGCTACAGCAGCCAGGTTTGTTTGGAAAAGTCCTCGCCATCCTGCGAGGGATTGAGGGGGGGACCGACTGGTCGGCGACCGTAGGGGCCTTGCTCGGCGGGGAGGACGGGTTTGGCCAGCTTAGCGGATTTGGCAGGCACAGCCGGTTGAGCAGTTCTGTCTGGAATGCCGGGGCGAGTCGGTATCGGCCTCCGACCCAAAGTTGGCTGCTGCTTGAGGGCCGCGTTTTCTGCTTCTAGTGTGGCGATTTTCTGCTGCGATTCATCGAGTTCGGCTTTCAATCCATTGGCCTTGTCGAGATAGCTGCGCAGTTCTTCGACATAGCCTTCTTTATCGTTGAGTTGGGCCTGCAAATTTTCCACTTCGGCTTGCGAGTCCGCCAGTGCCGCTTTCAGATCTTTTATCATGCCGAGCAGGTCGGCTTTGGTGGGCGATCGCCGCGGGGTTTGCGTTTGGGTAGCCGTTTGAGTATTGCTTGATTCAGACATTGTTTTAGCTTCAGCCTCGCTTGTGGATATAGAGTCTTGCGGTGTAGGCCCGTTGAGGTGCTCGGATTCTTCTTTGAGTAAGTCGGATAGTCGCCGTTTTGCCATTAATTCCTCCAATCCCGCTGAAGCTCTTCGGCCACGCGGCGGTAATCTGCTTGGGCTTCGCGAGCCTGTTTGCCCTTCCACTGCAAGATAGTCATGCCCTCTAACGCCGCCCGCTCGTGAGCTTTGTAAGCTCTGACAAAGGCATGAAAAGCGGGAATGCCCAAGTCGAGCAGCGTGTTCTGCGCTTCCATCGTCTCCCGCAAACTGCGGGGATCGACGCGGGTGAGCAACACTCGGTGGCTGACTCCAGCCGGTTTGACCGCCGCTCGCACGGTTTCAATCAGCACTGCTAAATCCATCGGGGCCGGTGGAGTGGGCAGGACCAAATAGTCTGCTGAGGCGATCGCCGCTGCCAGTGCTTTGGATGCCAGTGCGGGTGGGGTGTCTACCACTACTACTTCATAATCGCCGATTTGCGGCACGCGATCCAACTTTGCTGGGCTGGCGATCGGTTGTACGTCAAATCCCAGACCCGTTTCGCTTCTTTTAGCCCACCAGGTGGCCGAGCCCTGCGGATCGGCATCGAGCACGAGCACGCGCCGGTCTTTTGCGGCAAAGGCTGCTGCCAGATTGATGGCCGTGGTGGTTTTGGCAACGCCGCCTTTGCCATTTACGATCGCCACAACGCGCAGAGAGTTTGGCAACGTTAACTCCTCTCGGGGGTTTCCTATGGGGACGACTATACCGTTTTGCAGCGGTTCCATCTCCTACAATTGGCGACATGGCTTGCAATTCGTTACAGGAGCCCCTATGAGCGCTTTGGAGCTAGTCAGCTCAGTTTTTGCCTTTTCCTCTCCCGGTCCCGTGTTGGTGCAGCTAGGGCCGCTGGCGATTCGCTGGTATGGCCTGTTGATTGCATTAGCAGTGGTGCTGGGGTTGTGGCTGGCCGGTCAGTTGGCCAAAAGACGCGGCATCGACCCCGATTTGATGGGGGATTTAGTGGTGTGGCTAATCGTGGGAGCGATCCCGATGGCGCGAATTTATTATGTAATCTTTCGATGGGATTTTTACCGCCAAAATCTGGGGGAGGCGATCGCCATTTGGCACGGGGGAATTGCGATTCACGGTGCGATCTTGGGGGGTACGATCGCGACACTCATTTTTGCCAAGCTCAAGCAGCTCCAATTTTGGCAATTGGCAGATATTTTGGCCCCTTGTTTGATTATGGGGCAGGCGATCGGTCGCTGGGGAAATTTCTTTAATTCCGAGGCGTTTGGCGTTCCCACCGATCTACCCTGGAAGCTCTATATTCCGCCATTGAACCGTCCGCCAGGGTTGGAGTCTTACGAGTTTTTCCACCCGACGTTTTTATACGAGTCATTGTGGAATGTGGGGGTGCTCGTGTTGCTGCTCGGTCTGTTTTTTAAGTGGCCGAAGGCGAAGCCGGGAACGCTGATTTGCGTCTATGCGATCGCCTACAGTTTGGGGCGCGTCTGGATTGAGGGATTGCGGATCGACAGCCTCTATCTGGGGCCGTTGCGAATTGCCCAGGTGGTGAGTGTTGTCTTGATTGGCCTGGGGCTATTGGGTTTGGCGTGGCTGTATGGGGCAAAGCGCCAGTTGCCGGATGTGACTCCTCCCGATCGGGCGGCAGGACAAGCTTGAAACATGGACTACCTGCTGCAGCATAGAATCGTTAAATATAGCTCGATCTCTCGCCTCTGACCGTTATTTGACCTCTGAAACAACGCTCGAACAAGTCCTCGAATTTGTGAAAACTCGCGATCCCAAATTTAAGCGCCTCGACGCCAAGAAAGTAGCAAAAGCGATCGCCACTTACCGCAAAGACAACGATATCGAGAGCCTGACTTTCCTTACCAAACAAAAATGCGGTGTCGGTAAAGCCAAACTCAAGCCTCTTGCCCCTTATCTCGTTCTTGAAGATTAATCCACAACGTCAGTTCGACAAGCGTCTGGCCCCCATTCCCTAACCCCTTCCCCCCTCGCGAAGCGTTGTGTCAGCCGTAATTCTGGAGGAAGGGGAACAGAACCGTAGATTGAGGATTTCAGGCTGTTGCTCCCCTCTCCCCAGGGAGAGGGGTTGGGGGTGAGGGCAATGCAGAGCTATCGAACTCAGGTTCCACAGCACTCCCGTTGAGCTCTATTGCAATCTTCCCAATCCTGCGAATCCCTTCGCTAGACTGGCGATATGGTTCACCAACTCTCCTGCCCGCACTGCGGCGAGCCACTGTATTTTGCCGATGCCACCGAGTCCGATGAGGACTTTCAGGAGGCTTTATGTCTTTGCCAGATGGTATTTGTCATGCGGCAAGTAGACGTGATTGGATTTTCAGCTAAACTCGCCCACAATCCGTTAGGAGAGAGTCAGCGCCACTACGCGATCGCCGCCACCAACCTCTCCGGCGAAACGATCCAGCTCAATTTCAGTCGCCCGATCTCCGAGCCACCCCTGTTGAGCGGCCCCAAAGATACCCTCTTGCTAATGTACTCTGTTTGCCGCGACGAGCCGGACACGTTGGTATGCGTGAAATCTGCTAGCAACGATCGCACTCTCGAACTCGCCCCCATGCACTGGCGATCGCTCCGGCGGGGCAGTCGAGCAGGATTGCTGTCTGGAGTCGCGGGCGCGATGCTGTGCCTGCCATTGGGAAGCGGGGGCGAGCCGCTCTATTGGCTGGCAACAGCAGCCGTTTCGGTGACAGTCGGCCTGTTGGGGGTGCGGAACGATCGCTTGCGGTTGCACGATCGCGCTCGGATCGCGCGGCTGGATGCAGAACAGCATCTGTTGCAACAACAGTCTGAAGTGGAGCGGAAACAGTCCTATTACGATCGCCACTTGCAACAGCAACAACGACTGTTGCGTCGATTGAAAGCATTGCAATTTCGCATGCAGGAGGCCGATCCCGCACTCTACGCCCGCCGCATCAAAGTGCTGGGCCGGGGTATCGACACTCTGCAGGAGAGCACTGGTTTAACCCAAAGTTTGCGCAACGGATACAAGCAGTTAGCCAAAATGTTGGCAATCGAATACGAAACCTCCCGACTGGCAGAGCAACTGCCGCAGGACGGGACGCAGCACATCCTGCAGCGCCTGGGGGACCTGGAGCAGTTAGAAGACCGGCGCAGTCACTTAGAAACTCTAGTCGATCCGCAATTGCTGTTACAGGAGATTTGAAATGGAGTCAGCCACCGAGGGTTTGACATCAATGGAAACAGGCGATCGCCCGCGCGGGGCAACCTCCTTCTCCGCTACACGATGGTTGCTGCACGCACTCTCAATGCTGAGCGGACCAGTGATTCTGTTTGCCTTAGCCCAATGGCATCCTTTCCTGCTCGGCCCCAACATGTTTCTCTCCACATTGCCGCTAGCCAACGAATCGATCGCCTTTCACCTGCTGCAACTGTGGGGGCTTGGCTTTGTGGCGATCGCTGCCATGCAACTGGTGCGGGGACTGAGCGGCACCGCCGCTCAATTGAGTCGGATCGGATGCCTGGTCTTTTGGGGGATGGTTCTGGCATTAGATCCGACGGTTCCAGTACTGGCTGCCACGCTCGGGAGAAACTTGCAAGGATTGCCAGCCGATCCTGAAGCCCTCATGGATGTGGCTAGCCTGCTGCCCCTCGACGCCTTTGGCACGATCGCCCATCCAAACACAGTGGCTGCGATTGTCTGGTTATTAACCGCCGTTGCCGCTGCAATTGCCTTGCGCCAAGCAGGGCGATCGTGGCTGGTTTCCCTCTGTTTAATTGGGTCGGGGTTGCTGTTTGGCTTCGGGCACCCTCCGCTGTCCCGCGGGATTGGCTTGGCTTGTTTTGCGATCGCCTGTGTTTGGGGAGAAGTGGAGCGGTGGCGATCGCCTGCCTTGACGGAGGCACAGCCGCTCGCAGGAAAGCCCAGAGAAGGGGAGGTCAGCCCTGACGATGGTGCATAGAAAGCTCCGAGCCCGCTATTCTGGCTGCTGCTGAGATAGCGCCTGTATGGCCCGAGCGTTGCTATCGACGAGCTGACGGGTTTCCTTCAGCTCCTCATGCACCACTTTCAAATCCTCATGCACGGCTCTCAAATCCTCATGCACGGCCCTAAAGTCTTGCTCAATGGCTTGAAAAGCTTGCTTAGAAAACTCAAAACTTTCTCTTTGGGCGTTAGCCAGTTGAGCGATCAGATCGGCAGTACGGTCTTGCTTGGCAGTCAACTGCACGATCGCCTTTTCCATTTGTTCGGGGGTCATAGTTGTTTATCTTACTCCGGCTGCTGCTGAGATAGCGCCTGTATGGATCGAGCATTACTATCGACAAGTTGACGAGTTTCCTTTAACTCCTCTTGCACCACTTTCAAATCCTCATGCACGACTCTAAAGTCTTGTTCGATGGCTTGAAAGGCTTGCTTGCAAAACTCAAAACTTTCTCTCTGGGCGTTAGCCAGTTGAACGATTAGGTCGGCGGCACGGTCTTGCTTGGCAGTCAACTGCACGATCGCCTTTTCCATTTGTTCGGGGGTCATGGTTGTTTGCCGCAAGCAACACTCCCCTGACAATAGCTTTTACAAGAGAGGACTTCAACTGAATGGTTATTCCAACGGTTGAAAGCTCCCACAGCCGCTTGTAGGAAATGCTAGGGATTGGGGAATTTCAGCCCTTACGATGGTGTGTGATTGTCGTTGCAGCATCGTATGAACATTCAGGGGTTTGAGGACATTCGACGGTTTTGGCAGCAGCGACCGGGCCTGCGAGCCGTCGCGATCGCCGCGATCGCCTTTTTCACCCTCGTGCTGGGCCTTTCCCTCCATACTTACCTCAACTTCTATGCCTCTGAAGCCAGCTTCGATCGAGGCATCTTCAATCAGGTGTTTTGGAACGGCCTGCATGGCAATTTTTTCCAAGGGTCTCTATCCTCCAGCCTCTCTGCCGAAGTGGTTCACAACGGCGATCTCCCCCGCGTCAACTACCACCGGCTGGGTCAACACTTCACCCCCGCCTTACTGCTGTGGCTGCCCATCTACGCCCTCTCCCCCAACGCGATCGCCCTCACCACCCTACAAGTAGCCCTCGTCACCACCGCAGGACTGGTGCTCTTCGCCCTCGCTCGGGAGCACGAGCTCGAACCGGCGATCGCTGCCACCCTGACCGTTAGCTTCTACTGCGCCACCGCCGTTATCGGTCCCACCCTGCAAAACTTCCACGACTTCAGCCAACTGCCCCTATTTGCCTTCGGCATGCTATACGCCCTCGAAAAGCGCTGGTGGTGGCTGTACGTGCCCCTTGCCATCCTCATCCCGATGGCCCGCGAAGATTCAGGCGTATTGCTGTTTAGCCTCGGAGCCTATCTCGCCCTCAGCCGCAAAGCCCCTCGCCTCGGCCTCGGCTTGTGCGCCTACAGCGTTATTTACGTTCTCACCATTACCAATGTTGTCATGCCCTGGTTTTCTGCTGATGTATCGCAGCGGTTTGCGATCGAGCGCTTCGGTCAATATGTCGAGTCAGACTCTGCCTCCACGCTGGAACTCCTATTGGCAATGCTCCGGCGCCCTTGGCTTTTGGCGATCGAATTGGTGACCCCCTTCAGTCGCACCCTCAGCTATCTATTGGGCCAGTGGCTGCCCCTAGCGTTTATTTCCGCCATCTCCCCCGCCGCTTGGATTGCCTCTGGAGCTCCCCTCCTACTGCTGCTACTGGCCAAAGGCCAAACGGTTCTCTCCATCACCACCCGCTACGCCCTTGCGGTTGTGCCCGGTTTGTTTTACGGCAGCCTGCTGTGGTGGTCTCGCCACCCCAAAGCCTTTCGCCCCCGCTTGCGCAAATTCTGGAGCTTTTGCCTCGCCCTTTCTTTGCTTTTCACCCTCACCCCCAACCCCCACCGCAGCTTCTCCTTCCTTCTGCCAGATTCATTCGAGCCGCGAGTTTACGCTGGCCTCGCCCCGCAATGGCAACAGGCCTCAGAGATTCGGCAGATCCTGTCCCTGATTCCCCCCCATGTCAGCGTGAGTGCCACCTCCCATTTGGTGCCCCATCTGTCCAGCCGCCGCGAGATTCTGCGGTTGCCCGCTCTAGAGTTGCAAAACGACGCGGGGCAGGTGGAGCGGATGGAGTATTTGCTGGCAGATTTGTGGCAGTTAGAGCAGTATCGAGTGGCCTTTGGGGGGGAACGGACGGCGTTTCGGCAAATTGTCCCTCTATTCGATCGCCTCTTGGACAGTGAGGAATATGGGGCGATCGCCGTCCGTGCAGGAGTGGTTTTACTTCAGCGTCACACCCCTTCCAATCCAGCAGCCTTAGAAAATTGGCTCGCTTATCGATCGCATCTCCAAGCTATTTTCGAGACGGCTTCTTCTCCATCCTCTCATTGCTTAAAAGGCTAAATTTCCACTCGGCACACTGTATTTTTTGACCAAAAGAAATTTACAGATCTAAATGTTTGACACTACGTCTTTTGACAAAGCCAGGGTCTGTACTCAGGATTAAAAGGGAATCTCAGTTGAGGCTATCATCGCAGCTCTCAAATATTCCTTCGGAGATTGCAAATTCGGGGAGTGAGCTATGAAAATTAGTGCTATTGGCTTATTCGTTAGCGCAGCTATAGGGGCAACTATAGGGGCAACTATTGGCTCTGCAAGTGCTGCAACTTTCTTTGAGGCAACATTAAGTGGAAGCCAAGTAGTACCTACCTTCGATACAGATGCAGGTGGTTTTGCCAGGTTTGAACTCAACGATACACAAACAGAACTGAGTTATTTCATTCAACTCAATGGGCTGACATTAGAGCCCGAGATTGCCGATCGTACCGAATTAAATGACGTCACTAGGATCCACCTTCATACAGGGCCAGTAGGCGAGAACGGAATGCTTCAGGAACTACTAAACTCTTGAGTAACTTTATAGATGAACTACTAGCAGGGGATATCTATCTGCAAGTTCAAACGCTCGCATCAGATACGCCTCCTGTCTCTCCAGGAGAGCTGCGCGTACAACTGATCGATTGCGATCGAATTTAAATCTGCGGATTTAAAGCGTTGGTGCCGATGCTTTTTCGTTGATGTCTGCGATATTAACAGACTATGGCTTTCAAGCTTCACCCTAGCTGAGGCTGATTAAGGTACTTCTACATCGCCTAATTTTACTTGGAGATTGACAAAACTTAATGTTTGACAACTCGTCTTTTGACTGATGTCAGTGGGCACTTTACAGTACCCTCCGAGCTGCTTTGCCTGTAAGTCAGCTGTGTATGTGTCACACTTAATTAACATTGGAGTAATTTGAGTGAAAAAATTAATTAGTATAACCTTCGTTGTGATAGCTGTTTTAGTGATTGCGTTTGGCTCTCCTGCACGAGCAGAACCCGATCTGGCAGTGGGGAGATCGGTCTTTAACGCCAACTGTGTTGCTTGTCATAAGGGTGGAGCTAATCTCGTTATGGCTGCTAAAAATCTGCAGAAAGCAACCTTGGAAAAATATAATATGGCTTCGATGGACGCCATTCAATATCAGGTTAAGAATGGCAAAAATGCTATGCCTGCATTCTCCGGTCGCCTCGACGATAGGCAAATTGAGTCCGTTGCAGCTTATGTTCTCGCTCAGGCAGATGCTAACTGGCAATAACACTCTGGTTAGTTCAACCAGATCTAACAGCCTATTTCATCAAATGAGAGTTGCAATAAGGGTATGTTCAATATTTACCAATCTCTCACCCAAAGGCTTAGCGATATAAGAACCAATATTGCCAGTTTCGCACTGGCAATATTTTTCTCGCTGACACTATCTAGCACAGTTGCTGCCAGTCCGTTCGCGCAGGGCTTGCATCATTTCGAAGATGGAGACTTTACTGCTGCCGTAGAGTCGTTTACCCAAGCGATCGAGGCAGATAAGACTTCTGCAGCCGCTTACAGTAACCGATGCCTCTCGTATCTGAAGCTAGACAATTATCAGGACGCGATTGAGGACTGTTCGCACGCACTCGAGCTATTTCCCAATAATTCTGAAGGTTACCTCAATCGAGGATTGGCCTACCACCGCCTAGGACAATATACGGCTGCAATGGACGATTACAACCAGTTGCTCTCCACTTGGCCACAGGATTTCAGAGCTCACCACAATCGGGGGTTGACGGAAACAGAGCTAGGAAGATTTACCTCTGCACTGGGAGATTTCGAATTAGCCGAACGATTCTCTCGGCAGGCAGACTCTGCAATTCGAGCTTCTATCTTTAATGATTGGGGACTAGTATTTTTTCATCAGGGGAACTGGGAAGCTGCTCTTACGAAGTTCAATCGCTCCATTCGTCTGAATCCCAACCATATTTCGCCATATTTCAATCGAGGTTGTGTTTGCCATCGCAATGCAGACTATGCTTGCGCTCTGAAAGATTTTACACAGGTTGTGCAACTAGAACCTAATTCTGCCGATGCTTACATGAATCTCGGCATGACTCATGCTGCACTTGGACGGCCGGGGAAAGCCCGACAGAATTGGGAAGCTGCAGCAGCTCTATTCCTAGAACGAGGAGACGAGCAAGCCTATCGGCAAGCGCAAGTCTTACTGCATTGGGATAATGGCTTAGCTTCGGCAATTGGTTAAATAGCTGAGCAAAATACAGGTAACTGCCCTATGGTTTATGTTTAAAGAATGACCTGGAATGACCTGCGAACTGTTGCGAAGATCTTCGACTGAGCAAAGTCTATATTCTTGAATTCAGTAAATTATTAGCCTCATCTACATTTCATATTTTACTACTAGGAAGTAGATGAGGCTTAGATTTCAATGCGGCAACTATACCGATGAATTTCTTATGTAATTAAATTAGCTTTGTGCCTGTTCAAATCTCTCATTAACCTTCTCCCAATTCACGACATTCCACCAAGCATCGAGATAATCTCCCCTACGATTCTGATACTTCAGATAGTAAGCATGCTCCCAAACATCATTACCCATTACCGGATAACTACCTTCAAGGAAAGGGCTATCCTGATTAAGTGTATTTGTGATTTTTAACTCTCCATCTTTGGTCAGAACCAGCCAGGCCCAGCCGCTACCAAAGCGTCCTTTACCTGCAGCATTGAACTCTTGCTTAAAGCTTCCAAAGTCTCCAAAAGTATCATCAATTGCTCGTGCAATAGCACCAGTGGGTTGCCCTTGACCATTCGGCGTCATAATTTCCCAGAACATCGTATGGTTTGCATGACCTCCACCGTTATTACGTACAGTAGTACGGATGTCATCTGGGATACTATCTAGATCGCGTAAGAGCTCTTCTACCGATTTTCCTTTAAGTTCGGGGTGTTTGTCGATTGCTGCATTCAAGTTTCTAACGTAGCCAGCATGGTGCTTATCGTGATGCAGCATCATTGTCTGCGTATCAATATAAGTATCAAGAGCGTCATAGTCATAAGGCAAAGAGGGTAAGATAAATTCCTCAGTCTGAGACTGGGCAATAAGATAGCTGTTAGGGATTAAAAGTTCTGTATCCTGGGCTACTTCATTAGAGTGTGTGGCTGCCAAGCTACTAGTAACTTGAAAACAACTCAAAACTATAAATATAGCTAGAGCAAATGGGAGAGCTAGCCAAGAAAAACGCATCGATCGCATGATTTCATTATCCTTGTAGGATTACTCACATAGACTGCGTTATTATAAATCACTATATCTATCAATTCCAGCTTCCTTAGGTCTAATGGAATGAAGCTTAACCTGATGTAAAATAGGATCTGAATGTTGCTATAAAAACAACTGGTTGTGGGGTTCATCTCCGGTGTGAATCGGCTGGACAATCTCTCATCGGAGCTTAATGTTATTGGTTCGGCTCAGCAGGTAGGCTGTCAGCGTCCTCGCTCCCCAGCATTGCTGGCGATCGCCCGAGCAATTGCAAATGGCGTGCGAGTGCTTCATTCAATCTAAGGAATCTCTGCAATGGACCTGTCTAACGCCAAGACCTACCAAAACCTCTCCGATGCCTTTGGTGGCGAGTCGATGGCCAATCGCAAATATCTCTTCTTTGCTGAAGTGGCTCGCAAGTTGGGCCTGTCCGACTTGGCCAAGCTATTCAAAGAAACCGCCAGCCAAGAAACCGAACATGCCTTCGCCCACTTTCGCCTGCTGCATCCCGAATTGGTGGTGGAGGATCCTGACGCTTTATCGGACGAGCAAAAGAAGGCGATCGCTTCCCGCTGTTTAGAGCTGGCGATCGAAGGCGAAACCTACGAATACACCACCATGTATCCAGAATTTGCCGCTGCTGCCCGCACCGATCGCGACAGCGATGCTGTAGCCGAGTTTGAATCCCAGCAGCAAGAGTCCCGAGAACATGCTGCCATCTTCCGCAAAGCCGCCAGTAATTTCGGCTTTCTCACCTCGATCGAAAACCACCACGCCAATCAATACACAGAAGCCCTCAAGGGTCTAGATGGCATTGCCCCTGCCCCCAAAGCCGCCGCGCAAAAGTGGATTTGCCGCCAGTGCTCCATGATTTACGATCCGGCTGTTGGCGATCCCGACTCCGGAATTGATGCAGGCACGGCTTTTGAAGCGATTCCCGACGACTGGTCTTGCCCCATTTGCGGCGCGACTAAATCCCTGTTTGTGCCCTACGAAGAGGCGATCGCCGCCTAATTGAGTGTTCGTTCAGCGCGAGTCAGGAGGGAGCTTAGCTTTCTCCTGGCTTTGTTGTGGGGGGCGATCGAGCTGGCTTGAGGGAGGCTTTAGAGTCGAGTCTCAAACTCTGGTTCGCGGTCTACGTAAGTATAAGCATGACGGGAATTGTGACGGCCGCGTGTATATTAGGCCCATACAGATATCCGATTGTTCGATCGCTATGAAAAGCATTTTAGTGATTGACGACGACGCAATCGTCGTGGCCCTTATTGTTAAATTGCTGAAATCGAAAGGCTTTCAGGCGATTGGTCGCTCGGATGGAGAATCGGGGCTGGAACTGGTCCGCAGCCTCATTCCCGACTTGATCGTGTGCGATGTGGTGATGCCGGGGATGAATGGCCACCAGATCCTGGAGACAGTACGCCGAGATCCTCAAACTGTCCACATTCCCTTTATCTTTCTGACCTCTAAAACAGCCAAACGAGATCTGTTAGAGGGCATTCACCTCGGGGCCGATCACTATCTGCCAAAACCGATCGAGCCAGAAGGGTTTTTAGCTACGATCGCAGCGCTGTTTGCCGACCTAGAGGACTCAACTAGCGATCGCGACGCCGAACTCAGTCCCGATCTCAGTGGACTGTCCGCCCATTGGCGTCGCGATCTCGTCCCAGCCAAAATCGAAGAAGAATATGCTGGCTGGTGGGTGGCGGTGGAGCCGGACTCGCAGCGGTTTTTCTTGGGCAAGACCCGCGAGCTCGCCTATCAATCAGCCGCGCGCAGCTTTCCCGATGGTGTTTTTCTCTATCGCCAACTGGGTATGCTCCCCTTTTGTGCCCTGACGGTGCCAGTGCCCCTGACATAATCGCCCTGGCATAACGACTACGATTGCTGTCCCGGCGTGTGGGCGTCGATATCGGCAAAGGTTTTGAGCAGCAGGCGTTTGGCTTGTAACTGCCAGCCCCAGCGCTGCACGCTAACAGCGGCAACTGTGCCCCCGATCGCCGCCACCCAGCCCACAGGCACCCCCAAAAAGCCTTCTAACAGACCCAATCCGGCGATGCCCCATAGGGGTAGAGCAAAGGTCTGACGTTGCTCTTCAATGGCTTTGACAATCCCGCGTTTCGGCATCTCTGCCCGAAGCACTTCGCGCACCTGCTGTTGCTCGGCTCGCGACACCGACAGGCTAATTTTGCGCCGCAATTTTTCGATTTTGCGCGCTTCGGTACTGTATTCGGCGAGTTCGTCACCTGCCATCAGGAGAAGGCGCTCTAGTTGACTCATGGGGTTTAGGGATTGGGGGTTAAGGGAGGATTGGGGCGATCGCCTTCTGGGGCTGGGTTGTCTTCGTCGATCCGATCTTCGAGGGTGGCGATTTGGCCGTGCAGTCGCAGGATTTCCTGCTGCATTTTCTGTTTTTGCCGTTCCAACTCCTGTTGCAGGCGGGTGATTTCTTCCACCCCCGCTAAATTAACCCCTAAATCTTGGGTCAGTTCTTGGATGTAGACAATCCGATCGATGTCGTTTTGAGAGTAAAGACGATTCTTACCGTCGCGGCTGGGCTTAACCAAGCCGCGACGCTCGTATTGGCGCAGGGTTTGGGGGTGCATATTGACCAAATCTGCCGCAACAGAGATGGCGTAGACGGGCTTATCTCTAGGATTGGGGGGCTCTGCGGGCGAACTCATATGCTTCGACTAGACTCAGATGACTTGATTTTACCAGCCTCAACACGATGGGGGATCCGCACTTGAGGGGGCACTACTCAGCTTGTGCCAGCCATTCCACCAAATCCGCTGCCCGAGCCTCTCCTCGCCTGACACAATCGCCCAATGCCACGCCATCCAAGTAATTGGTACACAACACCAAGCCGGAATAGTCTGCGAGCAATTCGTCAATGCGGGCAAGGCGCTGTCGGTGACCGAGGGTGTATTGAGGAATGGCGCGGGGCCAGCGGCGTACGCCCATGACGCGCGGTTCAGCTTCTTTCACCAACAGAGTTTTGCTCAGGTCTTGGTGGACCGTTCGAGCTAAGGCTTCGTCCGTCATTTGAGCAATGTCAGGGTCGGTGGCACCGCCGATGTAGCTGAGGGTGCATTGATAGCCTGCCGGGGCGCGGCCGGGGAAGAGGCTGGAGGTCCAGATGGTGCCGAGGGTGCGGATGCCTTGGCCGCGCGGGAAGAGTTGGCCGAATCCGGCGAAAGGTTGAGGCAGGGCATCGGCGGGGTAGGCCAGGGTAACGGCCCCAACGTGGGGATAGGGAATGGCAGCGAGTTCGTCGGCAAGGGCAGTGTCGAGGGATTTGAGTAGGGGGGCGGCACGGTAGGCAGGGACGGCGAGCAGGATGGCTTTGGAGGAGACGGTTTGGGGGCCACTGGGGGTTTGGAAAGTGGTGCGGTAGCGATCGCCTTCTTTGACAATCTCAGCCGCTTCCCACTGCAGCTTGACGGCATCGCCGAGCTGCTGGGCGATCGCGTCGGGCAATTCCTGCAATCCCTCCACAAAATTACCGAGCTGGCCGCGTTTGGGCAGGGGGTCGATTTTTGCGGAGATGGGGGGTTTGGGGGATTTGGGGGAGCGGATGATGCCGGCAATAATGCTGCCGTATTTACGTTCTAGATCCGCCACTTTGGAGAACGCGGCTGTGGCGCTCAGTTGCTGCGTGTCGCCTGCATAGACGCCGGAGGTGAAGGGGCCGACCAAGCGCTCGACCACCTGAGGCCCCAGTTGGCGGGCAAAGAATTCTTCGACGGTCTCTTCTTTGTCGGGGGCTTTGGCTGTAAAGCCGAGAATGCCCAATAAGGCGCGCAGCTTAGCCCCAAAGCTGAGCAGGTTGGACTTGATTAAGTCTGGGGGAGTCATGGGAACGAGGGTGAGTTTGCCTTCGAGGTAGACGAAGCGGGGTAACTTGCCATCTGCCCACAGGAGGCGATCGGCAATGCCTGCGTCGGCGATGAGGTTGAGGAGGGCGGGGGAGGGGGTGAAGCTGTTGGGGCCTTCTTCCCAGCGAAAGCCGTCTTGAGCGCGGGTGGTGATGACGCCGCCAACGCGCTCGGCGCGCTCGGCCACCAATAGATCTTGTTGCTGTTGGTGGAGTCGGAAGGCAGCGGATAGGCCACTGATGCCTGCGCCGAGAATCAAAATATCGGGGGTGTGGGAGCCCATTGTTTGTCGGGGGATTGAGTAGAGTATCTCTCCGTCTAACAAGTTCTGGGGGGTGGTGTCAATGGCGCGATGGGGATTGGGCGGTTGGGATGGGCACAGTGAAGGCGATCGCTTTCGGGAGCAAAACTGTCACGATACTCACTTGGAGGGACAGGCGAGCGAAAAGGCGATTGTTAAATTTACTGCAACAAGTCCATGAAGTAGGCTGTTGATAAAGAGAGATAAGAGTTTGAGTCATGACAGATAAGGAAGCAATCTCGGGGATGGTTCAGATTCCTCAGCGGTAGGGTAACACTTTGAGGCTAGGTCAGATCTCACAAAAGGCGATTTAGCATGGGTTTGAGGCTTTGATAATTAACCGAAAGTGTTACCCAAAATTACCAGGTTTTGAACCAAGCCAAGCGGAGCATTGCTTTGACGCGGGTGGAGTAAAGCGACTGGAAATTTAGAGGGGCGATCGCACTGCTCATTCCGCTTCACGAGCTAGAGCGTATTTGGATCGATTCCCTTTTGTCGGAGTTTGTCCAGCAGTTGTTCGCGCAACTGTCTTTCCTGTTCGGCCCGCAGGTCCGCCTGTTCAGCTCGCAGGCTTTCCTGCTCGCGCAACTGTCGTTCCTGTTGAGCCCGCAGGTCCGCCTGCTCAGCCCGCAAAGCTTCCTGCTCGGCCACCTCTGCAGGTGCCGTCAGTCGATTCCCCTCTCGGTCGTACCAATACAGCCACTCTCTCTGGCAATTTCGGTAAGTGCCAGACTCTCTGCCCAAGCCCAAGCCAATCTCCGGCAACCAAACAGGGTCACCCTCCAGCAAGACGTAGCGATCGCCTTCGAGTCGGTAAATCTCTAGGGGCTGACGCCGTTTGCGGGAACAGTAAACGGGATTGTAGATCGCGTAGTACAACACTCCGATACTGGCGTAGTCTTTCATCTTGGAGCCGTACTCTTGCCCGTAGCTGCGAGAGACGTATTCCACCACCAGAATCGGGAGCGCCCCCTCATGCCAGACCACATAGCTCTGTCTGCCATCCGAGCGATCGAACTGTTCCACCCCCAGGCTCAAGAAGCCATCTGGGACAATAGCAGGTGTATTGAGCTTGTAATAGACGGCTAAGTTAATGCCCCAGAACCAATCCGTGCGATCGCGCCAGTGCCAAGCGAGGATGTCGCCCAAGAGGCTGGCGACGAGCGTTTGCAATTCGCTATCCACAGGGGCAAAGTCAGTTTCGGGGAGTTCGTCTTGAGTGGGGAGGTGTTGGCGGGGTTTGAACTGGACCATCAGCTCTGCTCCAATTGAGCTCACTCTATCGTAGCGAAGTGGGCCAATGCTACCCCTGTGAGAGCCAGACTCCAGGCAGAATTAGAGGGGTCTATAGGAGCTGAAATCTAGGCAGGGCATAGAGATTGACTATATTAATCAACTTCAGCTTGAGAAGCCGTTTCGGCTTGATAGTCAAAGAAATGGAGAATTATCCGTACTATTGAAGAGGCATTTGAGGGCATGGGAGGGGCCAATTTAGCAAGTGCATGAATGTAGATCGCCTTGCGAACTTCTGGGCTTAAGCTGGCTGCGACTGAAGGGGCTGATTTCATTCGGTGCGATCAATTCGGAGCGGTGACGACAAGCATTCACATTACACCGATCGCTCCAGCAGGTCGCGTCGAAAGTGTTACCCTCCGATGAACCACGCCCTGAATCGGAACTGTCACTTTCTGGGGCGTGTGCCTGCCAACGTGAAATTTGAGGTGGTCAAACAACTCGCAGACGGGTCTTATTTGAGTTGGGTCGCACCCGATCGCAAATCGAAGAAAAAAGGAGGTGGACGCATTCTCGTGCGAGTGATTGAGTACACCATTGAGCAAGACGCTCAGCCACAAACCTACCGCTTGATTACCGATTTGCTCGATATAGAGCGGTTTCCAGCTTTATTACTGGCCCAGGAATATCACCAACGTTGGGAAGTGGAAAATACACTCGATGAACTCAAAACTCATCTCAATGGCCGCAAAACCCCCATCCGCTCTAAAAATCCCCGTGAAGTGGTGCAAGAAATTTATGGGTGGTTGTTAGCTCATTGGGCTGTGCGCTGCTTGATCTTCCAAGCCGCTGAGCAGGCTGGGATTTCCCCTTTGCGTCTGGGCTTTATTGGCACCCTCAGAGTGGTTCGCCGAGCGCTTCCCCAGTTTCAAGCCACACAGCCGCAAGAACTCCCCCTTTTTTGAGTTGGCTAACCCAAGAGATTTTGGACCAGAAACTCCCACCACGACAGGGCAGAAGTAATCCTAGAGTCGTCAAGAAGCCACGCTCCAAGTTCCCCTCCAGGAAGCCAAAGCACAGAGGGAGTGGAAGCAAGTTGGACGGATTGACTTTTACCATCCCCAACACTGCGTAGAGCCTATCCGAACAGTATTGGTTCGCGCCCCAACTCTCGGTTGTAGGACTTCTCCAAGGGGGAGAGCTCTCCCCCCTTGGGCTTTTTCCTTGGGATGAAGCTATTGGCATGGTAATCAGCCATCCCTTGATAGCCGCTGTCTTGCAAGCTCTGCGTCTCGGGGTGGAAATAAACGCCAGAGGCTTTGAATAGGCTGAAATCATGACGACTCCCCTGGCCAAAGAAGGTGCAGATGATTTGCCTGGTTTGCTGGTCGAGGATAATTTGGCATTTGAGCGTATGTTGCTTCTGCTTGCAGCAATAGAAGCGTCTTTGCTTGCGCTTGGGGCGTTCAATCAGGGTTTCTATCACATCCATCACCACCACCTCCGGTCTGCCAAAGCCTTGGACTAAGCGCTTTTTACCGGGTAAACGAAATAAGCCGGAACGCATCAGAGTATCCTCGACCCAATGAACAATGCGGCAGACGCTCAATTCTGAGACTCCCCAGTCGGTACTGATATGAAAGTATGTGCGATATTCTCGCCAATACTCCAGAGCCACCAACACGCGCTCTTCCAGGCAGAGACTGGGTTTGCGGCCTCGTCCCGAGAGTTTAGGCAATTGCTCCTTCAAGGCTTTGACCATGCGTTTAAATGTGGGACGACACACTCCAAATCGGCGTTTAAACGATTTGGGGATGAGTCGTTGGGCTGATTCATAGTTCATGGGCAGAAACATCGGCGATCCTCACCCTGTGGAATGCCATGGCTAGCGCTCCTTCCGCAAGTGCTTCGCAGGTGGGGAAAATCAACTAGACTACCACAAAACTTTTTTGCAAGAGCTCTATTCTAGACTAAGCTAACTTATATTTAGTGATCGCAGCCACATCTATCTGATTAGTGACCTCAGCTAAGTAGCAGAGTCTATCACAGATTTCACTTATCGACATTTGATGTTCAGAATTTACAGTGAACTGCCCCGAATAATACTGGAGAAACTTCTCATCAACAATCCCATTTCTGTGTGAGTACAAATGCCGTATTTGTAGGATTTTTTCGATTTCTTCCTCTTTTGCTTGGTCAATAACATGTAAATCGCTTATTTGCTTATTTTCTTTAATAAAGTTTTTTACACTTCCTTTTTGTAGTTTACTAATCTTTTGCTTAGCCCAATACTCAACAAAATCTTGTAAATCGGAACAACTAAGAACCTCTTCAATAGTTACTTGCTGCTTAGATTTCAATGTCGCTGGTATTGCGAGGAATATCTCGAATAGCAGATCAGATAAATATGTTTCAAAGTTGTCGATAAAAGAAGAAAATAAAATCCTTGAAAGAACTTTACCTTCTTGATTACTTGTGGGTTTACCTGGATCCAAAGGGTAAAGGATTAGTCCAAGGTCGTCTACTATTTTTAAGATACTCTGGTAATGCTCAATTAGTTTAACTTTAGCACTAGTTGCCTTCTTCTTATAATCTTCAAGTTGTTGACTGATATTCTTTATTCTTGAGTAGCCGTGGGATTTAAAATGTATTTTAGTTGGATTGACTAATTTCGTTCCTTCATCGTCTCTATCATATATTCTGTCTTCAAAAGAAATTAGCTTTTCTGATTTTTCAATTTTAATCACATAGAGCTTTTTCCCTTCATAAATAACATATTGATAATGTACTTGTGGCTGAGATGATAGAAGGTCTAGTGCTTTATGAGTAATTGAATTCGCATGAAAGTCATCACTTAGTCCATTTATTTCAAGATCATCAGATATACCTAGAATAATGTAGCCACCATCAGTATTTGCGAATGAGCTTATGAGTCTAGCAATCGTTCTAGAAGGTGGTAAAACAGCTTTATATTCGAGTTGAGGTCCTTCAGGGCTACCAATGATCTTACCTACTTCATTTGTAATATCCATATTCAAACTGGGATTCTAGTAATTCCTGTGTTTTTTAAGATCTTACCTAATGTCAAGCATTTGGGATCTTGTACACCATCATCAATCCATAACTCAGCACTAGGTTCGTCTAAAGTATCTTTTTCAGAGCTATAGTAAATAATTACTTCACCACTATCAGATGGCCTTACAACAATATATACGGGCAAACCATCCTTCTTGATACCACCAATTACAGTAGTTGCCAATTCTTCCCAATCACTGCAATCATATTCACTAAGATTTTGTAGATACTCAAGAACATTATTCTTAGCCCTACCTATTAAATTCTGAACATGCATAAACATTAAGGCTGATGGCGTTGATATATGAGTAAATTGCTCTGCAATATTTCTATCTTTTAGAGCTTCTTCTAACTCCTCAATAGAGGTTACTCCTAAACTTAGTAGGACTTCTTCTGTGATTTTTATCTTTCTGTTGTCACTAGATTCTTGTGCTGATACCAATATGTCCTTCAGTTCGGATACATTACTTATGTTGAATTCTTGCAGTAATTTTTCTAGTTCTTCAACTTTTTGGATGTTTTCAGATATATCAGACTTATCTTCTATGGACTCTACAACTTCTGCAAGCTGGCTCAGATCCTTACAAGATCTCATGACTCTATAAAGACTTTCCTTATCTTCGATAGTATTCATAAAAAGCTCAGCTCGCTTGCTGTACAATTCCGTAAATAGCTTTGCTCCCAAATTTGAATTGTTCTCAAACCATCCAGATAGAAGATTAATTGCTTCCACGGTATTATCTGTACTATCAGGATTTTTTAGCTTTTCAGTAATCGCTGCCGCAATATCCTTCTTGCCTTTAGCAGCATAATCCC
This sequence comes from Synechococcus sp. PCC 7336, assembly GCF_000332275.1. Lineage (NCBI taxonomy): Bacteria > Bacillati > Cyanobacteriota > Cyanophyceae > Synechococcales > Synechococcaceae > Synechococcus > Synechococcus sp. PCC 7336. Next base: position 4,833,235 of record NZ_CM001776.1, read on the forward strand.
CAAATTCTACTAAGTCATGCCTAAGTATATCATTCCAATCTTCACCCAATAATCTTAATACTTGAATAATATCATCGTCATTTATCTCATCAATGAACAAGCTTTTTTGTGTCCTGAAAATTCTATTTTTATTGGGAACAATCAAACTTCTCTCAAACAAATAATAGTTATTTGAATCTTCAAGGATGAATTCACCAAGAGTATTTAACCATTTAAAGGCTTCAACTTCTGACTTACCTAGATCTTTGCATAGCTTATCAATATTTTTGCGCCCTGTAATCGCATTGATTATGTCTTTATAATTAACTAAACTCCATCCATCCCAGGACAAGCTACACCATGATTGCAAATGATTTTTTTTACATACAGTATTAGGTGAAAGATCAAAGATAAATTGCCAAATCTTTTCTCTTACAATCTCTGAAAAAGATTTATTTGGGAAATCCAGCTCACTGATTGATCCCTTAGCATTCTCAAATGCTTCAAGTTCAACAATTTCAGCATCAAGGATGAATTTCCTGAGTGGCTTCTGAATGTAGTTTTCATACCACTTATCATCAAAATATCTTCTATCAGTAGAAGGCATTTTAGTTTCTACAAGATTATATAGATTAAAAAAGTTACCTCCTGCAACTAGAGCAACTTGTTGTTTGTATAACTCAACAGCATCATGTAAAATTTTCTGATTCTCTTTAACCTCTATATCATCATTACCTTTCAACCATATTCCATCTCTTTCTGTCAGAGGGTTAAAGAAGAAACTATTCACAATCATAGGGAAATGGAAATTCTCAGTACCAATGAGAGGAAAGTCGCAAAACAACTTTGGGACGTTAGCTATCTCTTTAATTAAAAACCCTTTCTCAATTTTCTCAATCTCTGTGGCAATCGAAACCCCTCCATTAGAAGCATGCAAGATAAAAAGATCTGTTGTCTTATCATTCTCTGTCTTCAATATATGCAAAACAGGATAATCTTTTTTGTCATTGTCATTCGTAAAAAAAGTTTCACATTTGCTAACTCTATCTATAATCTTTACTTTAGCTATTTTAGGGATAAACGCTAATACAAATGGGATTAAATCTGAGAACTGTTTTATTCCCATCTTCGCTATTTCTTTTTGCCGATCTGTTTCCAAGTAGTAGCAAAAAGAAGTATTAAGTTGATTTTCTTCAAAATCATGTGTGACTTTTTCCACAGAATCGCGGAAATCATTCCAAGACTTCTCAATTCGTGGCAATAGTTGAGATGTAGTATTACCTCGCCTGTCTAACAAAAAGTTAAAACGATACAAACTCTTGTCTTCTGCTCTTAGAACACCTCTGACCTTAATTACTCTGGAAAGAAGATGTGTTGTCAGGAAACCTGTTCCAAATCGACCTGTCTTTTTTGTCTGAGCCTCCTCCTCAACTTCTTTGGATGAAATTTGGCTTATAAGACCTATAACATCCTGCTCTGTAAAGTGAGTTCCATCATGTTTAAATTCAATACTATTTTGATTTAGCTCTATCTGAATATGTAGAGTTCTTTCATCTTCATCTGCAATACTATCTTTTGCATTCTGCAAAAGCTCCCACGCCCAGCGCCCTAAATTGTTTTCAACAGTTTTTTCTAGATCATGCAAGCGCTTCACTATTTTTTCAGCGATTGATCTATCTCCAGCATCCTTTCTCCCTTTTTCAATAGATTGAATCATAAGTACCTATATACGAAAATATTTCTACTGGTAATTCCTGAATCCTGGTATCGCCCTGCTATATTCTTTCTTTTGCATATTTGAGAAGTCTTAATGTAGCTATTTCATTACTTGCCAGTCCTATTTGAACTACTAATGCCTAAGGTTCTCAAATAGTAGGTATATTGAGATCTAACGAACATTTTAGCCGGACCGCTGCCAAATGACGAACTATTTGAAACGAATCTGGGCTTGGTTCAACGGGGGGTTACAGTCCGAGGGGCGTTTCTGGAGCAAATCAGCAATCTTTCCGTGGGATCTGCGATCAGCTGAGCATGAGCCTGGATACTCGGAGATCGGTGTGTCCCCTTATGATCGCAAAGAATGTTCCAAGCCCCCTCAGTCGCAGCCAGTCTGCCTCCAGCTACCCGGCAGCAATTGGCCGTGGAAGTGTTATTGGATTAGGAATCCTCCCCTGGCAACTGCCCCTCCACTAAGCGATAAAACTCCTCCTCCGCCCTCAGCTCCAACGCCCGCAGATTGTAGCGCTCGTAACTCGCCTCCGAGCGATGCCCCGTCAGTAGTCGAGCCAACTGCCCCTCCATCCCCATCACGGCAAGAAGCGTCGCAAACGTATGCCGCATCTGGTGGGGATGGCTGCTGTCGATCCCCGCTGCCACTGCCAGCCCCTTAAAAATCGAATACAGACCGTTGTAGGACAGCCGCCTCCCCCGATAGAGCGGATCGGGGCTGTGAGACACAAACAGGGGATCGCCCCCACTCCCCTCAAACCCAGCCCCCGCTCTCCAGTCCAAATACCTCGCGATCGCCTCCCGTCCCTCACTCCCCAGCGGCACTGACTTCCAACGCTGAGTCTTTGACTGAAACACCCGCAAGCGCGTCCCGTCGAAATCCTCAATATTCAGTCCGACAATTTCCGAAGCTCGCAACCCGTGAGAGAGAACGTGCAGCAGCGCCGTATCGCGCACCCGATTCTCCCCCCGATTCGCCAGCGCCTCGAACAGCTCCTGCACCTGTTCGCTCGGTAAATCCTTTGCCACCCAAGGTTTATCTTTGACCTTCTCCCACTGAGCAGTCGGATCTTTGACGCAGTAATCCCGCTCCACCATCCAGGCAAAAAAGCTTTTGAGCGCCGCCCGCGCCAAATTCAGCGACGCCGCCGATCGCCCCCTCTCCCCCACTGGCAATTTCTTCAGATAGTCGCGATAGCGATCGATCGTTCGAAAACTCGCCCCCTGCCAAGTCAGCGGCGTCCAATCCAAAAACCGCCTCAATTCGCGTCGATAATTGCGCTGGGTATTGGCCGACAGCTCCCGACTGGCAAAGAATTCCTCCACCCGCTTCCAGCGAAAGTCCACAGGCGGCGATCGCGGACAACGGGGAGATGTGGCGGCGTCGGCAGCGATTCTGGCGGGGTTAGTATTGGGGAAGGGTTTGATTCGGAGCGTACTGCGGGAGGATGTGATGAAGGAATCGGTGATTTACCAAGAGATTGTCTCGACGGCGGAAGAGCGGGGTCGAGATCTAGGCAAACGTGAGGAAGGTCTATCCTTTGTTTCCAGATTGCTCAAACATCGGTTTACGGAACTATCTCCCGAACTACAGCAACAGATTGAGAATCTTTCCCTCCAATCATTAGAAGAGTTGGGTGAGGCACTGCTGGATGTTTCTAGCGAAGCTGATTTGGCGGCTTGGCTTCAGGGGCATCGGTAGGCGATCGTTTCTCATAATAGACCAATGACACTAAGGAAGTTTAGTGATGTAGAAAAGTCTTGAAATGCGTGCCATGTCTTTTTGCGACTCCATCCTCCTGGCATGCTCTCAAGCCGATTACAAATTTATGAAGAGGCGTTCAGACATGGAAAAAATACTAGTTTTCTTAGAAAGGAATAAAGAATGGATATTCAGTGGCTGTGGGATGGCCTTGGTAGGAGGCTCATTGAGTCTTATTTTTTCGAAATCTCGTAGGCCAACACAATCACAAAAATCTGGAAACAACTCTATCAATCTTCAAGCATCAGGAAATTTAGATGCCAGTAATATTAATATTTTGCATCCCAAGAAATAGTAAGCCATAGAACCATTGGATATGTCAAGTAAAGCAAACCAAAGGCAAGAATCAGGAAACAACTCGCTCAATCTTCAAGCGGCAAGTATCTCTTTTAATCAAGGAGTTTCTTATAGTGAAGCGCGCCAAATTGCCTTAGATGTCTTCTCCTCCAACTTTGTAAAATTAGCCGATGAAGCCGCAAATATCGCTGAAACGAGAGTAAGGCAGTTTATCGACAATTATCTTGATGAACTTGAAGCAAGACAGCCAGAAGCATTAGTTTCAGCAAAAGATCCAGATATGCAATACATCTTGTATGAAGCTCAAAAGATGTATGCACGAACAGGTGATGATTTTCTAGCTGAACTTCTGATTGAACTTTTGGTAAAGAGAGCTCCTCTTAGGAAGAGATCTTTTGTACAGGTTGTCTTGAACGAGGCACTGGAAACTATTGGCAAAATAACAAGTCCACAAATGTATGCCTTGTCTGTGATTTTTCTGGTAGATAATTTGCTTCACGAGAGACCTGACAATATTGATGAATTCTTGAAGTTGATGAACAGCTACCTGATTCCGATGTCGATTGAAATGCCAAACATATCATCTGCTTATTTATACCTAGAGTATACAGGTTGTGTTCGTAGTGGTTTTTCCGGCACTAGTTTCATTGACATATTAAGAATGAACTACATGCATATATTTTCTAATATTATTAGCTCTGAAAATTACTTGCAACTATCGACTGAGATACCGATGATTGACGAGTTTCTGCGGACTTGCCAAGGTGGTTATAAATTCAGAGTTAAAGATCTGAATGAATTTGATGAGATCCTTGGCAAGGTGGGTATTCAGTCTGACGACGAAATTAGGAATAAAAGAAAACTATTTACTGAATTTGTCGCAGATTCTGGAGAGGTAAGGAACTTTCTTATCCAAAACTGTCCCAATGTTGAAATACTATTTGACCGCTGGAAGAGAGCTAATAACTACAGGCTGACAAGCGTAGGATTTGCTATTGCGCAAACCCACTTGAAAAAGACTTTTGGTTTGTCATATAGGCTAAGTGATTGGCTCAGCTTGTAGACTACAGGAGGAATAGATTATTACGCTGATGGATTCCAAATGACATTGGCAAATGATTGCACATTTCGTAGCTCATTAGATCTAGATGGCCCTGGTTCTTGCGGATTTTGGGGTTTGAGTAGTTGCGCGCCGCAGAAGTCGGGTGAAGGAGGGAATCAGTAAATCCCACCGATTGAGTGGAGAACCATCTCCCAGTGGAATCTGTCCCACTGTCCCTACGTAAAAGGGTCTTAGACTCCGGTCACATTGGCGGTAAGTAATGACCCCAATGGAGAGCAGACTACGAAAGTACTTAACCTGGTAGCCCAAACCGGGAGCGGGCAAAGGGAAGTTTGGAAGGGTTAACGAGAGTGAACGGTTGATGACGAAGCGTCATCAACCTACGTATCGGGAGGCGTTTACGCTGAAACCCTCTCAGGGATTGAAACCTCATTACCGCACTCTCTGCGGGGGTGGCCGCCTACAATGTGCGGGCTCGGTTTGATGCGAACCGCGTACTCGAGGTCGAGGCGAGCTCGCTGATTGCGGCCTCCGCACCGCAGCCGACATTGCTGGTAGATGTGCGCTTTGGCTGGGAATACGAGCGCGATCGCATTGGCGATAGTGCCTTGCTTCCACTGTCGGAATTGCGATCGGAGGCTGGAGTGGAACAATTGCGCGCACTCATGGCACAAGTGCAACGGGAAACCGGACAGCAACCCGAGGTAGTGCTGTATTGCGAGCGAGGTGTGCGCTCGGCTCGGGCGCAGCAGTACTTGGCTGAAGTCAGTATAGAAACCAGCAGTCTGGCTGGGGGCATTCGAGCGTGGCGACAGGAAGTCTCCGCCGAACGGGATGCAGAAGTGCTGACAGCCAACCGCCTGTTTTAGGGCTGGAGCATTTCAGCGACGCTGGCGTAGATATAACTTAATTCGGCAGGGCTCAATAGTAGCTTCAGGGCTGGATCGCTGTCATACCCCAATGCGTAATGCGTCGATTGGTTCGAGATTAGCTGCACGTCGAGCGGGGACTGTCCCAAACACGAGGCCAATGCTTCCAGAAACAGCAATTGATAAGACAACTATTCCTGATGATATTTCTGGCTGAAAAGGGGTTGCCCAACCAATCACAATCGCTCCGCTCATTCCTAACAAAGCTCCAATTATCCCACCTGAAGCCGACATTAAAATTGCTTCCAGTGTAAATTGAAAAAGTATATCTCTACGACTGGCTCCAATCGCTTTCCTCAGACCAATTTCTTGAGTCCTTTCACTAACTGATACGAGCATAATATTCATAACACCTAGACCGCCGACCAGAAGTGAAATGCCAGCGATGGAAGCTAGCAAAGCCGTTAATGCTCCTGTTACTGTCCCGGTTAACTCGAGTAAGTCTTTCTGACTGCGAACTGTAAAGTCATCTTCGCTGACAATACGATGTCGCAGGCGGAGCAAGTTAGTGATTTGGAACTGAGCAGCCCTCATACTTTGCTCGTCTTTTATGGAAAAAACGACGTAACTCAGCTCGATGCCTAATGGAGAAATATTACCAGCCAATCTACTTGCCATTGTTTGTAGAGGAATGAGAGCCGCTTCATCGTAGTCCAGGCCCACAATATTCGAGCCTTTTTCAGCTAAAACACCAATGACTTCAAAACTGACGCCATCGAGGCGAACCTGTTGTCCGACTGGTTGTTTGCCTTCTAATAGGCGATTTGCCAACCTTGCCCCCAGTACGACAACTTGGTTGGCACGCTGCATATCGAGCTCAGAAAAGAAACGTCCTCGCCCCAAGTCAAATCTTCTCACAAGAGGGAACTCAGAACTCGTTCCGACGATCGTCAGATTTGAACTGAGATTGCCCGCAGAGATGACGCCTCGCTGATTGTACTCGGGGGCCGATCCGCGAATAGACGGAATTTGCTCGGCGATCGCTTCGGCATCGCTCAGTACTAACGTATTAGGCACATTAAATGAAGCCCGCTGGGCCTCGACACTGCCAGGGGTGACTGACAAAATATTGGGGCCTAGACCCTCGATTTCTCTAGAAACAAATGTCTGAGCTCCTTGTCCAATGCCCACCATGACGATGACTGAAGCATTTCCAATGACGATACCTAAAATCGTCAATCCACTACGCAGCTTATATGCAGAAAAAGTTGCCGCTGCCATACTGATTACATCTTTAAAATTCATGGTTATAGAGCGATTGTTTGAGATCCTAGGGGGCAAAGTCTTCGATCTTTCGATTGGGAGGCAACTCAAAAAAAATGCGATCGCCTTCTGCCAATCCGCTTAGCACTTGGGCTTGACGATTGGATGCCAGACCAAGCTCGATCGGTTGGAATTGAATTTCGGCATCCCGGTCGAGGATAAGGATACCTGTTTTTCCGTCGATGGTGAGAATTGTGGACGTGGGCACTGAGATGGCTGCGGGAATCTCATCTCCAATAAACGAAACATCAGCATTCATCCCCGCTTGCAGTACGTTTTCTCCACTCACCAACTCGATACGCACTTGAAAAGAGGTAACATTTTGTTCGACTACAGCTTCTGGAGCCACTAGCGTCACTCGCCCGTCAAAGATGCGATTGGGATAGGCGTCAGCGATAATCTCAACGTGCTGTCCGAGATAAATTTTGCCGATATCAACTTCGGGAACTTCGGCCAATACCTCTAGTCCACTAGCGATGGAGACGATCGCGGTTGAGGTGGCTGAAGACGCGGTAGAAGCGGATGTGGTGGGTGTCACAAAAGCGCCTGCCGTCGCGAATTTCTGAGTCACGATGCCGCTGAAGGGTGCTTTAATTACGGTATCCTCCAGTAATATCTCTGCAGATTGCAGACTGGCTTGCAACTCCTCCAAAGTAGCGGCGGCGGCGGCAATATCTTCAGCTCGATTCCCTCGACGCATTAAGGATAAATTTGATTGGGCTTCTGCCCAGTTAGCTCGTTCGAAATCGACAGTGGCCCGAGCCACTGTGACTTCATTTTCCACCCGATCGAAATCGTCCGCCGCGATCGCCCCCGCTCTGGCAAGATCTCGATTGCGGCGCAGTCTCATTTCAGCTAGTAATCGCTGAGCTTCTACTTCCCGAACGCGAGCCTCGGCTTGGGCGACACTTGCTTCGGCTTGAGAGATTTCCTCAGGGCGGTTTCCGGCTAGAGATTCTTCCAGTTCGGCGAGTGCTCGGGATACCCGAGCGCGCGTTTCTACCACCTCTGCTTCCAGTTCTCGGGCTTCCATCCGGGCAACGATTTGACCGGCTTCAACTCTATCGCCCTGTTCCACCAGCAGTTCTTCTAAAATGCCTGAGGACTTGGGGCTCAAATTGACTTTTTGCACGGGCTGAATGATGGCACTAGCCCTCAGGCGAATGGTGAAGGGTTGGGCTCGAACTATTCGAGTGAGTGCTAACAGGTCTTGGGGAGTTACCCTAGTGCGAGTGACGCGCCAATAGCTCGCTGCCCCGACTGTCGAGAGGATCGCAAGCAGTAGGGCAGCCAACCAGCGTTGCTCGAAATATCGAAAAATGGATAGTGAATAGAGCGTAGAGGCTTTCTCTGTTGTGCTAGATAGCCACAGCAGGAGAGTTGCCTCGTCAGAGCCCGCCGCGAGGGCGGCGCAGTAGAGATAAAGTCTCGAATAGAGTAAGGACATTATCAGGTTTGCTGCCCTGCAGCTTCCATTTGTTTGCGTAAACTGAGTGGGCGCATATCTGTCCAGACTTCACTGATGTAGTCCAAACATGCTTGCTTGGTGCCGCTCTTGCCTACATCTTTCCAGCCCAATGGGTTTTCCCGTTCTTCTGGCCAAATGGAATATTGATCTTCATGATTGATGACAACTTTGTAGCAGGTATTGTCTCGTTCTTCCCAACTCACGATTGAATTCCTCCGTAATAGATTGAGTCAAAGTGGGTTTGTTTTGCCGCAGTAGGTGAAGGTCTAGTCTCTGCAAATTACATTCGGTCTTCGGCCATCATTGCTCCCCTGGTATATGCGGGGATTTCAAACCCCAGAATGCGATCGCAGAAATCCTTCCATTCATCTGTTACAGCCTCGAAAACGACGTTCTGGTTCGAGAAAATTCCATCGGTGACGACATAGTTTTCTTGGAGATAGAGCACGTCTTCGTCACTCAGCTTCCGCTGAGTTTCACGTTCCCGGCCATCAATAGTTTGAGTTTCCTTGCGCATAAAGTTGAGGGGGCGCGGCCAATGTTCGAATTGCTGCAATTGTTTGAGGGGGTAAGCCTTGCAGTAAGCACCCATTTGAGTCATGGCACGTTCTCCATAGTGTTACGTAGCGATTATTGATTGAGGTCGGGGTGGCTTGCCTTGGAGGGGAGGTGCCCTCGATGTATGAAAGGCAGATTGATGCATGTCAACACTCCATGTGGGAATCAAATTCGTCAATCGGGAAGCAGGCCGCCCGAACGCATTGCCCTGGCACTGTCGCGAAACGCAGCGGCGATCGCCTCGATATCGGCATCGGTGTGGGCGCTGGAGAAGGAGCCGCAGTCTGCTTGGAGGTATACCCCCCGCTCTAAGAGGTGATATCGAAAGACATTGGCACTTCCTCCGGCTAAAGCCCCCCCGATCGATACCAAGCCGAAGCGGGAGCCAAAATGTTTCAGTTGTAAGGGAACTCGCTCGGTTGAGAACTCGGCATTGAGGCGATCGACGAATTGGTCAGTGCGCTGGTTGAGCTGAGATTGGAGTTGCGGACCCCGTCGCTGTATTGCTTGCAAAACTGCTCGTGTAGAGGCCATGGCCAGCGGGTGGGTGCTGTAGGTACTGCCAAATTCTGCGGGCGGAACTTGGGGTGCGGAATCGTCGCCATACTGCCAACTACCGCCGTCGATCGCATCTAAATACTCCGCTTTACCCGCGACGATGCCGAGGGGCAGCCCGCCACCAGCCGGTTTGCCATACACTGCCAGATCGGCATCCACCTCAAACCAAGCTTGGCAACCACCGGGATGAATGCGGAAGCCGAACACCACTTCATCCAAGATCAGAGCGATATTCCGCTCGCGAGTCAGGTGGCGTAACTGCTGCAAAAAGCCCTTGGGTTGGAGATCGAGGCGATCGGCAATTTGGCTTTGGACGGGTTCCACCAATACTGCCGCCAGCTCTGCTGCACGGGCCTCGACAATTTCGAGGGAGCGAGGATTGCCATAATCCAACACCAACACATCTGCCACGCTGCTGGCCGGAATTCCAGCAGTTCCCGGTAAACCTTGGGGGTTGAGGTTGAGGCTGTGGGGGCGGGCAAGGGTCGTGTCGGCGGTGCCGTGGTAGGAGCCTGCGAACAGAGCGATTTTGGCTCGTTGGGTGCGGGCGCGGGCGAGGCGGATGGCGGCAATGAAGGCTTCGGTACGGGTGCCTGCAAAGCTGACTCGTTCCGAGCCCGTCAGGGTTTGGATGGTTTGGGCCACTTCGGCAGCTAGCGGAGTTGGGGGGCCGAGAGGGAAGCCTCGCTCGATTTGCTCCAATAGAGCTGCTTTGACACAGGGGGGATTGTGACCCAACAAGGTCACCCCGTAGCTCATGGTCAAATCGAGATATTCGTTGCCGTCCACATCCCAGAGGCAGGCTCCCTCAGCGCGATCGACGGCGATGGGATAGACCATCTCCTTGAGGCGGGGGTGGAAGCCATTGCGGTAGCGTCGATCGGCCACTAGCGGGCGGGCGGTGGTGGCGAGTTGCTTAGATTGTTCGGTGCGTTGGGTGTGCCGCCGGGTAAAGGCTTTGAGATAGTGCTCCTGTTTGGGGGTGGGGTAGTCGAGCAGTTCGGTGCCCGGATCGAGGGGAAGTTCCGACAGGCGGCGATCGGGGTCGGTGGCGATCGCCTCTAGGATTACCAGGGCGTGGCGCAGCATTTCGACAATCGTGTCTGAGGTAAATAGGTCGGCGCTGTATTCCAAGAAGCCGACAATTTCGTCACCACTGTCCAACAGCGAGAGGGTGAGATCGCAGCGGGCGGTACCCCAGTTGACGGGGTAGGAACGAAATTCGAGGTTGCTGCTGCGGGTTTTGGGGTTGTCGGGGTAGCGCTTGTAGGCAAAAGCCGCTTGGTAGATGGGAGTGCGGCTGAGATCCGGTTCGATGTGGAGGGATTCCACCAATAGGTCGAAGGGCATATCTTGGTGGGCGTAGGCGGAGAGGGCGAGCTGGCGGATGCGACCCAAGTATTCTTTGAAGGTGGGATTGCCGGATAGATCCAAGCGTAGGGCTAAATAGTTGTTGAAGCTGCCGATGGAAGATTCCACTTCGGTGTGGCGGCGATCGGCGACGGAGGTCCCCACGATCGCGTCTTCTTGCTGGCTATAGGCGTAGAGCCAGATCGAGTAGGAGGCCAGCAGGGTCATGTAGAGGGTGACCCCCTCCTGCTGGCTGAGGTGGCGGCAGCGCTCCGCTAAGCCGGAGGGGATGCGCAGGAGTTGGATGTCACCTCGGAAGCTTTTGATGGCAGGACGAGGGTAGTCTGTGGGCAAATCCAGAATCGGCAAGGGAGGCGCGAGCTGCCCCTGCCAATAGGCTTGGCTGGCTTGGAGGGCACCGCTGTCCGAGCGTTTTTGCTGCCATTCGACAAAGTCGTCGTACTGGATGGTCAAGGGCGGTAGGGGGGAGGGTCGACCACTGGCGATCGCCGGGTAGAGCAGTTCCAGTTCCCGCATAAAGACATTGCGAGACCAGGCGTCGAAAGCTAGTTGGTGGCAGGTGAATAGGGCGATCGATTGCTCGGGATGCTCCCAAATGATGCTGGTGCGCAGGAGAGGACCGCTGGCGAGGTCGAAGGGCTGGCGGAATTCCAGGGTGGCGAGGCGCTCGGTTTCGGCAGCGCGAAGGGATTTTGGCAGGTCACTGATATCGACGACCAATAGGTTAACGGGTAAATCCGGGGGGACAGTTTTGATGACGCGATCGCCCTCAGTTCGAAACCGCGTGCGAATACTGTCGTGGCGCTGCTGGATGGTGGCGAGGCATTGCTTCAGCACCGGGATATCGAGGGGACCGGTGATGTGTCGGCCAGTGGCGGTGTTGTAGAAGTAATGGTCGGGGGACACCTGCTGAGTGAAGAACCAGAGGCGTTTTTGGGTTGGAGAAAGAGGTCGTTCCTCGGCGTGCTCGACAGGCACTAAGGGCAGGAGTTCCTGGCCGGAGGCAGTTTGGCGATCGCGATCGATGAAGGCTGCGAGTTCGGCAATGGTGGAGAATTCGAAGAGTTTGAGCAGGGGCAGGGGTCTGCCGAGCGCCGTTTGGATGCGGGAGACGAGGCGAATCGCTAGGAGCGAGTGGCCGCCTAGATCGAAGAAATTATCGTGAATGCCCACCCGTTCCACGGCCAACACCTCGGCCCAAAGGCTGGCAAGGAGTTCTTCGGTGGGAGTGCGGGGGGCAGTGTAGGTCGTAGCTAGGTCGAGGCGATCGCTGGATGGGGGCTGGAGGGCGCGCCGATCGACTTTGCCGCTGGGGGTGAGGGGGAAGCTGTCTTGGATAACGAAGGCGCTGGGCAGCATGTAGTCCGGCAGCCGCTCTTGGAGAAACTGCTTCAGGGTGGCGGCAGAAGCGACTTCTGGCTCGGTGGGGATGATGTAGGCGACGAGACGGCGATCGCCCGCTGCGTTGGTGTGGACCGCAACGATCGCCGCTTTGACAGAAGGCGCTTGGGCTAAGACGACTTCGATTTCCCCCAGTTCGATACGGTAGCCCCTCAGCTTGACGCAAGTGTCGATGCGGCCCAGATATTCGATGCGACCGTCGGGAAGGTAGCGGGCGAGATCGCCGGTTTTGTAGAGGCGATCGCCGGGGCGATCGCTGAATGGGTTGGGGATAAAACTAGCGGCAGTCAGATCGGGGCGATTGAGATAGCCTCGCGCGAGTTGAACGCCGCCGATGTAAATTTCTCCCGGCAAGCCAGTGGCGACGGGCTGCAGTTTGGCGTCGAGTAAATCAATGCTGGTATTGGCAATGGGGCGACCGATGGGCGGCAAGATCGGCCATTCGGAGGGGGCGTCAGAAAGGGCTTCTGCAGTGGCAACGTGGGTTTCGGAAGGGCCGTACTGGTTGTGCAAGCTGCAGTCATTCAGTGAGCTGAAGAAGGTTTCTAGCTGCGGAATCGCCTGCAATTGCTCGCCTGCTGCAATCACTTGGCGCAGGTGAGCGGGGAAGGCAGCTTGCTCGATCGCCACCTCTGCCAATTGGCGGAGGGCGACGAAGGGCAGAAATAGGCGTGTAACTTGCCAGTCATCCAGGTGGCGCAATAGCTGGGGGATGTCTCGGCGGATACTATCGGAGACGAGGATGAGGGTGCCGCCGGCATACCAGGTGGAGAAAATTTCTTGGAAAGAGACGTCGAAGTTGAGGGAGGTAAATTGCAGGGTGCGACTAGCGGCTTCGGAGGTGGATTGCGATCGCTGCCAGTGAACGAGATTGACGATCGCTCGGTGGGTCATCGCCACCCCTTTGGGCCGTCCGGTGGAGCCGGAGGTGTAAAGCAGGTAGGCCAGGTTATCGGGGTACAACTGCGGGGCTGCAGGGCGATCGCTGGAGTCAGTGTCGAACGGCTCCCAGCGGTCTAGGCAGAGAATCTGTGCTGAGGTTTCGGGGAGGCGATCGCGGAGGTGCTCTTGACTGACAATCGCTGACAGGCGAGCATCCGAGCAAATGATGCGCAGGCGTTCGAGCGGATAACTGGGGTCGAGGGGAACGCAAGTGCCACCGGCTTTGAGAATGGCGAGGAGGCCAATCGGTAGGTCCAACGATCGATCGACACAGAGACCCACTGAAACATCTGGACCGACACCTAACTGTTGCAAATAACTGGCTAGCTGCCCCGATCGCCGCTCTAGTTCGGCATAGGTTATCCGTTCGTCTTTGTAGGATACGGCGATCGCCTCCGGTGTTCGTTGGGCCCGATCTGCGAATAAATCTGGGAGGCAGAGGCGATCGGGATAGTCGGCGGCGGTTTGATTCCAGAGGGTCTGCTGCGCTCGATCTGGAGCCGCTGGCGTTATCTCCGACAGGGGGCAATGGGGGGCGATCGCGATTTCAGCTAAAAGGGTGCGGTAGTGCTCTAGTAGTTGTTTGGCGCTGTCGCCATTGACGCGTTCGCGATCGTACAGCAGTTCCACCGTCAGGTTAGTCCCGGGAGAAATCAGGACGGTGATGGGGTAATTGGTTTTCTCAAATTCATCCCGCTCGACTAAGGCGAGACTGCCCGTCGGACTGCTGCTGGCAGACTCGGAGGGAGTATTGCTGAAAACAAGCAAGGAATCGAATAGAGGGGTAGAGGGAGGGAGTTCGCTATAGCTTTGGATGCGGCTGAGGGGAGTGTATTCGTACTGTCGCGATTCAGCCTGCTGGATTTGTAGACTTTGCAACCAGTCCACTAGAGGGGCGTCGGGGTCGATGCGAACCCTGACGGGTAGGGTGCTGAGAAAAAGACCGACGATCGCATTAACGTTGGGAATTTCGGGAGGGCGACCGGATGAGGCCGTCCCGTAGACAATATCGGTTTCGCCCGTGTAGCAACTCAGCAATAGCGCCCAAGCCCCTTGAGCGATCGTATTGAGGGTGAGTTGGTACTGGCGGGAAAGCTGAACGAGCTTGTCGCTCGGGGCCGAGTCCAAAACTGCCCTAAATTTGGCACTCTCGGCTCGATTCTTCTCAGCACTGTGGGAGTTAGCTGATGTCAGGGTCGCGCGGCGATCGAGATCTAGGGCAATCGCTTCCCTAAAGCCAGCTAGAGTCTGTCGCCAATAGGTTTCGGCCTTGTCGAGATCCTGCTGTTGCAGCCAATTGATGTAGTCGCGAAAGCGAGGAGGAGGTGGCAACTGCAGAGTTTTCTGGCGCAGTTGCGCTTCGTAGCACAGCATCACCTCTTTGTAGAGGGTGGCCAGGGACCAGCCGTCTAGGAGGATGTGATGGTAGCACCACACCACTTGAAAGCGATCGCGATCGAGCTGAAGAATCGTCACCCGCATGAGGGGGGCTGCCGTCAGCTCGAATCCCCTGGAGCGATCGGCTGCGAGGATTTCCTGGCGGGCCTCCGCCTGCTCTCCTGCGGGCATCTGGCTCAAATCGCGATGCTCGAACGGTAGCTCTACCTGCTCGTAGACCACTTGATAGGGCTTTTCTAGGTTGTCCCAATGGAAGGAGGTGCGCAGGATAGCGTGGCGATCCACGACCTGCTGCCAAGCCTGCTGCAGGACGGACAAACGCAGTTCTCCCTGTAGCGTCCAGGAATACTGCTGCACGTATACCCCCGACTGAGGTGAGGCCAGGGTATGGAACAACATCCCCTGTTGCATGGGGGAGAGTTCGTAAATGTTTTCAACGGTGCGGTCTGGCACGGGGTCTACCTCGAACTTGACGAGAGGGTGAGGGGTTAATGGGACGATCGCAGGGCATCGAGGAGGCGATCGCGATCTTTGGGGTCAATTTGCGATCTGGCGAAATTGGGGGAAAGGGTCGCTTCTGCCAGTTGGCTTTCCGAAGTGGCCAAGGATTGCACTGTCTTGGCCATAGCCTCGGCGAGTCTGACAATGGTTTTGCGGTTGTGGAGGGTGGAGCTGTAGTGCCAGAGGAAGCTCAGGGAGTCGTTGGCAATGTAGCTTTGGAGTTCGAGCACGTAAGGACGTTGAGCCTCCGGGCTGCGGCTGGAGGTGCAAAGTTCCGGCACTAGCTCTAGGGGCAACCCTGCCTGCGCAGTTGGCGCTCTCTGCATAGACGCCTCCTCAGTTGAAGCCTCGCTAGTCGAGTCAGTCCCCACAAGCATGCCGAGATGGTCGAAGCAGATGGGGGAGGACGATCTCGACCCTGTTTGGCTGCCGTCCGAAGCTGGGTCGTCGAGATCGTGCAGCAGGCCGAAATGAACGCCGCTGTTGGGCACCGCTTGTAAGGTTTCGGAAACCTTACGTACAATCGCCTGGTGCGAGTCGTCGAAATCTGCCGCCAGTTTGAGGGGGAAGCGGCTACTGAAGGGGCCGACGGTTTCGCTAAAGTCAGTGTTCTCCAGCAGCTCGCGCCCCGAGACTTCGAGATCCGCCACCAGCGATCGCGCCCCCGTCCAATCCCCCACAGCAATGAGGAGGGCAGCCAATAGAAACACCTCTATCTCGATCCCCGTTCTGGTGACTTTGTCCTGCAACTGTTGGGTATAGCGCTTGGAAATGGCGATTTTGACGGTTGCGGCTGAGACTGCGAGATTGCTGCCTCTGGGGCGATCCAGCGGTAGAAGGGGTAGGGCTTGCCAGAGGGGTTGCCAATAGCTCCGTTCGGCTTTGACGCTGGGTGAGCTGGCGATTTCAGGCAGATGTTCGGCCCATTGTTTGAACGAGCAAGTTTTGGGTCTAAATTCCACCGCCATCCCCCGCTGTAGCAGTTGGTAAGCCAGCAGCAAATCTTCCAGCAGAATCAGCAGCGATTGACGATCGATCGCTAATTCGTGTGCCACAATCCACAAGCGATTGGGGCGATCGTCGCCGCGCTCGAACAGAGCCACATGCAGCAAAGGTCCTGTCTCTAAGTTGAATCCAGCCTGAATCTCTGCCACCGCCGCCTTCATGGCGAATTCCTCTGCTGTTTCCTTCGGATCGGTAACGTCGAGGCAAGTCAATGGCACGGCAACAACGGTGTCAGCTTGGGCCAGGTCAGTTCGACAGGTGTCAGGCCCCCATCCCCTAACCCCTTCCCCCAAACTTGGGGGAAGGGGAACAGAACGGTAAATTGCGGGTTTGAGGCTGTTGCTCCCCTCTCCCAAACTTGGGAGAGGGGCCGGGGGTGAGGGCAATACAGAGCCATCGAACTCAGCTTGGACCGATTCCCAGCCAGCTGCCGTGCGGGTAAAGGATAAACGCAGAGCATCGTGGCGCAGCAAACAGAGGCGTACGGCCTCTTGCAAGCAGTCGGCGTCGAGGGCAACACCGCAATCGAGCACCAACGAACGAGCCCAGTAATGGGGATTGAGGGGTTGCCGCCCAAAGAAACGCTGCTGTTTGGGGACGAGGGGAACGGCACCCGCAACGATGCCCTGTTCGGCCTCGCTGGATTGTGTGGGAACGGCGATCGCCGCCAGAGCCGCAATGGTTTGGTGCTGAAATAGTTGCGCGGGGTCCAGTTGCCAACCCGCTTGACTGACCAACGACAGAATTTGGATACCTTGAACGGAATCGCCCCCCAGTTCGAAAAAGTTTGCGTGGATGCCAATAGGAGAGATGCCCAGTACCTTTTCCCAGGCTGTGGCGATCGCGTTTTCCGCTGCGCTCGCAGGCAGATCTTCAGGGGCGATCGAGTTGGGCTGAAGAGGGTCTTGACTGGTTGGGGTTGGCAGCGTTGATGCTGTTGCCGATGTGGCAAGTGGCGAGCTGGCGCTGTCATGAGAGGCTGGCCCTGCAAGGGGCTCTGCGGGTATGACGTTGCCAGCGAGGGCACGTAAAAACTGCGGCGACATCTCGACCCAATGGCGCTGGCGTTGGAAGGGATAGGTGGGGAGGGGAAGGCGGTGGCGTTGCTCGCGGGCAGATCCCCCCTGCCAATCCACCTCAACCCCATGTCGCCACAGTTGACCGAGGGCTTCTAGAGCAGCGGCTAGATCGGCTCGTTCCTGTTTGGCATGGCGGGCAGAGGTCACTAGAGGGTGTTCGGGAGAGGCTTGTTTGCGAGCCAACGTCGTCAGGGCTTGCCCCGGTCCCACCTCCAAAAGAACCGTATTGGGAGTGTCGAGCAGACATTGGACGCCAGCGGCAAAGCGGACGGGCTGACGCATCTGTTGCACCCAGTAGTCGGGCTTGGTGGCGGTGTCGGGGTCGATCCAAGTGCCCGTCAGGTTGGAGATAAAGGGGAATTGTGGGGCAGCCAGGGGAATTTTTTCGAGTTCGGCAGCAAAGGTTGGGGCAATGCTCTCGACGGCGGCGGTGTGGAAGGCGTGGCTGGTGTGTAGCGGTCGATAGCTGATGTCTTGTTGCTCCAGCTTGGTTTGGAAGGCAGCGATCGCCTCCGGAGGTCCCGCGACCGCACACAGTTCCGGCGCGTTGTCAGCGGCAATCGCCGTGCCGGGTACCAACAGGGGCTCGATCTCTCTAGCAGAGCGCGGCACCGCTACCATTGCTCCCGACGGCATTTGAGACATTAGTCTGCCGCGAACGGCCACCAGACTAAGCGCATCTTCGAGGGAAAACACTCCTGCCAAGCAAGCCGCCACGTATTCACCGATGCTGTGGCCGATTGCCATCTGGGGCTGAACGCCCCAACAGGCCCACCACTGCGCCCAGGCATATTCCAGAACAAAAAGTGCTGGCTGGGCTAAGTCAGTTTGCTTGAGTCGCTGCTCTGCCTGGGCTTGCTGCGCGGGATCGGGGTAAAGAATGGTGCGCAGGTCTAGATCCAGAAGTGGCTGGAGCAGTTGGCAGCAGCGATCGACCTCCTGACGGAAGACGGGCTCGCCGTCGTAGAGATCGCGGCCCATATTGACGTGCTGCGAGCCTTGGCCGGGAAATAAGAAAGCCACGCTACTGTCGCCAGTTTCCCGAGGTTGAATCGAGCTTCGGTCAGGTGGGGCGAGGGCGGCGATCGCCTCCGGTACGCTCTGGCAGAGGACGACCTGTTTGTGGGCGAAGGGGACGCGGCCTAACTGCAGAGTGTAGGCCAGATCGGCAAGGGATATATCGGGGTATTGCTGGAGGTGCTCGACCAGTTGCGCGATCGCGGCATCGAGGGCGGTGGCGGTTTTAGCAGACAGCGGTAGCAGTTGCCAGGGCCGCGAGGGGCCTGAAGGTTGGGGAACTGGGGCTTCTTCGAGGATGACGTGGGCGTTGGTGCCGCCGATGCCGAAGGAACTGACACCTGCCAAACGGGGGCGATCGCCGCAGTCCCAGTCTTGCAAGGTGGCGTTGACGTAGAAGGGGCTGCGGGCGAAGTCAATGGCAGGATTGGGGGATTGGTAGTGCAGGCTGGGGGGCAGTTGTCGGTGTTGTAGTGCCAATACCGTTTTGATCGTTCCGGCGATACCCGCAGCAACATCTAAATGACCGATGTTGGTTTTGACGGAGCCTAGACCGCAGTAGCCAGTTTTAGGAGCTGTCGATGCATGGGTTCCCGCCCGAAATGCTTGCGTGAGAGCTGCCACTTCGATCGGGTCTCCCAAGGCGGTGCCGGTGCCGTGGGCTTCGATATAGGAAATTTCGCTGGGGTCTACTTCGGCCACTGCCATCGCTTCGGCAATGACGGCTGCTTGTCCTTCAATGCTGGGAGCCGTATAGCCAATTTTGGCCGACCCATCGTTATTGATGGCGGAACCCCGGATGGTGGCGTAGAGGGTATCGCCAGCTTCGATCGCTTCTTCCAAACGCTTGAGGACAACAATGCCAGCACCGCTGCCGAAAATCGTGCCCGCCGCACCTGCGTCGAAGGCACGGCAGTGGCCGTCGGGGGAATTAATGCCGCCGGTTTGGTGCAGGTAGCCAATTCCCTGCGGGAGCTGAATGCAGGCACCGCCAGCGAGGGCGAGATCGGACTCGCGATCGAGCAGGCTTTGGCAGGCGAGGTGAACTGCGACGAGGGAGGAAGAACACCCCGTTTGGACCGTCAGTGCTGGGCCTTTGAGGTTGAGTTTGTAGGCGACGCGGGTGGCGAGGTTGTCGGGGCGGTTACTGTGGCGGATTTGACCGACGCCAACAGTGCCGATTAGCTCTGGGTTGGAAAACAGGTTGTAGAGAAAATAGCTGCCGACGCCGACGCCGCCAAACAGACTGATGGGATAGGGACAGAGATTGGGGTTGTAGCCTGCCGTTTCCAACGCTTCCCAAGCCAGCTCCAAAAAGAGGCGCTGCTGGGGGTCCACGATCTGGGCTTGGCGGGGGGGATAGCCGAAAAAGTCGGCATCGAACAGGTCCACATCTTCAAGCACAACGCCCGCATTGACGAAGTTGGGGCGATCGCGCATTTGCGGGCTGACGCCGTTGGCCTGTAGCTGCTCGTCCGAGAAAAAGGTGACGGACTCCACCCCCCGGCTCAAGTTCTGCCAGAACTGGGCGGGGGTGGCAGCAGCGGGAAAGCGGTTCGCCATACCGATGATGGCGATCGCGTTAGGCGAGATAGAAGTAGAAGCGGAGTCGAGCATAGGTGGGCTGAGTTTGACGGTTTCGGAGTGGGGATAGTGAAAACGGCGCTAGCGCATTCGCGAGGGGCGGCGCTGGCGGGAAGCTAGGCGGCTGGCGGCGCGATCGCGGCTGCGATCGGCGGCTGTAGATTGGGTTTGGGTTTGCGTCAAATGGGCAGCGAGGGCGCTGACGGTGGTGTATTGGAAGAGGTCGGTGATGGCAATGTTGCGATCGAATAGCTCGCGCAGTTTGGCGTGCATGGCGATGACGGAGAGGGAGTGGCCGCCTAAATCGAAGAAATTATCCTGAATGCCGACGGTTTCAAGGCCGAGAATCTCCTGCCAGAGGCTGGCAATCTGGCGCTCGGCCTCCGTGCGGGGGGGGACGTAGGTCGCTTCCAGATCGGGGCGGTTGAAGTCGGGGTCGGGTAAAGCTTTCCAGTCCACCTTGCCGTTTGCGGTGAGGGGCAAGGTTTTCAGCAGGGTGAAGCTGGAGGGGCGCATGAAGGGGGGCAGCTTCTGCCGCAAAAAGTCTCGCAGGTCGCTGGTGCTGGGGGACGCTTGCCCCTTGGCGGCGACGAAGTAGGCGGCCAAGCGGCGATCGGTGGCGCTCTTGGTCCAGACGGTAACAGCGGCTTGTTGAATGGCTGGATGCTGAACCAGAGCTGCTTCAATTTCCCCCAGTTCGATGCGATAGCCACGCAGTTTCACTTGGCGATCGCTGCGACCGACAAACTCCAGCTTGCCGTCGGCAAGATAGCGAGCCCGATCGCCGGTTTTGTAGAGTCTGGCTCCCTCTTCTCGGCTGAAAGGATCTGGCAGGAATCGCTCTGCCGTGAGGCTGGGGCGATTGAGGTAACCGCGAGCCACTTGCGCCCCGCCGATATAGAGGTCTCCCACCACCCCAATCGGCACGGGTCGAAGCTGGCTATCCAGTACGTAGGCTCGGCAGTTGGCGAGGGGTCGTCCGAGTGGGACGGTATCTCGGGTATCCGCTGAACTTGTTGCATGAGTCAGGACACCTACGGTTGTTTCAGTGGGACCGTAATGGTTGAGGACGGCACAGTGATTCGATTGCAGCACTTCGAGCAGATCTCGACTCAAGGATTCGCCCCCCAAGACCAATTGACGTTTGGGGAGTAGCGCTTCCGGGGTACCGGAGAGTAGCAGTGCGGCCAAGTGAGAAGGAACGATCTTGAGACAATCAATCGGATGCTGCTGGAAGTAGGCGGTTAGGGCAGCGGCATCGGCCACTTGCGCTTCGGGAATGACGTGCAAGCAGCCGCCGGAGGTGAGGGCGGGGAAGAGAACGGTGTTGCCGAGATCGGCGGCCAAGGTGGAGACCAAGGCAAAATGGGCGGCTGCGGGCAGGTCCAACTGGGTCGAAATTGCTTGTAGGTAATTGAGCATTTGACGATGCTCGATCGCCACCCCCTTGGGGGTTCCCGTCGAACCTGACGTGTAGAGCGCGTAGGCCAGATTGGTAGCGCAGTTCTGGCAGGGAAGATTGTCGTCAGGATAGGTGGCGATCGTATTGGCGTCGCTGCCATCGATATAAACCACCGCCGATACCGAATCGGGAACCCTAGCGGCGAGGCGGGTTTGGCTAATCAGGGCGATCGCCTTAGCATCCTGAAGGCGCTGAGCTGCCGCTTCAACAGGCAATGTGGGGTCGAGGGGCAGGTAGGCACCGCCTGCTTTGAGTACTGCTAGTAGCGCGACGATGGCATTAGGAGAGCGCAACAGAGAAATACCGACGATTGTTTCGGGACCGACCCCCAAGCTTTGCAAGTGTCGAGCCAGTTGATTGGCCTTTGGGTTCAGTTGGCTGTAGGTGAGCTGTTGCCCGCCCCCCGCCACGGCAACGCGATCGGGATATTGCTCGACTTGCGCTTCAAAGAGGGTGTGGAGGCCATCGATCGCGGCAAACGATTGTTCGGTTTGGTTGAACGCTTGCAGAAGTTGGTGGCGATCGCGGTCGTCGAGAATTTCTAGGCGATCGATCGGGCGATCGGGATGGGCCAGGGCATCCTCTACGAGAGCGAGAAACTGCTGTTTCAGCCGCTGGATATCTGACAGCAGCAAGCGCTGAGTGTCGTAATGGAATTCGAGGGTAAGACCGCGATCGCTGTGGAGACAGGTGAGGGCGAGCTTGAGGCGGTGACTGTAAACCCGTTGTCGTTCTAGGGCGAGGGCGGTGGAGCCGTTGCGAATAGGGGCCGAGCTACTTGCCCATTCAAAGCCAATCCCTTCGCCATGGGTTGCAGCTTCATTCTTGTCAGATGCATAGCCGAAGCTATCTCGGTACTCTTTCGCCGTCGTGGAACTGCTCTGGGATTGGGCGAGGACTTCTGCAAATCGGTAAGACGGTTGCAGTGGGTAGCGCAGGGGGAGCCATTTTGCCAGTGGGCCAATGACCGACGCTAATTCCTCCTCATCCCGACCGTCGGCCAGTAGATGCAGTTTTCCCTCCGTTTCTCCCGTCAGCTTCCACAGCAAAACTTGCCAGCAAGCGAGTAAAACATCAGCGACTTCGACCTCTTGCTGTCGGGCTAGAACCGTCAGTCGAGTCACGGTTTCGGCAGACAGTTGCTCGACCAGAGCGCTAGGGACGAATGTAGGCGTTGCCGATCGCTCCAAAGGCAATGGGAATGGAGGTGTTGGGGCCGATTGTTTTGGCCAGTAGTCGTCTTCCTCAGTTGCGAGCAATTCATTTTGCCATTCGGAAACCTGGAGGTACTGGACCGGATCTTTATCCTCCTCGATCGCTCTGCCATCCAGCTCGTAGGCGCTGGCGATCGCGCGCGATAGCAGTTGAAGCGAAAGGCGATCGCCGCAGAGCCCCGAAAGTGTCAAGATTAGCCAGCTTTCGCGCTCGGACAAGCTCGCTCGAACTGCTCTCAGGCTCTGGCCTCCTTCCACCAGCTGCTGCTGTTCCGCTTGCAAGCAAGCTTGTTGGCGAGCGATTTGTTCCGCTTGGGGCAATTCACTCCAATCGCACTCTTTCCAGGTCGGGGGCACAGTCGCAGCGATCGCTTGGAGGGGCAGCTTGGTGCCGGGGCGACGGGGAAAGCTAGTGCGCAGAATATCGTAGCGATCGATGACTTGCTGCAGTGCCCTCTGGAGCCGATCGCTCTGGAGGCTGCCGGTCCAGCGCCAGACCATCTGGCAAGCATAGGTGGAGTTCTGCTGTTGCAGAGTCCAGAGATGCTGTTGCTGCGGAGATAAGCGAAACCCTTGCAGGGGTTGGGGTGCTGGCAGGGGTGTCGATGGAGCGGTGGTCATGGAATTGGCCGTTAGCAATGGTTGAGCGAATCGAGGTTGAGCGAATCGAGGTTGGGCGACTGAAACTGCACGCGCTATGGAGACGGCAGAGACTCCAGCGGTTCTTCTGGGATGGCAGCGGTATGCATATCTCCCATTGCCACAAAGATTTTGCGGGGGCCTCGGAAGGGATTGCGGCTGTGGGCGGCAAGCATGTTGTCGATCGCTAGCACGTCCCCCTGTTGCCAGGGGAATACCGTTTGAGCGCGATCGTAGGCGGCTTGAATGGCAGCGATCTCTTCCGGTGCGATCGCCGAGCCGTCGCCGTAGTAAGCGTGACGGGGCAGATTCTCCTCACCCCACGTATCCAGTAGCGACTTTTGGAGGTGGGCATCGAGGCAGGCGACGTGGTGGAGCAGCAGTTGATTGAACCAGATGCGATCGCCGGTTTTAGGGTGTTGGGCGATCGCGGGGCGAATTTGGCGGGTTTTGAGTCCTGCTGCTGCCGTCCATTCCCACTGCACCCGATCGCGCTGGCACCTCGCCTCCACCTCGGCGCGGTCTTCTGTATTGAAAAACTGCTGCCAACTGACATCGAAGCCGGGAATAAAATGCCGCGTGTAGGCGATTTGGCGTTGCTCGAAGCGATCGAGCAGATCGGGATCGAGCAGGCGGTAGATTTCGCGTCCGTCGGCAATCGGCGTTTCGCCACCTTCTGCGGGGGCAATAGAGCAGTAAAAGCAAATTTTCATCGGCCATTGCTGCAGGTGGGAGCTCTCGTGATGGAACAGGATTGCTTTGTCGGCTGGGTAGGGGGTAGAGCCGTAGACCTTGCCGCCGATGCTGGCCCGAGGTAGGTCGCCATAATTGGCAAACAGTTGCGGACAGATGGCTCGGGCAAAAGCTTCAAACTTCTCGATGGATTGCAGTTGCTGGCTGCGGAAGAGTAAACCGCCGCGCGCAATCAGGTTCTCTTCAATCCAACTGCGATGGCTGGCAGCCCAATCCACTAAGTCTGTATCGTCACTGGCGGGTTCCACGAGTAGCGGTAGCGGGCTGGTATCGCTCAAGGGCCGCGCTGTTACGAGTGGACGATCGGCGATCGCCTTGGGCTCGATCTGGGCGAACTTGGAGAACTTACGCTGCGATCGCTTGGCTTTGCGGGCTGCCTGCGTCTTTTGTTCTTCTGGGGTCAACATATCGAGGCTGTCAATGCGGCTAGTGGGGCTGTGGGCAAAGCTGCTCAGAAGGAGGGTGAGATGTTGCGATAGTTGGCGGATGGTGGCTGCATCGAAAAGGTCGGCACTGTAGCGCCACATGCCCTGCAAACCCGCGCTGGTTTCGCTGACGAAAAGAGCGATGTCGAACTTGGCTCTTTCGTTGGAGATCTCCATCGGGCTCAGGGTCAAGCCGGGGAGTTCGATCGGGGTAAACGGCACATTTTGGAACACCAGCAACACTTGGAACAGCGGCGTACTATTGGCCTGACGGTTCGGTTGCAGTTCCTCCACCAGTTGTGAGAAGGGAATATCTTGGTTGGCATAGGCATCCAAGCAGGTGCGGCGCACCCGCTGTACCAGTTCCTCGACGCTGGGATTGCCAGAGAGGTCGGTGCGAATCGTCAGCAAGTTGACGAAAAAGCCAATGGCACTTTCCAGTTCGGTGCGGTTGCGGTTGGCAACGTCCGTGCCGATGACAACATCTTGCGTCTGGCCGTGGCGAGAGAGCAGCAGGGCCAAGGCCGCCATCACCTGCATGAAGGGGGTTGTGTCGGTTTGCTGGCACAGTTGGTTGAGGGCAGCGGTGTCTGCCGCCGAGAGCTGGAAGGACTCGCTACCGCCGCGATAGCTGCGCCGAACTGGGCGAGGGCGATCGCCCTTTAACACCAGCGGCGAACTCCCGGCCAACTGCTGCTGCCAGTACTGCAATTGCGCTTGTAGAACGGCACCATCCAATTGCTGCCGCTGCCAAACGGCAAAATCGCCGTATTGAATCGGTAGGGCGGGTAAGGGGGAGGGCTGGCTGGCAGCGTAGGCAGTATAGAGGGCCGACAGCTCCCGCACTAAAACCCCCATCGACCAAACATCGGAAATGATGTGATGGGTGGTGAGGATGGCAGCGTACTCGCGCTCGTCCATTTGCAGGAGTTGAAGCTGGAGCAGGGGACCGCGCTCCAAGTTGAAGCAGCGCGAGCTTTCCCCCTGCATCTGTCGTGCCAGCGCTGCCTCTCGATCGCTGGGGTCGAGGTGGCGTAAATCCTTGTGGGCAATTGCCAGTGATGCGGGCGGGGCGATCGCCTGCACGGGCTCGCCATTCTCCAAACTGAAGGTGGTGCGCAGTGACTCGTGGCGACTCACGACTTCGTCGAGGCAGCGTTGCAGGATATCGCGATCGAGATCCCCCTCAAGGCGCACGGCTATCGGAATCGTGTAGGCGGGGTTGTTGGGATAGAGGCGATCCTCAATCCACAAGCGCTGCTGGGCTAGCGACAGGGGCAGAGGCCGATCGCGGGGCACAGTCGGAATGGCGATCGCGACCTCCTGCCGCTCCACTTGCAAGAGTCGCTCGATCTGCTCGGCGATCGCCGCAATGGTGGGGGTGGCAAACAGCGATCGCAGCGGTAGCTCCACCCCGAACTCCGTGCGGATGCGGGAGATGATTTGGGTGGCGAGGAGGGAATGGCCGCCCAGATCGAAGAAGTTGTCGTCAATGCCGATGCCATCGCGAGCGAGGATGGGAGTCCAGATTTGGCAGAGTTTTGCTTGTGTTGGGGTTTGGGGCAGCACAGCTGCGTCCGCCAACTGAGGGGCGATCGCTGGGGGGGCGGGGAATGCCTTGCGATTGACCTTGCCATTGGGGGTGAGGGGGAAGTCTTCCAGGATGACGAAGGCAGTCGGCACCATGTAAGCGGGCAGCTTCGAGCGGAGGAGATTCCGCCCAGCAGTAATTGGGCCATCACTCGCTCGGGAAGCTGCGAGTGCGGGAATGACATAAGCCACCAGTCGTCGATCGCCCTCGCGATCTTCGCGCACGACGGCAACAGCCGCTCGAATATCGGGGGCTTCCAGCAAGCAGGATTCAATTTCCCCCAACTCGATGCGAAAGCCGCGCAGTTTGACCTGGTTGTCGATGCGCCCGAGGAATTCCAAGCTGCCGTCGCGACGGTATCGCACGCGATCGCCAGTCTTGTACAGCCTTGCCCCCGGTCGTTCGCTGAAGGGATCGGGGCAGAAGCGAGCGGCGGTGCGAACCGGTTGCTTGCAATATCCCCGCGCCAGTCCCGCACCCCCCACATGCAATTCCCCCGGTACGCCTAGAGGGGCCAGTTGGCCGCAGAGATCGAGGACGTAGAGCTGCGTATTGCCGAGGGCACAACCGAGGGAGATCGCTTCCACTGCTGGTGCGATGCGCTGGAACGCCGTCCAAATGGTCGCTTCGGTGGGACCGTAGAGATTCCACAATTCCCGGCAGGAGCGGCTCAGGGCTCGTGCCAGCGGCAACGGTAACGCCTCGCCGCCGCAGAGAACTTGCAACTGCTTGTCACCCGACCAGCCCGAATCCAGAAGCATTTGCCAGGTGGCGGGGGTAGCCTGCATCGCCGTTGCGCCACTGGAGGCAACGAGCTGGCCTAGCCGTACTCCATCCGCCGCTACGGCGCGGGTGGCG
This sequence comes from Synechococcus sp. PCC 7336, assembly GCF_000332275.1. Classification (NCBI taxonomy): domain Bacteria; kingdom Bacillati; phylum Cyanobacteriota; class Cyanophyceae; order Synechococcales; family Synechococcaceae; genus Synechococcus; species Synechococcus sp. PCC 7336. The sequence goes on from NZ_CM001776.1 coordinate 4,860,080, forward strand.
ATCGCCACCCGCGCCCCAACCGTCAGAGGCAAAAACAATTCCAGTGCCGCAATATCGAACGATAAAGTTGTGACCGACAGCAGCACATCTTTCGGACTCAGACTCAACTCCTGCTGCATCGCCCTCAGGAAATTGACGACGGCAGCGTGGGAAATCTGTACCCCTTTCGGCCTGCCGGTGGAGCCGGAGGTATAGATCTGGTAGGCCAACTGCTGCGGATGGGTTGTCGTCGGCAGTGGGGCATCGTGGCCGGAGGCGATCGCCTCGGAGCCCTCGTCTAGAAGCACCACGCGAGCCTCGCCAACGGGCAAGCTCTCCAGTAGGTGCGCCTGCGTCACCACAATCGCTGCCCCACTGTCTCGCAGCATGTAGCTCAGTCGCTCGGCGGGATAGGTGGGGTCGAGAGGGACGTAGGCTCCGCCCGCTTTGAGAATGGCCAGCATTCCCACCAGCATTTCGACGGAGCGATCGATGCAGAGGGCCACGAGCGTGTCGGTGCCCACACCCAGGGGGTGGAGGTGGCTGGCGACGCGATGGGCCAGGATATTGAGTTCGCCGTAGCTCAGCGATCGCCGCTCGTCTGTAACGGCGATTGCGTCGGGCGATCGTACCGCCTGAGTTGCAAACCATTCGTGCAAGCCGAAGCTGGGAACGTCAGTGAAGTCCTGCCCTTGCCCCCAGCACCGCAGGCGATCGCCTTCTTCACGTTCGTAAAGGGGCAACTCCAACCAGTTGCGATCGGGGGTGCGCACTGCCGCTGCCAGCACAGTCCGGTAATGGCTGGCCATCTGGGCGATGGTTTCGCCATCGAACAAATCGGTGTTGTATTCCCAAGCCGCAAAGATGCCCGCTTCGGTCTCCTCCATCAGAAGGCTGAGATCGAACTTAGCGGTTTTGACTTCCGTTTCCACTGGCGAGAGGATGAGCCCCGGCAACTGCAGCTCTGCTTTGGGGGTGTTTTGCAAGGAAATGGCCACCTGAAAAACCGGACTGTGGCTCAACTGGCGTTCGATCGGCAGCGTTTCCAGCAATTGCTCGAAGGGTAAATCTTGGTGGGTATAGGCTTCGAGCGCCACCTGGCGAACCCGTTGCAGAACGGCGCGGAAGCTAGCCAATGCCGTCAAATCCGTGCGGATTGCCAACGTGTTGGTGAAAAAGCCAATGGTTCCTTCCAGCTCGGCGCGGCTGCGATTGGCGATCGGAATACCGACGACAATATCGCTGCAGTTGGCATAGCGACAGAGCAAGACCTGGTAAGCCGCCATCAGCACCCCGAACAGGGTGGCCCCTTCCGATCGGCCCAACTCCAGCAACTCGTCCCGCAGTTGGATGGGCAGTAGATCGACATGGCGATCGCCCCGATAGGTCTGGAGGGCGGGGCGGGGGCGATCGGTGGGTAACTCCAGCAGGCTGGGGGCTCCGGCAAGCTGTTGGTGCCAGTATTTGAGCAATTGCTCTAGCCCTTCCCCCTGCAGCCACTGCCGCTGCCACACGGCGAAGTCAGCATACTGAATGGGCAACTCCGGCAGGGGCACCTCTCGTCCGGTGGTGAAGGCAGTGTAGAAGGCCGCCAGTTCCCGCAGGACGATCGCGCGGGACCAGGCATCGAAAATGATGTGATGGGTGTTGAACAGGGCGATGGATTCTGTCGCCGAAAGCTTGAAGATCGTCACCCGCACCAAGGGACCTGTGGCGAGATCGAAGGGCATGCGCGCCGCTTGTGCCACCAGTCGCTCCACTTCATCGTTGCGTTGGGCTGCCGGTAAGGGTTGTAAGTCAACCACGGGCAGCGATCGCGGTTGATAAGGAGCGATCGTCTGGACGGGTTTGCCCTCCACTTCTGCAAACGTGGTCCGCCAGACTTCGTGCCGTCGGGCGATGGCGTTAAAGCTGCGTTCCAGGGCAGAAAGGTCTAGTTTCCCACTGAGGCGCAGGGTGAAGGGAATGCTGTAGGTGCTGCGATTGGGTTCGAGGCGATCGAGGAGCCACAGCCGCTGCTGGGCATACGACAGGGGCATCGTTGACTGACGCTTGACGGCAACGAGGGGCGGGGCGTCGAGGGCTCGATCTTGACGCATCAGGGTTTCAATCGCCTGGGCCAATCCTGCTACGGAGGGCTGTTCGAAGAGTGCGGCTAGGGGCAGCTCGACCTCGAAGGCGCGGCGCAGCCGAGAGATAGCCTGCGTGGCGAGGAGAGAATGACCGCCAAGGGCAAAGAAGTTGTCCTCCAGACCGACTCGTTCGACCTTCAGTAGCTGGGACAGGATTTGGGCGATCGACTGTTCGACATCGGTGCGGGGCTGGACGTAGGTGCTGGCGGAGGCGAGGGAGCTGGGAGCGGGTAATGCTTGCAGATCTACTTTGCCGTTCGGCGTCCGAGGGAATTGCTCTAGCAAGACGAACGCAGCGGGCACCATGACATCGGGTAGCTGCTGCTGGGCGAACTGCTTCAAGTCAGCAATCGAAACGGACTCGGGGCGATCGCACCTCAGGTAAGCCACTAGCTGTGGCAAGCCGGGTGTTTCTTCGGTAACCCTGGCAATGCAGTCTCGAATATCGGCAGAGTGCGACAGAGTGGTTTCGATTTCCCCCAATTCGATCCGGAATCCGCGTATCTTCACCTGGCGATCGCTGCGACCCAAGAACACCAGCGTGCCATCGGGCAGATAGCAAACTCGATCTCCCGTTTTGTAGAGGCGATCGCCAGGACGATCGCTCCAAGGATTGGGCAAGAAGGCGGCTGCCGTTAACTCCGGGCGGTTGAAATAGCCACGCGCCAAGCCTGCTCCAGCGATATACAGTTCCCCAGCTATCCCGGTTGGGACGGGCTCGAAGTGCTCGTCGAGAACGTAGAGCTGAATGTTGCCCAACGGCCTACCCAACGGTACGGTGTCCGAGGCTTTGCCGGAGCTAACTTCCGGTACGGGGTAAGTGAGGACTCCGACGGTACTTTCAGTGGGACCGTAGTGATTGAGAATGCGGCAACTGGGAGCTAGTTCGCGAAGGCGATCGATATCCGACCAATGGGACGCTTCGCCTCCCAGCACGAGACATTTCTTGGGCAGAATGCTGGCGGCATTGGTGGCCTCCAATAGTGCGGCCAAGTGGGAGGGGACAATCTTGAGATAGTCGATCGCCTCTTGGCGACAGTAATCCGCTAGGGCATCGGGGTCGGCCAGTCGCTCTTGGGTGATGACGTGCAGGCAACCACCACGACAGAGGGCGGGGAAGATGACGGTGTTGCCCAAGTCGGCAGCGAAGGTAGAGACAGTAGCGAAGCGGTCCTGCGGGGTGATGTCGAGCTTAGGGGCGATGCCCTGTAGGTAGTTGCACAAATTCCGGTGGGTAACTTCCACCCCTTTCGGCACTCCAGTAGAGCCCGAGGTGAACAGGATGTAGGCGAGATTGTCGGGGCTAGCAGTGGGGTCGAGATCGTCCTTGGGGATGCTGGCAATATCCCAATCGCGATCGAGACAGAGAACCGGGATCTCGATCTCTGAAACCGATTCGACGAGGCTGCTATGGGTCAGTAGCAAGGCAGGGCGCACGGCCTGGAGGCGCACGCTCAAAGCAGCGGCGGGCAAGCCGGGATCGAAGGGAACGTAAGCGCCACCGGCTTTGAGAATGCCGAGCATGGCAACGATGCAATCGAGCGATCGCGGCAGCCAAAGACCGACGGGTATCTCCGGTCCTACCTCCCGACCTTGTAAGTAACGGGCCAGTTGGTTGGCTCTAGCATTTAACTGAGCAAACGTCAGACTGTCCCCTTCGCACATCAGGGCTGGTGCGTCCGGCGTGCGGGCCACTTGCTGCTCGAAGAGGTGGTGAATGCAGTCGTTTTCTGAATAGGCGATCGTTGTGTCGTTGAAGCGTACCAATACTTGCTGGCGCTGGCGCTCGCTGAGGAGAGACAAGCTGGCAATGGCACGATCTGGTTCTGCGATCGCCCCTTGCAAGAGGCTTTGGAACTGCTCGACTAGGGAGGCGATCGCCTCCGGCGTGCAGGCAGCAGTGTCGTAGTGAATCTCGGGATGGAGCGATCCGGTCGAACGAAGGCATTGCAACTGCAAACAGAAGCGATCGCTGTAGCTGGATTGAGCCTCGATCTCCAAAGACAGCGGCCCCGCCGATCGAGGGGCGGGTAGCTCGCTCGCAGTGAAGCTGAGCGGATAGAAAGACTCGCCAATGTCAGCACCGCCTCCAGCCGCCTCTTCCCAAGTGAAGGATTCCTGCCATTGAGCCGTTTCGCGGCTGGCTTGCAGCGATCGCCGCACGACATCGCGGAGGCTATCGGTAGCCGTCAGCGGACAAGAGACAGGAAGCACTTTGGCAAACAGGCCGAGGGCGTCTTCCAGTTCTTCGTAATTGCGTCCGTCGGTACTCACACCGATGGCGGCAGCAACGCCAGTGGTTCGCCAGAAAAGGATGCGCCAAATGGCTAATAGAACATCAGAGACAGTTGCTTCCTCCGCTTGGGCGATCGCCTCTAGGGCTGCGACATCGGCGGGTTCCAGGTCCAGCGGAATAGCGCGAGGCTGAAATGGCTGACCCTGCGGTAGCCGCAGCAACGGGGGGCAGACGGCCAAGGCGGAGCGATCCTGTTGCTGCCAGAACCGTCTCCCGATCGCAGCTTCATCGCTGTCAAAAAGCTCGTGCTGCCATTCGGAAAAATCAATGTACTGGAAAGGCTCGTCCGTTAAGGCTGAGGGACCGAGGCTAGCACTATAGAGCTGGCCGAGTTCTCGGACGAATCGTTCGAGGGAGAGGCGATCGCAGCACAGAGCGGGCAGGCGAATCAGCCACTGATGCTGTTGTTCGGCCCATTGAATAACGGTGAAATCTACAATGGGCAAACGATCTAGCCTCAAAGGGGCCTCTGCCAGTGCCTGCTGTTGGGTAGCCAGTGCCTGCTGCCGTTCTACCTCTGCCAGGTGACCGAGATCGATCGCCCTCAAGGCAACCGGCCGATCGACTGTCTCGTGGACCACCTGTAAGGGAATATCCATCCCCGGCAGCGCCTCAAATGTGGTTCGCAGGATTTCGTGCCGTTCTACCAACTCTTGCAAAGCCGCTGTCAGCTTCTGGCGATCGAGAGGGCCGCCAACTCTTACGGAGGCGATCGCCGTATAAGCTGCTCCATCTCCCTCCCCTTGCTGCAACCAGAGATGTTTTTGCTGGGGGGAGAGTCTAAAGCCTTGAATCGTGGTTGCTTGGGTTTGCATCAAACTGTTCCCTCCCCTTGCAGCACCGTCCGGTCGTAGGGCTCGTCCATACCGACCACCACCTGTCGTTCGCCAGTGAAGGGCCTCCGACCGTGAGCCACAAGCATGTTGTCGAGCAGCAAAATGTCCCCCGTTTGCCAGCGGAAGGCAACGGTATGTTCGGCGTAGGCAGCGCGAACGATCGCGAGGATCCGATCTGCAATGGGAGTACCGTCGCCGTAATAGGTATTGCGGGGCAAATCTGCTTCATCTACCACTGCCAGCAGAGATTGCCGCGTTTCCGGCGGCAAATTCGCAACGTGGAAGAGATGAGCTTGGTTGAACCACACCCAAGCTTGGGTCTGGGGATGCTGTGCCACCGCCTGACACACCTGGCGCGTGCGCAGGCGATCGCCCGAGCGCCATTCCCATTCGATGCCCGCAGCCCGACAATACTGCTCCACTGCGGCCCGATCCTCCGTTTGAAACACCGTCTGCCAGGGCAAATCCAGTTCGCGGCTGTAGTTGCGCACGTAGAGCACCTGTTTGCGGGCGAAGGTATCTCGGATTTCGGGGTCGAGGCTGGCCCACACTTTGTGGCTGTCGGCGATCGGGGTTTCTCCTCCCGTGGCGGCAGATTGCAGGCAACTGAAACCGATGCGCATCGGCCAGTTGCGAGAGTAGGACATCTCGTTGTGGAGGGGAATAGATTCGGAAGCGGGATAGGCAGTGGAGGTGTAAATGCGGCCTCGAACCGGCGATCGCGGTGTGGAGCGATAGGCATATTCCATCAACTCGCCACCGAGAGCCGCAAACAAGCTTTCTAGAGTTTCGGCCCCAACGTTAGTGAAATTGCGGCAGAGGAGACCGCCGTGAAGCCACAGTTGCGCTTGAATCCATTGCCGTTGCTCGGCGGCCCAGCTCGTTAAATTCAGTCCTTCCACTGCCGGACTGACGACTAAAGGCAAGAGAGTATCGGGCTGCAGGGGGGCAGTCGTCACCAACTGAGTGGCAGACACTTGGATGCCGCTCCCGCGCTGGCGGCGCGATCGCAGTCCCAATTTTGGTTGGGTGCTGGCGTTATGCATTAGCGGTCTTCACCTCCCAAATAAGCTGCGGCACTGCGACGGATCGCCTGACGGCGAATTTGGCCCAACTTTTGGCGGCGGACCTGTTTGAAGCTCTGCTGGCTGGAGGTTTGCAACAGTTTCTGTAGCTCGCCCACCTGTATCTCTGGCTGTTCGACAGCGCGTTTGAGCAATGCCCTGAGGTGTTCCCCCATCGGCTCCACGCTGGCGAGGTCGAGGCGATCGCGATCGTAAATCAACTGCAAAAGCAATTCTTGTTTGGGTACTCCCCGCAGGGTGAGGGGATAGCCGTTGTCGATTTCGTTGCCCAACCCCTGCAGGGAGAGGTTGGCCACCTGCTGCTCTAAGGCAGCGTCGATGGGATAGTTTTCGAAGACAACGATGCTCTCGAACAGCGCCCGACCGCGCGGCACATTGCTCCAAGACTGAACTTCTGTCAGGGGACTGTAAGCATAGCGGTTGACCTCAACTTGGGCCGCCTGCAACTGCTGCAACCAGGTCAGCAAATCCGCTCGACCATCAACCCGTACCCGCACCGGTAGCGTGTTGATAAACAGGCCAACTGTGGCCTCTACCCCTTCTAAATCGGTGGGTCGGCCCGCCACCGTTGCGCCAAAAACGATATCTAGTTCGCCACTGTAATGGGCCAGCAGCAGCGACCACAACCCTTGAATCAGGGTGTTGAGGGTGAGGCGATGCTGACGCACCCAGGCATCCAGTTGCGCGCTACTTTCGACGGTGAAGGGAATATTGCACTCGGCATAGTGGGATTCAGATTTGGAGCTAGAGGCAAGACCGGCCTGATGGCCCAAGCGATCGATCGCTAGCGGCTGCGTCCAGCCCGCCAGATACTCCTGCCAGAAGGTTTTGGCCTCATCCAAGCTCTGGGACTGCAGCCAGACAATGTAATCCCGATAGGGAGGAGACGCTGGTAAAGGTATCTCTGCTTTGCCCGCAGACAAGCTCCCGTAGGCGGATAGCACCGCTTGCACGACCAACGGCAGCGACCAACCATCGAGCAAGAGATGGTGGCGGCTCCAGACAAAGTAGTAGGTTTCCGGGTCGAGATGAATCAGAGTCAGCCGCATCAGGGGGGGCCGACCGAGGTCGAAACCCCGTTCGCGCTCGGCGAGCAAGAAAGCTTCGAGCCGTTCGGCCTGCACTTCTGTCTCAAAATCTCGCCAATCCAGCTCTATCCAGGGCAGCGGCACCTCGTGATGGACCGCCTGTAGGGGTCGATCCAACTCCTGCCAGAGGAAAGCTGTACGGAGAACACCGTGCCGCTCGATCGCCGCTGCCCAAGCTTGTTGGAAGTTGTGGATATTGAGAGCTCCGGTAATTTTGCAGCTCATTTGGTCGAAGTAGAGACCGGCTTCGGGGGAGTAAAGGGTGTGGAAGAGCAGGCCCGCTTGAATGGGGGAGAGGGGATAGAGATCGGCGATCGCCCGACTGCGACCGAAGAGTTTGTGGAGGGTGGGGGTGTCTAATTGCGCGAGGGGGAAGTCCGAGGGGGTGTAGCCACCTGCGTTGGGAGCTTGGCAGTGGTCGGCCAAGTCTTGCAGGGCTTGAAGGGTTTGTTGGGCCAGTTGGGTGACGGTGCCCTGTCGGTGCAGGTCCGGGCTGTAATGCCAGTGGAGGCAGAGGCTACTGTTGTCGAGGTGGGCGGTGACGGCTAGTTTTTCGGGGCGATCGGTCTGCATAGAGTCGGGACTGAGAGATTGCTTGAGGGCGGGACTCCCGTGGGATGTGCCCCCCGACAAGGGCTCGCAATAACTGAAGGCAATGGCGGCTGCGGGCCAGTGCGATCGCCCCTCACTGTCGCTGCTGCCTTGCAGGAGATCGCAACCCACACCGCCATTGGGCACCTGTCGCACAGCCTCTTTAATGCGTTTGAGGGTGGTTCCGGGGGACTGGCGATCGCCGTTAGGTAGCAACAAGGGAAATGAGCTAGTGAAATCTCCCCCATTGCCATCCACCTGCAGCAATAAAGACTGTTTGGGGTCGCAGCAAGCGGTGGCGAGGGCACTGAGGACGGCATCAGTGAGGCTGGCGTTATAGAGGGCGGGTAAGGCTTCGAGCAGGCTGCGGGTTTCTGCGTTGCTGAGGCTAACAGAGACCGTCTCGGGCTTGGCGATGGTAGAGGCCGTGGTGGAGCAATCTGTGGGTAAGTGGGTGAGGTCCGCCGTTGCGATCGCCTGCCAATAGGTCTCCCACTCCGCCTGTAAATGAGTTGACTGAGCTTCCTGCTGCAATCGTTCTCGTCCAGCCTTAGCCGATGCCGTAGCTGCCAACTCAGCAATGGTTTGATTCTGGAATAAGTCTTTGGGGGTGAGGGGCAAACCCGCTTGTTTGGCTTTGGCGATCGCCTGCATCGCCAGGATGGAATCTCCCCCCAGCTCGAAGAAATTGTCGCCAATACCAACGCGATCGCGATCGAGTACATCTGCCCAGATACCGCAGAGCCGCTCTTGTACCGGAGTTTGCGGCGGCTCGAAGGCGATCGCACTTTCTGGGCTGCCCTCTGGGGCAGGTAGCGCCTTGCGATCGATCTTGCCGTTGGGGGTGAGGGGGAAGGTTTCCAGTACAACGAAGGCGTGGGGAACCATATAGGCGGGTAGCTTGGCCTGGAGGAGCTGACGCCAGACCTTGCTGCGATCGACCGCATTGGCAGGGGGTTCGTCCTGGGGAATCACGTAGGCCACCAGTCGTTTATCCCCTGCGCGATCCTCGCGGACGATGGCAACTGCGGCCCGCACAGCCGATGCCTCCAATAAGCAGGACTCGATTTCCCCCAACTCGATTCGGAAGCCGCGCAATTTGATCTGGTTGTCGATGCGCCCGAGGAATTCTAGGCTGCCATCGCGCCGATATCGGACCAGATCGCCGGTTTTGTAAAGCCTCGCCCCCGCTTGCGAGCTAAACGGATCGGGACAGAAGCGCTCGGCAGTGAGATCCGGTCGCTTGAAATACCCCCGCGCCAATCCGGCACCGCCAACGTGCAATTCGCCGGGGACATTCGCAGGCACCAAGTGGGAATAGCAATCGAGCACGTAGAGTTGGGTGTTGCCGATCGCCCGACCGAGGGAGACAGCAGCAGCATCGGGTGCAACGCGATCGACCGCCGTCCAAACCGTAGCCTCGGTCGGTCCGTACAGGTTCCACACTTCGCCGCAAGAGCGGCTCAGGGCTTGTGCCAGCGGCAAGGGCAGCGCCTCGCCGCCGCACAGCACTTTAAGTTGAGCGTCTCCAGTCCAGCCCGAGTCCAGAAGCATTTGCCACGTCACTGGAGTGGCCTGCATCGCCGTTGCCCCACTCGATCGCATTAGCTGGGCGAGTTGCAGCGCATCTGCTGCCGCCTCTCGACTGGCGATCGCCACCCGAGCCCCCACAATGAGCGGCAGGAAGATTTCCAAAACGGCGATATCGAACGACGAGGTTGTCACCGCCAGCAGGATATCGCTGGGCTCCAACCCCGGTGCCTGCCGCATTGCCGCCAAGAAATTGACGACCGCAGCGTGGGAAATCTGCACGCCTTTTGGCGTAGCGGTGGAGCCGGAGGTGTAGATCTGGTAGGCCAATTGCTGCGGATAGACCATGGGCAAAAGGTCGTCCCCTGCTGTTGCCCCAGCGTCCAAACCTTCAAAATCTCGATCCAGCAACACCACCTGGGCCTCGTGTTCCGGCAGAGCGCCTTGCAGGTGGCTTTGGGCGATCGCCACTGCCGCACCAGAGTCCTGCAGCATCAGGGCCATTCGCTGGGAGGGATAGGCCGGATCGATGGGAACATAGGCCGCGCCCGCTTTGAGAATGGCCAACATGCCGACGGGCATGGCAGCGGAGCGATCGGTGCAGAGGGCAATGAGGCGATCGCTGCCCGCGCCCAAGCGGCGCAATTGTCGGGCCACTCGGTTGGCTCGCTTGTCCAGTTCTCGATAGGTCAGCGATCCCTCGGCATCCACAATCGCGATCGCATCGGGGGTTTGCTGCACCTGCTGCTCGAAGAGCTGGTGCAGGCAGACATCGGGGTGAACTGGCAGGGCAGGGGCGCGGCTGGTTTGGAGAATGGGGTCGATGTCCGACTCGGCCAGCAAGACCAGCTCTGAGAGGCGGCGAGTGGGATGAGCCACGATATCGGTCAGGATCGTCTGGAAATGCTTGGCAAAGTCGGCGATCGTGGCAGTGTCAAATAAATCGGTGCTGTATTCCAAGACACAGGTGAGCTGTGCGTCAATTTCGGCCATATCTAGGCTGAGATCGACGCGGCAGGTGCTGTGGCTGACGGGGAGAGGGCACAGTTGCAGTCCAGACAGCTCTAGCGACTTTTGCATGGGGGTCTGGTGCAAGGCAAACCACACTTGGAACAGAGGATTGCGACTCAGATCGCGATCGGGCTGGAGAGTTTTGACTAAGACATCGAAGGGGAGTTCTTGGTGGGAGAGGGCGGCAACTGTTGTCTGACTGACGCGTTGGAGCAGTGTTTTGAAAGGGGGATTATCTTGCAGGGTCGATCGCAGCAAGACCGTATTGGCGAAAAACCCGATCGCCGATTTCAGTTGGGGGCGATCGCGGTTGACCATTGCCGTGCCGATGGTGATGTCCCCCTGCCCCGTGTAGCGATAGAGCAGGGTCTTGAAGGCGGCCAGTAGCGTGACAAATAACGTGCAGTTTTCGGCTTTGCTCAGATTTTTGAGTTCCTCGTAGAGCGCGTCTGGCAAAGCCAATCTGTATTTGGCACCCGCAAACGATTGCACGGCAGGACGCGGGCGATCGGTCGGCAGTTGTAGGGCGGGGCGTTCCCCGGCCATCTGTTGCTTCCAGAATTCCAGTTGATGGGCAAAACGCTCTCCCTGCAACCATTGCCGCTGCCAGATGGCATAGTCGGCAGATTGAATCGGTAACTCGGGCAGCGGAGCAGGGCGACCTGTCGAAAATGCCGTGTAAAAAGCGTGGAACTCTTGCAAGAGAATGCCCACCGACCAGCCATCGGCCAGGATGTGGTGGACGGTGGCCAGCAAGATATATCGCTGCGACCCCAGCAGGAGAATGGCAGTGCGGAGCGGTGGCTGGCGATCGAGCTGGAAGGGATGTTGCGCAAACTCGGCGGTCAGCCGTTCGAGTGCTACCTCTTGCTGCCCTTCAGATAAGTCAGCCAAGTCGATCGCCACACATGGCATTGCGAGCTCGGGGGCGATCGCCTGCGTGGGCTTGCCCTCTGCAGTCTCGACAAAGTAAGTGCGCAGGACTTCGTGGCGGCGGAGGATTGCGGCAACACTCCGCTGCACTATAGGAACATCCAAATTGCCGACAATTTCGATGGCAATGGGGCTGTTGTAGGAGGCGCTCCCCGGTTGGAGCTCGTCCAGGAACCAGAGCCGCTGCTGGTTGAAGGACAGGGGAATAAAATCGGGTCTGGGATGCTGGGGCTGAATCTGGCGTTGGGGCGATCGCTCCGATTGTTGGCCCAGTTGCAGCCGTTGCATCAGGAGCTGACGCTTTTCTGGCGATAAGTTTGCAAGTCGGGCCGAAAGGCTCATGGGGCAATCTCCAGGGCAATGGGAGCTAGGTCTGGGAACTCGAAGGATTTCAAGATTTGGAGTGTGACAAGATTTAAGGCTGGGCCAACAAAGCTTCCACCTCCTCATCTGTCAGTCTTTCAATCTCGGTCAGGGCAGCCGCGAGGCTTGCCTCATCGGCTTGCTGGGCGATCGCCGCCAGGATCGTCTCTGCCGATGCAGCCACCGTGGGGGCATTAAAGAAGCTCTGGTAAGACAGATCCAGTTGGAAAGTCTTGCACACCTGCGATACCAGCATCGTGGCGATGAGGGAATCGCCGCCCAACTCGAAGAAGCCATCGTGAATGCCGATCGGAGCGACACCCAAGGCTTGCTCCCACAACTCCACCAGCGTTATTTCGACATCGTTGCGGGGCGCAACGTAGGGACCGAGAGAGCTCGGTCGCAATTGCGTTACCCCCTGTGACTTTGCCTGCTGGGCGGCGATCGCCGCCGCAGTCCGCTCGACTAAGCGAGGAAAATCTTGGGTCGAAACGATTGTCTGGGGTAGTCCCGCCGCCAGAACGCGATCGAACGCATCGAGCCCTTCCGTCGCCGTCATCCCTGCTTGCAAGCGCTCTAACACCGAGCCTGCTGAGGCCAAAGCCTCCACCTGCGTTCCCTCCAGATTCCAGATATCCCAATTGACCGCTTGCACGAGGCACTTGCCCCCAGTGCTGCGATCGCTCGCCAGAGTATTGAGGACCGCATTGGCAGCCGTATAGTTGGCCAGTTCCCAGCCGCCCAGATAGGAGGCGTGGGACGAAAACAGCAGCAGGAAGTCCAGATCGTCTTTCGGTAAGAGGCTGTCGAGCAGGAGGGCTCCCATCGCTTTGGGGGCAAGTGCCGCCAGGGCAGATTCGGCCTCCAGCGCTTGAATGCTGAACTTTTGGGAGGATTGGGCAGCGTGAATGGCACCGTGGATGGGACCCAATTGCTCGTTTGCTGCGGCGATCGCCGCAGCCATTTGCTCGCGATCGGTCACATCGGCAGGCACCACCAGAACGGCAGCCCCCATCTGCTGACATGCCTGCAGTTGGCGAATTTTACTGCTGGTGGGGTCGTCCTCGTCGCGTTCCTGCAGCCATTGCGACCATTCTGCTTGAGGCGGAAAGGCGGAGCGTCCGACAAAGACCAAATTGGCCTGTACTGTCTGGGCCAAATGCTCGGCTAGGTGCAGGCCGACTTTGCCCAGGCCGCCAATTAGCAGGTAAGTTCCCCCTTGGCGCAATCGCGGCGACTCGACGGGTTCTATCCGCACTGGCTCGAAGGTGGGAACCCAGCGGTGGCTCCCTCGATAGGCGATCGCGGGTTCGGCAGGAGATATCGCTAGCTCCGCCAATAGTGCGTTGACGAGGTTGTCCATCTGCCGACTGTCGCGGGGAGGGCAAACAATATCGACGTGGCGGGCTTTCACCTGCGCGTACTCTTGGCCCATCACGCGACAGAGGCCGATCGCAGTTGCTTTCGCCGGCATTAAAGACTCGTCCCCCGAGACTTTTTGGCTGCCGTTGGCGACGACCGAGACCTCTAGGGAGCGATCGCCAGCGGCTGGAACGAGAACTTGTAACAATAAGCTGAGGCCGATAAATCCGTTTTCTTGCTCTTGAGTAAAGGCTTCCAGCTCCGAAGTCACCGCTTCAATGGCTGTCACTCCCCAGGCATGGAGGACTTTATTGGGAGTCAGCTGTCGTTCTTTGAGGGCGGCAACGAGAGCCTCGTAGTCGGCTTTTTGGCTGGGGTTGACGACAAACGAGAGAGCGTCGGTCTCGTCGTTTGCGATCGCAAAGGCTTGCCCCACACTGACTGTCATAACAGGGCTGCCCGTTGCGGCAATTCGCTGCTGTAGTTGGCGAGCAAAACCGATTCCATCCACAAATATCAGCCAGCAATCTGACTCGGATGTAGAGGCAGGCTCTAACGGCGGTATCGAGCGTTTCCAGACAGGTAAGTAAAACCACTCGGCGATATCGGCGCGTTTCAAACTGGCTGGCGTAGGAGTAGAAGCACTCGCGACATCCGTTTGCACGACATCTGATGCTGTCTGGGCGGTAATGCGATCGCCGACATCAATCCAATGGCGCTGTCGCTCGAAAGGATAAGTGGGAAGCAGCACGCAGTGGCGGTGCTCGCGGGCATAAAAGGCGGGCCAATCCACACTGGCCCCTGCCAGCCACAACTGGGCCAGTGCTGCCAGCAGGCATTCTAGATCGTCGCTTCCCTCGCTGGCGGGATGGCGCATAGACGCGAGCAGCCGCGTTTGTGCTTTGGCCTGCTGTCTGGCAAGGGTGCTCAATGTCCGACCGGGTCCCACCTCCAGCAAGACGCGATCGCCTTCTGCCAGCAATTGGGCCACTCCATCCGCAAACCTTACAGTTTGGCGGAGCTGCTGCCCCCAATAAGTTGGGTTCGTAGCCTCTTCAGGCAGAATCCAGGTGCCCGTGAGATTGGAGAGAAAGGGAATGCTAGGGGGATGGAGTTTAATAGCAGAGACTAATTCCACCAAGGCGGGTACAGCCTCCGCCACGGCAGTAGTGTGAAAGGCGTGAGATGTGTGGAGGCGGCGGGCTGCAATTCCTTGCTGCTGTAAAGACTGTGCGAACGCCTCGATCGCCTGCGCGGCCCCTGCCACCACACAGGCATTGGGGGCATTGATGGCAGCCAGTTCGAGTGCTTCCGGCAAAATTGACAGGACTTTATCTTCCGGCAGGGGAATTGCCAACATCGTTCCGGCGGGCTGCTGCTGCATCAATCGACCTCGCGCTGCCACCAGTTGGAGTGCATCTTCCAGACTCCAGACCCCGGCCAGACAGGCAGCGACATATTCCCCAATGCTGTGACCCAACAGCGCTTGAGGCTGAATACCCCAGCTCATCCATAGCTGGGCCAGAGCGTATTCAATTGCAAACAAGGCCGGTTGGACGATCGCCGTTTGCTGCAATTTTTCTGCATCGGCCACTTCCGCCTCGCGGGCCGAGAAGAGCAGGGTGGTCAGATCGAAGCCTAATAAGGGTTCGAGGAGATCGCAACAGCGATCGAACGGTTCCTGAAATCCAACTTCCTGCTCGTACAGTTGGCGGCCCATATTGACATACTGGCTACCTTGGCCCGGAAACAGGAAGGCAATTGAGGGGGTGTCCCGCTCGCAGACATCCTCCCAATCCCGTTGAGGTGTCGGTTGCTCGAACGAGGCGATCGCCTCTGCTGAGGTTTGGCACAGCAGCACGCGGCGATGGTTCCAATCCCGTCGTCCCACCTGGAGGGTGTAGGCTACATCGGCCAGAGGCAGGGAAGGATTCTCTGCCAGATGTTGGCTGAGGTTTTGGCTGGCCTTGTGGAGGGCAGTGGAGGTTTGGGCAGACAGCAGTAGCAACTGCCAAGGGCGAGAGGGACCGGACGGTTCGCGTTCGGGGGCTTCTTCCAGCACGGCATGGACGTTGGTGCCGCCAATGCCAAAAGAACTGACTCCCGCTCGTCGGGGCGAGTCTTGACGCGACCAAGCGGACAGGCGATCGGCCACAAAGAAGGGGCTATTGGCAAAGTTAATCTGGGGATTGGGCTGCTCGAAATTCAGGCTGGCGGGAATCTGTTGGTGTTGCAGGGCGAGAACTGCTTTGATGAGTCCGGCGACACCTGCAGCCGCATCGAGATGGCCGATGCTCGCTTTCACCGAACCAAGAGCGCAGCAGCCAGTGCGAGGGGTTCCCGTCCGAAATGCCTGCGTCAGAGCAGCGACTTCAATGGGATCTCCTAAAGCGGTCCCCGTACCGTGGGTTTCCACGTAACCAATGGTTTCGGGAGACACCTCTGCGAGCGAGAGGGCTTCGGCAATCGCCTCAGCTTGTCCGTCAACACTGGGAGCCGTAAAGCCCACTTTGACTGCGCCATCATTGTTCATCGCCGAGGCTCGAATTACCGCCAGAACGCGATTGCCCTCCTTCAGGGCCTCTTCCAGTCGTTTCAGCACCACCACACCGACACCGCTACCGGGCACAGTGCCGCGAGCGCGAGCGTCAAAGACGCGGCAATGGCCGTCAGGGGAAAGCACGCCGCCATCTTGGTGGAGATAGCCAGCTTTGTGCGGCACTTGAATGGAAGCGCCTCCGGCCAACACCACGTCGCTCTGGTATGACAGCAAACTCTGACAAGCCAAGTGAATCGCCACCAGCGAGGTGGAACAGGCGGTCTGGACATCAACGCTCGGCCCCCTCAAATTGAGCTTGTAGGACACCCGCGTGGTGAGAAAGTCCTTCTCGCTGCCCAGTCCGGCCAGTCGAACGCCATCTTGAATGCTGCCAGCCGATTGAATGAAGTTCGGATTGAGATAGAGGTTGTTCAGGGCATAGCTACTGGTGCTGACCCCGGCGAACAGGCCAATCCGACCGGGAAAGGTATTGGGGTCGCAGCCCGCCCGCTCCAGGGCCTCCCAGGCACATTCGAGGAACAGGCGGTGCTGCGGATCGGCGATCGCGGCTTCTCGGGGGGTAAAGTCGAAAAAGTTAGCATCGAAGCCATCGATGTTATCTAGAATGGCGCGAGCTTTGACGTAGTTGGGGTTGGCGAGCAAGTCGGGACCCAGGCCAGCATCGAGCAGTTCGCGATCGCTAAAGAACGTGACGCATTCCGCGCCATCGCGCAGATTCTGCCAGAACTGCTCCAGGGTGGGCGCGCCCGGAAACCGTCCAGCCATGCCGACGATTGCAATACCGTCTGGGGCGATCGCTGTCGAGTTATGCATGGGTCTGCCTCCTAGCTTGCTGGCGTCGTCTCTGGGAAAGTGCTTGTTTCTGTTTGCGGGCGCGATCGTCAGCCCGAGCGGCCAAATCCTCCGAGCGATGTCCCCGAGCGATCCGCTCGGCCAAACGCTGCACCGTCGGGTATTGGAATAAATCCACCAGCACGAGCTCGCCATTGCCTTCGAGGGCACTGCTTTCTCCGAGCCGCTGCTGTAATTGGCTGTGTACTTGCACCAACAGGAGAGAATGACCGCCGAGGTCGAAGAAATTGTCGTGCAAGCCGACGCGCTCGACTCCGAGCACCTGCTGCCAGATGTCGGCAATGGTTCGCTCCAATGCTGTTGTCGGCTGGACGTAGGCGGTTTCCAGTTGCGAGCGATCGCTGCCGGGTGCCGGCAGGGAGCGGCGATCGAGCTTGCCGCTGGGGGTGAGGGGCATGGCCTCCATCGCCAGGAAATGACTGGGCAGCATATACTGCGGCAGCTTGGCCTCTAGGAGGCTGCGCAAGTGGCTGGGTTTGGGCGCAGTTTGGCGGGCAGCAGTGTAGTAAGCCACTAGGCGCGGCGGCTGCGGCCGATCCTGTCGCAGGAGGACGGCGGCATCTTTCACCTCTGGCAGCGAAGCCAAAGCCGTTTCGATCTCTTCCAATTCCAGGCGGAAGCCCCGCCATTTGACCTGGCGATCGCGCCGTCCCAGATACTCGATCTCCCCATCGGCGCGGTAGCGACCGATATCGCCAGTGCGGTAGAGCCGCTCTCCAGGAATTGAGCCAAATGGGTTGGGCACAAAGGCAGCTGCAGTCAGATCCGGTCGGTTGAGATAGCCTCGTGCCAGACCGCAGCCGCCTATATAGAGCTCGCCGGGAACGCCGACCGGCACGGGCTGGCGGTGGCGATCGAGCAGGTATACCCTAGCGTTTTCCAAAGGCGAGCCAATCGGAATCCCCACCTCGGTTTCAGGAGCAGTTTTCAGATCGGAAGCGGCAGCAGTGTCTGCGGAATAGGTGTAGGCGGTGGCAACCACCGTGGCTTCCGTTGGCCCGTAAGTATTGATCGAGCAAGGGCGAGCTGGCGAAGGCTGGCGATCGCAGAGGGCTTGCCAATGGGTGAAACCGGCCAATGTGGCTCGTTCGCCACCGATGATGGCCAAACGCAGGGAGGGCGGCAGCATTAGATTACTGTCCGCTAAAGACTGCACCATCTGCTGCCAGTAGGCGGTGGGTAAGTCCAACACCGTGAGCTGCCAATCCAGGCAAGCTTGCAAGAATGCCGTTGGACTGACCAGCATCTCGTCCGATCGCAAGCACAGCGTTGCCCCCACTGCCAAGCAGGGAAAGATCTCCTCCACCGCCGCGTCGAAACTGACAGAAGCAAATTGCAAGATGCGATCGCTGGCACAAAATTCATAGCGGTCGATCGCGGTTTCGGTGAAGCTCGCCAGCGCGCGATGCGGAATGCCCACCCCCTTGGGACGACCGCTCGACCCCGAGGTGTAAATGATGTAGGCCAGACTGTCGGGGTGAAGGGGGAGATCGAGATTATTGTCCCGTTCGCCAGCGATCGTCTCCCAAGCAGAATCCAAACCCAGGAGTTGGGTCTCTCGCTTTGCAAATCGCTGCGAGAGTTGCGTTTGGGTGAGAATTAGCCCCAAAGCAGCATCCTCAGCAATGTCGTTGAGACGGCGATCGGGATAGGTGGGATCGAGGGGGACGTAAGCCCCGCCCGCTTTGAGAATGCCGAGCAGCCCCACCAGCAAATCTAGGGAGCGCTGACAGCAAATACCCACTCGGACCTCCGCTCCCACTCCCCGCCCTCTCAAGTGCCGCGCTAACTGGTTGGCTTTGGCATTGAGTTGGGCATAGGTGAGGGATTGCTGGCCCGCGAGCGCCGCGATCGCCAAAGGTGTTTCGGCAACGCGAGCCTCGAACAGCGCGATCGCCGAAGCACTGGCAGGGGAAGGCTGAGTAGCGGGGTTGAACTCGACTAGCAAGCGCTGGCGCTCTTCAGGCAAAAGCAGATCCAGTTGGGCGATGGCGCGATCGCGATCGCGCAGAACAGCCTCGACAACCTGGAAAAATTGACGAATTGCCACTTCTCCCAGAGCTCGATCGAACAGGTCTGCGTGTAGGTCAAAATCAACTGCGAATTCGCCGGAGTTGGTGAAATCGCGAATCTGCACTGCGATGCTGTCGGTGCCGCTGCCAGCATGAATCCAGTTGGGCTGCAACGGCAGCGGTCCCAGCTTCAGAAAACGCTCGGTATGGAAGTTCAAAATGGCGTCGTAAACCGGCTGCTGCGCTGGGTTGCGTAGGGGGAATTGGCCGTGGCGCATTGCCTCGAAAACAAGCCCTGCAATGCGTTGGGCCAGGTCAATAATGGATTCGCTCGGGTCGATCTCCACCTGCAGCGGTACCACCTGCATAAAGGGACCGATGGCACGCTTGAGCGATCGCGAGCGGCGGTTGTGCAGGGGAATGCCAATGGTGACGCGATCGCTGTCGCCGATGCGATAGAGGTAAGCTGCATAAATTGCCAAGAACAAATGCAATAATGCGGCGTCCTCGGTTTGGTTGGAGGATAGGGCTGCGGCTGCGAGTGACTTTAACGCTGCTGTTTGCTGGCGATCGAGCAGGCGGGTGGTTCGAACGCTGCGGACACCGGTTTTGTAGGCGGACCGACCGAAGTAGGATGCTGTGTCGGTGGCCGTTGCGAGAGTTTGCGTCCAGTATTGTTTGGCCTTTTCGTAGCGAGCCGATTGACGATAAATCTGTTCTTTTTGCCGATAATGCTCGAATTGGGGGGAGGCGATCGCTGCGGGCAGTTGCGCTTGCAAAGCCAGCTCGTAAAGCTCCGACAACTGTTCCAAGAACATCGACAGAGAAACCCCGTCGGCGGCAATCTGATGAACGTTGACGTAAAGAATAAAGTCCGTTTCCGATCGCTTCAGCAAAGCACAGTCGATCGGGCTGTGACTGAGGTCGAGCGGCTGACGGGTGCGCTGCTCGATCCAAGCGGCGATCGAGTCGGGGTCGTCATTGCTCGTAAAGTCCAACAGCTCTAGTTCGCAAGGTGAGGTCTCTAAAATCTGTTGCTGGGGGAGGGCGGCGGCGGCGGAGATCGTCAGGCGCAAAGCATCGCGAGAGCGCAGTAGAGTTTGCAATGCTGCTTGCAGGTGAGCCGGGGAGACTTTGCCAGCGATCTCAAAAGCCAGCGCGTTGTTGTAGAGAGGGCTGTGGGGATGCAATTGTTGGCCCAACCAAACCAGTAGCTGGTTGGCTGTCAGGTTGGTCTGGCCTAACAGTTGTTCGAACTGCGATCGAGCATCGCTCGCCGCGATCTGCTCTCGTGCAGTTGCCACTTCCAGCTCGCTCGGGGCGGGGCGGAACTGCGACAGATCGAATGCATCCAGAAGTTGAGAAATCGGGCGATCGCTCTGTCGAACCGCCAGTTCGAGCAGCGTTTGATAGAGCTCGACAATGCGGTCCACCGTCGGGGCATCGAACAGATCGGTGTTGTATTCCACCACGCCAGCAAGGCCACTGTCGTCGCCTGCCCCTGCATCGCGGTCGTTTAACAGAACTGTCAAGTCCACCTTGGCGGTGGCTGTCTCCAGATTAGCGAGACTGACTGTCAAACCTGGTAATTCTAAAGGAGCGGATGGAGCGTTCTGCAGAGCAAAGGCCACCTGCACGAGGGGGGCGCGACTTAAATCCCGCTGGAAGGGCAGCGTCTCCACCAGCTTTTCAAACGGTAAATCCTGATGGATATATGCCCCCAAACAGCAACCCCGTACTCGTTCCAGCAACTGCTCGAAAGTGGGGTCTCCCGAGAGATCGGCGGGTAGCACTAAAGTATTGACAAAAAAACCGACTAGCCCTTCGATTTCCGGGCGATTGCGGTTGGCAATGGGAGATCCCAAGAGGAATTTCTCCTGCCGAGCGTAGGCATAAATCGTCAGTTGAAAGCCTGCCAGCAATGCCATGAACAGAGTGGCATCGGTCTGGCGAGCCAGCCCTAGCAGCGATCGCGTCAACTCGGCTTCGAGCGCAATCGCTGCTTTAGCCCCGTTAAACGTTTGGAGGGGCGGACGGGGGCGATCGGTGGGAAGCTCCAGGATGTCCGGCATATCCGCCAGTTGCGCTTTCCAGTAGGACAGCAGCTCCTCCAGCACAGTGCCCTGCAGCCACTGCCGCTGCCAAATGGCAAAGTCTGCGTACTGAATTGGGAGCTCCGGCAAAGGCGAGGGCTGTCCGGCGGCATAGGCGCGATAGAGGGCGACCAGCTCCCGCACCAAAACACCTGCCGACCACCCATCCGAGACAATGTGGTGCATGGTGGCCGCCAGAATGTGGTCCTGCGCCGCCAATTTCACTAACGTCACCCGCAGGAGCGGATCGGTGGCGATGTTGAAGGGTTGTTTGGCTTCTGCAAGCAGCCATTGCTCGGCCCGATCGCCGCGTTCCTCAGCCGCGACAGCTTGTAAATCGACAATCGGGACCTCAACGGTCAGCTCGCAGGCGATCGCCTGCGATGGCGTGCCGTTCTCTGCGCGAATATTCGTTCTTAGGGTTTCGTGGCGGCGGACAATTTCGTTCAAACTGCGCCGCAGTGCTGTCAGATCTAGCGAGCCTTTGAGGGTGACAAAGGCGGGCATGTTGTAGGCAGGGCTATCCGGCAATAGCTGGCTGACAAACCAGAGCCGCTGCTGAGCAAACGAAAGGGGAATCGCAGGGGGTCGAGGGGTTGGGGCGATGGCGGGGAGCGTTGTTTGCGGCGGGCGACCTTTAGCTCGATCCACGATCGCGGCCAACTCCGCCACCGTAGTGGCTTCAAACAGCGATCGCAGGGGCAACTCCACTTGCAGATCCTGCTGCAAGCGGGACATGACTTGCGTCACCAGAAGAGAATGGCCGCCCAGATCGAAGAAATTATCTTCGCAGCCAATTCTCTCGACCCCCAGCAGTTGGCTCCAAATCGCAGCGATCGCCACCTCCGAAGGCGTCCTCGGAGCGACGAACTCCGCCCCCGCTGGCCCCCTGAGGCTATCGGGATCGGTCAGGGCGCGGCGATCGACTTTGCCATTGGGGCTGAGGGGCATCTCCTCCATGACCACAAACGCTGTCGGCACCATGTAGTCCGGCAAGCGCTCCTGCAAATAGCCCCGTAATTGCGGCACCAGCTCGGCAGAATGTCTGGCTTGCAACGGATTGTTGGTCAATGGCTGCAAGGACAGCTCTGCCCCTTCAGCAACCGGGAATTCGAGCGAGAAGCGATGCTGGCTGCGGGCCTGACGATGTCGCAAAATCGCGTCAAAACTGCCGTCGGGGCGATCGCCGAGCCAACTGAATTCGACGGTGTAACCCAGATTCGCGCCCACATCCCACAACTGCTGCGGATCGATGCCCGTGACGGGGAGTTGCTGCAGGCGCGATCGCAGTTCCCCCGCAGTGGCAGGGGGTTCTTCTCCTGCCAACGCCTCGATCGCCCACTGAATCGCGCTGGTGCGGCTGTTGGGAATATTGCTCAGAGTAACGATTTCTGGCTGCGATCGCTCCAGTGTTTGGCCGAGAGTGGCTAAATCCAGCGAGGCCGAGCGCCAGTCCTGCCAAGTGAGGCGATCGGCAGAACCATCCCCTGCCGGTGCCGTTCCCACCTGCAGGACAACGTCGTAGCGGTACTGAGTCAGTTCGTTCGCATGCTGGCCCAGTTTGGGCTGGACGCGAATCTGGGTAATTTGGGGGAATGTTTGCTGGAGGGCGCGAAAGAACGTAGGCTGCACGAGCAGTTCGTTTTCCCGCATCATGTCGTCGCGAATGCGGGTTTGTAGCTGCGCGATCGCCAAGTCAGCCTCAGCCCGGTGCAAGGCGATCGCCGTGTGGAAGGAGTTGAGCAGAGCCAGGTTGCGCACATCCCCGATGAAAATCGAGCCCCCCGGAGCAAGTGCGTGTAAAGCGCCGGCGATCGTCTCCAGCAAGTAATCGGCACTCGGGAAATACTGGATGACGGAATTGAGGATCGCCGTATCGAAGCTGGCTGCGGGGATGCCTTCGAAGTGATTGGCTTGCCGTTGCTCTAGAGTGACTTGCGGCAGATGGCGATCGGGCTGCCCCAGTTGAGTGCGGATAGAGTTAAGAGCCACTTCAGAAAAATCTGTCGCCCAATATTGCTCGCATTGGGGGGCAATTTGGAACAGCAGCAAACCGGTACCGCAGCCCAGCTCCAAAACTCGCTGTGGCTTCAGAGCAAGAATGCGATCGACCGTGTTGTCCACCCATTCCCGCATCGCCTCTGCAGGCAGCGGCAATCCTGTATAGCTGCTGTTCCAACCCGCAATATTAAACGTGCCTACCTGTCCGTCAGTCTTCTGGGCGTAGGTTTCGTCGTATAGCTGCTGCCAGGAACTCACTTGCTCCACGTCAGTACAGGTGTCTGGCCCCCATCCCCTAACCCCTTCCCCCCTCGCGAAGCGTGGCGTCAGCCGTAATTCTGGGGAAAGGGGAACCGAAATTGAGGCTTCAACTGACCCTCTTGCCCCCCTCTCCCCGGGGAGAGGGGCTGGGGGTGAGGGCCATGCAGAGCCATCGCTGGGTTTGATGTAAGCCACCAAGCGGGCATCGCCAGTCTGCCGCACTTTCGCTAGAACGATCGCTTCGCCGACAGCAGGGTGGCGATCGAGCATCGCTTCAATTTCACCCGGCTCGATCCGAAAGCCCCGTAATTTCACCTGAGCATCCACCCGCCCGAGGAATTCGAGCTTGCCATCGGGGCGCGCACGGACGCGATCGCCACTGCGATACAGTCGTTGACCCGGAACGTCACTAAACGGATCGGGGATAAAGCGCTCGGCAGTTTTAGCCGGTTGATGGAGATATCCCCTCGCCAAGCTAGCGCCCCCCACGAACAATTCCCCCGGCACGCCAATCGGCACGGGCTGCATCCAGGCATCGAGTACGTAAACTCGGACATTATCGATGGGCCGACCGATGGAGGGGGGCACCATTGCATTTGCACTGGGGGCAATGCGGGTCCAAGTGGTCACCACAGTGTTTTCGGTGGGACCGTAGTGGTTGGTCAGCAGACAAGACATCTCCTCGCAGGGACGGCGGGTTAGCTTATCGCCCCCCGTCAGCAGAGCCCGCAACTGCATCGTCTGCGGCCAAGCCTCAACTAAAGCTGCCTCAGCCAATGGAGTGGGCAGAAAGGCCAGCGTAATGCGCTCCCGATCGAGCCACTTCACCAATTGGAGCGGGGATAGACGGATATCGTCAGCAGGCAAGTGCAAGCTGGCTCCCGCCGCCAAGTAGGGCCAAATTTCCCAAACGGAGGCGTCAAAGGCAAGACTGGCAATTTGCGAAGCGCGATCTTGCGGAGTGACATCATAAACGCGCAGGTGCCAATGCACTAAATTCGAGAGGCTGCCATGGGAAACCGCCACCCCTTTGGGGTAGCCAGTCGAGCCCGAAGTATAAATGACATAGGCCAGATTTTGGCTCGTGACAGGGGTTGAGGGGGCCTCAACGGGATAGTGAAATATCTCGGCCCCGTCGCGATCGAGGTCAATCCGCTCCAGACCGGGTCGATCGAATTGCTGCAACAGCGGCATTTGGGTCAGAACCAGACCGACGCGCGCATCTTCAAGCATGTAGGCGAGCCGCTGTGCGGGATAGGCCGGATCGAGCGGCAGATAAGCCCCCCCCGCTTTCAGCACCCCCAGCAGGGCGATCGCCATGTTTACAGAGCGATTGAGACAAACTCCTACCGGAATGTCGGGACCGACCCCCCGCTGTTGTAGAAAGTGGGCGAGTTGGTTGGCGCGTTCGTCGAGTTCTCGGTAAGTGAGCTGCTGGCTGCCGTCGGCGATCGCCAGTGCAGCCGGTTGAGTGCGGGCGCGGTCGGCCACTAGCTCGTGGAGACATTGAGGGGTGGGAATGGGGCAGGCCGTCTCGTTCCAAGCGATCGCCACCTGTTGATAGTCCGCCTCAGTCACGAGCGGGAGCCGGGAAATGCGGGTGTCGGGTGCCGCGATCGCCCCCTGCAGCAACACCTGGAAATGCTCCAGCATCTGCTCGATCCGCCAGCGATCGAACAAGTCGGTGCTGTACTCGATCAGCACCCCCAAACCTTCAGCAATCTCGCCCATGTTGACGGTCAGATCGAAAATGGACGTGCCTTGATCGATCTCCAAGCGCTCCAGGCTGAGGTGGGGAAAATTCAGGGAAGGGAGCAGCGAGTTTTGTGCTTCGTAGGTGGCGTCTTGGAACTGGAAGGCCACCTGGAAGAGGGGATTGTAGCTGAGGCTGCGATCGGGCTGGAGCTGCTCGACTAGCTGTTCGAACGGGATATCGCGATGGGAAAACGCATCTAGAGTGACCGTCTGTACGGCGTGCAACACATCCCGAAACGTCGGATCTCCCGATAGGTCGGTCCTCAATACGAGGGCATTGACGAAAAAGCCAATCAGCGGCTCGACTTCCTTCCAGTTGCGATTGGCAGTGGGAGATCCCACTGCAATATCTGTCTGCGCCGTGTAGCGATGCAACAGCACCTCAAACACCGACAGCAGCGTCATAAATAATGTCGTGCCTTCTTTCTGACTCAATTGTTTGACCGAGTCCAGCAGCTCGGGCGACAACACCCGCAGTAGCTTGGCCCCGCAATAGGTTTGCTGACCTAGACGCTGCCGATCTTTCGGTAAGGCGAGTTCGGTCAATCCCTCCAGTTGGGTTTGCCAAAACTTGAGTTGGGCGGCCTGTTGCTCCTGTTCGAGCCAATCTCGCTGCCAGAGGGCAAAATCGGCATACTGAATCGCGAGCTCTGGCAAGGGGGAAGGTTTGCCCGCCACAAACGCGGCATAGAGATCCGCCAACTCCCGCAGCAAGACCCCGCGCGACCAGCCATCGGCAACGGTGTGATGGATAGACAGCAGCAATGTGTGATCCTCGATGTCCGCTCGCAGAATCGTCGCCCGCAGCAAGGGACCGCGCTCTAAATCGTAAGGGAGGCGAATTTCTGTGGCTGTGAGCCGTTCGGCCTCCGCTTGGCGATCGCCCTCGGGCAAAGCTTGCAGATCGACGAGCGGGACTGCAAGCGGCATCGTCTCGCGAATTACCTGCAGCGGCTGACCGCGATCGCTGATAAATGTGGTGCGCAAAATGTCCTGCCGGCGGACAATCTCGGCAAAACTGCGTCTCAGCGCTTCGACCTTTAGCGGGCCTTTCATCCGCAAGCCCATCGGAATGTTGTAGAAGGGGCTATCCGTTTCCAATTGGTTGAGAAACCAGAGGCGCTGCTGAGCGAACGAAACTGGCAGCGGTCCCGCAGAGGGGGGGCGGCGTGGAATCGTTTGCTGGGCAGGAGAGATCTCCAACTTCAGCCCCTGCTGCTGCAAGCGCTGCTCGAATAGGGCTCGCTGCTCGGGCGAGAGGGCGGCAATGCGCTGACTGAGATTGTTGGGAACGGGGGCTGTCATGGCGATCGAGAATTTAAGGCCGATAGGGTGGCAGAGAAACTGGAATGGCTAGCTAGGCAGGCAGGTTTATCTTTAGGGCACGGGGGCTAGGGCAGGAGCGCAGTCGTTGCAGGCATCTTTAAGCGCTTTTAAGTAGGGCAGGCCATGCATCGCAGATTCGAAGCTGGGATTGAAATCCACCAGACAGGCAATTTCCGAGACTCCGGCATCCCCGAGCTGCCGCACCAAAGGCAAACAGGATTCTGGAGAGCCGATCAGGGAACGACCGTTGATGAAACTGCGATAGCCAAATTCAAGCAATGTATCGATGTCATCCTGCGAGAACTCGGATAGGCTCACCGCCAGACCCATGCTTTTGGCCAAACTGTCCAGCAGGTGATAGTGGGTGCTGAGATATTCGCAAAAGGGACCGCGAATTTCTTCCGCAACGGCTTTTGGGTTCTCTCCCAAAAAGGTATGGAGCATGACGGCGACCTTGCGCTGGCTGGGGTCGAACCCCTTCTCGGCTAGCACTTGGCGGTATCGGGCAACTTTGTTGTGCAGATCGTCGAGGCTGACGTTCAGTAGCGAAGTGAGAACATTCGCTCCTGCCTCAGCAGCTTTGATGAAGGTGTCTTCAGATTGAGCAGTAATCCAAAACGGTAGCTGGGGCTGGATCGGACGCGGCAAGGTTTTGACGGAGACTGCTTTGCCGGTAGCATCCAGGAACTCCACCTCTTGCCCCTCCCACAGTTTGCTCGCCGTCGCCAGGGTTTCCCACAGCAGCTCGCGACGGCTGGCGTGGGGTCTGCGCGACAGGACAAATTCATCCATCGTCCAGCCACTGGCAAAGGCGATTTCTGCTCGACCGTGGGAGAGGTTGTCGATGACGGACCAATCTTCAGCAATGCGGACGGGATGGTGTAGGGGGGCAACCAAACTGCCCGCCCGCAGCTTAATCCGTTCGGTCACTGGCGCTAGGGCTGCACTGGTGAGGGCGGGGTTGGGATAGAGGCCGCCAAAGGCGTGGAAATGACGCTCGGGAGTCCATACCGCCACAAAGCCATTGCGATCTGCATATTGGGCGCTTTCGAGCAGCAAGCGATATTGATTCGGCTTCGGTATGGAACCTTCGCCATCAAAGAAAAACAAGCTGAAATCCATCGGGTATTTCCCTCTCAGTCGTTTGGGGCAGTGATGTCTTGGTGCAGTTGTGCTTCTGCTCGGGCAGGGGCCAGAGTCTCGATCTCTCCCAACAGATCGGTAATGGCTGCGAGATTTCCGGCCTGTTGCTCGCTGGCGGCGGCGATCGCCTCGGCCACTCCAGCAATTGTTGGAGCTTCCACCAACAGCGCTCGAATCGGCACTTCTACCTGGAAGTGCTCCCGCAGTCGGGAAATGATTTGAATGGCAGGCAGCGAATTGCCTCCGAGTTCGAAGAAGTTGTCGAACACGCCAATGGGATAAACGGGCAAAAACTCTTCCCACACCGCCACGATCGTTGCTTCGATGTCGTTACGCGGGGCGACGTAGTTGGTGTCGAGGTTGGGACGGCTGTGGCCCTTACTGGTGCGAGCTTCTTCTGCTACAGCCTCGGCTGGGCTGGCGGGAGGCGGTGGAGGTGTAAAAGACTGTTCGATGCGGGCGGAGAGGTCGGCGGTGGAGACAACCACTCGGGTCGCATCCGGGTGGGCCAGCAGGCGATCGGTGGCGGTCCAAACATCCTCGGTGCTGAGGGCGAGCTCGGCCAATAAAGATCCCACAGTGCTGGTTTGCAATAGACTCTCTCCTTCCTCTGCCCAGGCTTCCCAGTTGATGCTGAGCCAGGGGTAGGGGCTGCTGCGGTTGAGGTGGCAGGTGAAGGTATCGGCAAACGTATGGGCTGCCGTGTAGGCAGCAAATCCCAAACCGCCCACCACTGTCGAGAGAGATGACTGCACCAAAACGAAATCGAGTGACTTATCCTCTAGGGCTTCGGCTAAGCAGTACAGCCCTTTCACCTTGGAATAGAAATGGATCTCGTTCTGCGCCGCCCCGATCGCGGCAATCGGATGGGCGGTACGATCGCTGCCAAACGGCGAGGTATAAGCAACTGCAGAGATTGGGCCGAGCTCTGCTTCCGCCTCGGCGATCGCTGCTTCGAGCTGCGCAGCATCCGCCAAATCTGCTCGAATCGCCACACAGTTAACGCCAGAGCTTTCGAGTTCTCGCAGTTGGCGAACGTGCTGGCTGACGCGATCGCCGCCTTCCCCTTCCGCTAAGGCCCTATCCCACTCGGAGCGCGATCGCATGTAGGGACCGATGAAGGCCAGCTTGGCTCCCGCCCGCAGCGATAGATATCTCCCCCAAGGAAATCCCAACCCTCCGATGGCGTCCCCGATAATGGCATAGGTTCCGCCTGGCTTTAACGGCAAAGACTCTATATCGGGAGCCTCCCAGCTTGCAGGTTCGTAGGTCTGCACCCAGCGGTGCCGTCCCCGATAGGCAACCGTGCGATCGCCAGTCTCTGCTGTCACCTCGACACAGAGTTGTTGGGCAAGTCTGGGAAGAGGCACCACAGTCTCTAGCTGCACATCCACCGAGCGGCAGTTGAGATGCGGATATTCCTGCAGGAGGACTTTACAGGGAGCGAGGAGCGTTGCGACTTCGGGGCATAAGGTTTCCGTCCCCGTCACGTCTTGCAGGTTGTTTGAAATGGCGTAGATACTGGCTGGTTCTGACTGGCTGCCCAGCGATCGCGCCAAACATAACAAGCTGCTATATCCCAAAGCCTGACTCTGCTCGAAGGCGGAGATTAACTCCGCTGCCCTGTCTTCGCGCGGGCTTTGGGGAAGTGTCACGCTCCACAAGTGGACGATCTGCTGAGGGGTTTCCCCCCGTTCGGCCAGCGTCTTCCAAAGTTGTTGCCAATCGCTATCGGCAGTCGGAGAAATCTGATAGGTACCGTCTTCAGTGCGAGAAAATGCTTCTCCGGGTCGAACGGCGATCGCTGTATGTCCCCGTTCGGCCAGCCGCGCGCACAAATCTGCCCCAATGCCGCATCCGTCCAGCAGGACGAGATAGGTTTGCGAGAGATGTGGAGAGCGCGAGCGAGCCAGGGGCGATCGCCGCCAGGAGGGTAAATAGTACCACTGGCTCGAATGGGTTTGTCTTGCGAGGGTCCGTTGCCGCTCGGACTCCGTGCCGAACCAGCAGCGCCGCTGCTCGAATGGATAGGTGGGCAGGTCGACCCACTGACGAGCACAATCGCGATCGAACCCCCGCCAATCCACCGCTCCACCGCAGGCGTAGAGTTGGGCCAAACTCTCTAGCAATTGCGACCAATCCTCTCGCTTGGGATGGAGGCTGGGCAGCCAGGTCGTGCCTCGATCGGGCAGGCAAGTGCGACCGAGATTGCACAGCGTTGGCTTGGGGCCAATTTCGACAAAAACTTGGTAATTCCGTTGCTTGAGTGTTTCTAGGCTGGGGGCAAATTGGACGGGCTGGCGAATGTGGCGGCACCAGTAGGCCGCATTCGCGACTTCGTTTCCGGCATAATCGCCCGTAATATTCGAGATTAAGCCAAGTTTGGGGGCTGCATAGGTGACTTCGAGGGCAACGCGCTCGAACTCCGCCAGCATCGGCTCCATTAAAGGGGAGTGAAAGGCATGCAAAACATCGAGCTGTCGAACTTCGACAAACTGTTTTGCTTGTATCGCCGCGATCGCCGCATCCACCGCCGCATCGCCCCCCGAAATGACCGTATTCTGCGGCCCATTCACCGCCGCAATCTCGACTCCATCAAGGCCAGCCAGAGCAGCTGCAACGCGATCGCGATCGGTCAGAATCGCCGCCATTTTGCCATTGCTGGGTAGGGCCTGCATCAAGCGACCGCGCTCGGCCACCAACTTCAAACCATCGGCCAAGCTAAAAACCCCCGCCAGACAAGCCGCAACATATTCGCCAATGCTGTGACCCAAGACTACATCTGGCTGAATACCCCAGGATTGCCACAGTTGTGCCAGGGCATATTCCAGCGCAAATAGAGCAGGCTGCGTCAATGCTGTTTGATGAATTGCTGCCTTATCCGCTGCCGCCTCGGGGTAGAGAATCGCCAGCAGCGATCGCTCTAAATAAGGCTGCAACAGCTTGTCGCAGCGATCGAGGGCCGCGCGGAAGGTCGGTTGGGTTGCATAGAGCTGGCGGCCCATGCCGCTGTACTGTGCCCCTTGCCCGGAAAACAGGAAGGCAATCTTCGGCGGGCGATCGCCTGCCACCCGACCGGTAAACAGTCCTCCCGTCGCTGCGCTCTTTTGCCAAGCACTCAGTTGCGCTTGCAGCGTTTCCAGAGAGTTGGCCGTCACAGCCAGACGATGGCCAAAGTGAGAGCGACCGACATTGGCACTAAAACAAACATTAGCGAGATCCAACTGCGCGGGAGAGTCTGCGAGCAACTGCCGATAGCGATCGACCGTGGTGTCGAGGGCAGCAGCTGTTTTTGCCGATAGAGCCAGCAGGTGGAGGGGACGTTCTGCAGTGGCTGGCTCGCGCTCGGGCAGCAGCGGTGCTTCTTCCAACACTAGGTGGGCATTGGTGCCGCTGAAGCCAAATGAGCTCACGCCTGCCAAGCGCCGCCGCTCGTTTCTGGGCCAAGGGCGAGCGGTCACTTCGAAGGGCAGTTCGTCCCAAGCAATGTGAGGGTTAGGGGTGTTGAAATGGAGGTGGGGGGGAATGGCCTGCTGCTGCAGTGACAGGATGGTTTTGATCGTCCCTGCAATACCCGCTGCAGATTCCAAGTGGCCGATATTGGTTTTGACAGACCCCAGCACTAACGGGCGATCGCGCTCGGATTGAGTTCCGAACACCGCCCCCAGTGCGTCCACCTCAATCGGGTCGCCTAACTCCGTCCCCGTACCGTGGGCTTCAATGTAGTCAATTTGGTCGGGGCTGACGCCGCCGCTGCGCAAGGCTTGCCGAATCACCGCTTGCTGGGAAGGACCGTTCGGAGCCGTCAAGCTGCTACTGCGCCCGTCCTGATTGATGGCCGAGCCGCGAATCAGGGCCAAAATGCGATCGCCATCCGCTGTGGCATCCGAGAGCCGTTTGAGCACAATCGTGCCGCATCCTTCACTGCGGCTGAACCCATTGGCTGCCGCATCGAAGGTTTTGCAGCGACCGTCGGCAGCCAGCATGTTTGCTTTGGCGAAGTTGATGTGCCCCTCCGGCTGCAGCAGGACATTCACCCCCCCAGCCAGGGCCAAATCGCATTCTTGCCAGCGCAAACTTTGGCAAGCCAGATGCACGGCCACAAGAGAGGAGGAACAGGCGGTATCCACCACCAAACTCGGTCCCGTCAGCCCCAATAAATAGGACAGCCTGCCGGCAGCCACACTAAACGCCGTGCCGGTGCCGAAATAGCCGTCGATCTCGCGGGGGCTGACGGCTTTGCCGAGGGCAGTGGCGTAGTCCGAGCTACTCATGCCCACAAACACGCCAGTGCGGCTATCGAATAGATCCCCCGGAGCGTGGTGGGCTCGCTCCAGTGCCTCCCAGCTCACCTCTAAAAGCAGTCGCTGCTGCGGATCGAGGCTGATTGCTTCTCGGGGGGAAATGCCGAAAAACTCTGGGTCGAAGGTGTCGATGCGATCGAGAAAACCGCCGTGGCGACAGTAGGTTTTGCCCGCTGCACCCGGGTCGACATCGTAGTAGCGATCGACATCCCAGCGATCGCCAGGTATTGCCGAAATCGCATCGACACCGCTTTCAAGCAGGTTCCAGAATGCCTCGGGATTCTCAGCACCTGGAAATCGGCAGCTCAGACCAATCACTGCAATGGGTTCTGCCTTGAAGAGTTCCAGTTGGGCTTTCGCTTGCCGAGCGGCAAAGGCCAACTTCAAGGGAGACAGTGTTGTCAGGTGCTGTACAAAATCAGTCAAGGTCAAACTCCCATTCAGCGATGCAGCCGTCGATCGGCCAATTGATTGCGGATGTCACTGTCGGACATGTCTCGAACGCTAGCCAGCAGTGACAGCAGATCTTTCTCGTTCGGCGGGGAACTCGTGGAGTCGGCGCGATCGCCATCGATCTCGGCCTCCAGCTCCACGGGGGCTGGAGATGCCCTATCCAGTTGCAAGACTGTCGTGGCCAGGTAGTCTTCGAGTTCCGCAATCGTGGGGTAGTCAAAAGCAACAGTCGGTCGTAACTGACAGTCCAAACCCGCTTCGATGCGGTGCTT
The DNA here is from genome assembly GCF_000332275.1 of Synechococcus sp. PCC 7336. Classification (NCBI taxonomy): domain Bacteria; kingdom Bacillati; phylum Cyanobacteriota; class Cyanophyceae; order Synechococcales; family Synechococcaceae; genus Synechococcus; species Synechococcus sp. PCC 7336. The sequence goes on from NZ_CM001776.1 coordinate 4,892,318, forward strand.
CAGTTCTAGTGAGGTGAGAGAATCCATGCCCAAGTCCATCAGCCCCTGACGGGAATCAAAGTCTTCGGCAGAGTCGAACCCCAAAACTGCGGCAATTTGAGTGCGGATGAAATTTGCCAGGAGAGAGCGTCGCTCGCTGGCGGGGGTGGCGTCGAGCTGTTTGAGAAACTTGCCAGTGACTGCATTGCCGCTCGGGCGAGCTTTACCCGAGAAACGCCTCAAAAAAGGAGAGGCATCGATCGCCCGAGCGCCCATCTGCGACCAGTCAATGGGCACGACACCCACTTGAGGGGGATTTCGGACTAAAGCTTGCTCGAAAGCTTGCAGTCCGGCCTCGGGGGAAAGGGTTCCCAACCCGGCAAAACTAGCGCGATCGCCTGCATTGCGTTTGGCCGCCGCCCCAATATCGGACCAAATACCCCAATTGATGCTGATACCCGCCAACCCCTGCGATCGCCGGTAGTGAGCCAGTGAATCTAAGAATGCGTTAGCGGCAGCGTGGTTGGCTTGGGCGGGCGAACCCAACAGTGAGGCGGCAGAAGAGAACAGAACAAACATGTCCAGCGAAAGCCCCAGCGAGAGCTGGTGTAGATTCCAAGCACCGAGAACTTTCGGGGCCAAAACGCGATCGAATTGCTCCCAAGACAAGTGAGTTAAAACCCCGTCGTCAAGTAACCCTGCCGCGTGAATGATTCCTTTCAATGGCGGGAGCGTGGCTGCGATATTGCGGAAGACAGTTTCTAAGGGGTCGCGTTGGGCAACGTCCGCTCGGGCAGTAACCACTGTCGCTCCAGCAGCTTGCAACGCTTCCAAACGCGGTTGAACGAGACTGGAAGCCTCGCTGCGACCCACCAGCACCAAAGTCTTGGCCCCCCGTTCCACCATCCATTTGGCAGTCAGCAGCCCTAAATCTCCCAGGCCGCCAGCGATCGCATAAGTGGCGTCGGAGCGGAATTGAATGGGGCTGGCTGGAACTACCCCCACTCCATCGACCCGCGCTCCATTTCGATCTGGGCTTTGCGTCAAAACAATCTTGCCGACGTGACGCGCCTGCTGCATGTAGCGAAAAGCCGCGATCGCCTCTTCGATTGCGAACGTCGTTTGGGGCAGTGGGGTCAGAGTTCCGGCTTCAAACAGCGGCATGAATTCAGCCAGCATTGCAGCAATCGTTTGCGGCGAAGCGATCGCCAATTCACCTAAGTCGAAAGCAGCATAGTCGATCTGGCTGTAGCTCTCCGCCACCTGTTGCGCTGAAAGCACATCGCGCTTGCCTAGCTCGACGAAGCGCCCGCCATGCTTCAGCAACCCCAAGCTTTTCGGGATAAAGGCTCCGCTCAGACAATTGAGTACGACATCGACCCCTCGACCGTCGGTGGCAGCCAGAAATTCATCGGCAAAATCCAGCGAGCGCGAGTTCGCAATATGTCGAACCCCAGCGGCACGCAAAGACTGCCATTTCGCCGGACTGGCAGTGCCGAACACCTCGGCCCCCAAATGACGGGCCAGTTGAACGGCGGCCATACCGACACCGCCTGCGGCGGCGTGAATGAGAACGCGATCGCCTGCCTTAACTTTGGCCAGACGGGACAAGCCGTAATAGGCCGTCAAAAACGCTGTCGGTATCGTTGCCGCTGCTTCAAAGCTGAGGGAAGTTGGCTTGCGAACGACGGTGCTGAAGGGAACGGTGACGTAGCGGCTGAAACTGCCGGGGGTGACTGCAGCGATCGCGGCATCTCCCAGCGACCAACCCCTCACGTCAGAACCGAGGGCGACAATTTCGCCCGAGCACTCAAACCCAAACGGTAACGGGTTTGCTGCGATGCCCAATTGCTCCGCATAGCGACTTTCGAGGAGCCCCATCGCCTGCAAGACATCTCGAAAATTCAAGCCGGTGGCTCGTACCCGCAGTTCCACTTCGCCTGCCCCCGGCGATCGCCGCTCGCAGGGCTGAAATTCAAGTGTGTCCAACAGACCCGGGCGGGCGGTCTGTAATTGAAAGGGGAGATTGTCGGGTAATTGCAATCGCTGGCGGCTCTCTTCTGGGCGATTGCAGCGGGTCAAGCGCGCCACCAACCGCTGTCCTGCCCGCAAGGCAATTTCTTGCTCGCGATCGCCAGCCACCAATTCTTCAAATAGCGATCGCCAGCCATCCGGCCTCTTCAAATCCAGTGCCGGATCTAAATCCACCCGCGAGCAGTTCAACTCGGGGTGTTCTCGCACGAGGGTCCGTGCCATGCCCCAAAGGGAGGATTGAGAGATGCCATCGCCAGTCCCTCCAGCCGATACGGCACCGCGAGTGACGAGCCACAACCTGGGAGGATCGGGTAGCTGAGCTCGAACCAGTGCCTGCACGAGGTTGAGGACACTGCCGCAGGTTAATTCCAAATCAGCACTCAACTGAGTCGGTGCGAGGCCGTCCGCAGCAGTGGTATCGAGGCCCCACAAATTGACGACACCGGCGAGGGGCTGACCCAATTGCTGCATTTCGGCAAGCAGTTGATGATAGTGGCTTGACTGAGCGCAATCGATCTGGAAATTGCCGTCGGCCTGGGCGACAAAAGCATCTCCCGCCTCCACCCAGCTCACAACCGCACCGTCGGCCACCCAGCAACGGACGAGTTCCCGGGCATATCCCCGCCGATCGCCCATCACCAGCCATCGCTGCTGTTCCACCACCTCCACCGCCGCAGATTGCTCGACCGCTCGGGCCACGATCGCATCTTGCTGAGAGGAGGTAGAGTCTTCGCCCAGAGCAGAGGTCGCCCCAATGGCCTCCTCAAACCCACAACTGTCGAGCAGTGACTGCCATTGAGAAGTGGAGAGTAAGGGGGAATTGGGACGCAAATCGCGATCGCTAAATCGCCACCAACCTTCGGTTAAACCGAATACGAGATCGAGCCAGCGGGCGGGGCGAGTTCCTTCTAACAGAATTAACAGCCCTCCAGGAGCCAAGAGCTGCCGGATATGTGCGAGGCTCTGTCGCAGATCGGCCGTTGCGTGCAAGACATTGGCCGCGATCGCGATGTCGTATTGCTGGAGTTCGAACCCTTGCTCGCTAGGAGCGGCTTCGAGATCGAGGAGGCGATAGTGCATGCAATCGCGCTCGCCGAACTGGGCTTGTGCTTGGGTGAGGAAGGCGGTGGATATGTCAGTAAAGGTGTACTCCAGTTGGCTCTCGGGTAAGTGGGGTAAGAGATTGGCCGTTGTTGCGCCCGTTCCGGCCCCCACCTCCAAAATCCGAATAGCCCGATCGCTCGGCAGGCGATCGATCGCCTCCGTCACCGCCTGCAACACCAAATGATTGACGGCCATTGCACCCGGCGAGTCGCGGTAGAGCTGAGTTAACAAAGACAGATCGCCATCGGGCGCGAGCAGCTCTTGCAAGGGGTCGCACTTGCCTTGCAACACTGCTGCGAGGTTCTGCCCGCAGCGGCTCGCCAAAGTCAGCTCCGCCTGAATTTCTGGATACTGCTCGGCCAATTGCTGCGCGAGCGCCGAACAGTCGATCGCCTCGGGCGATCGCAGGACAGACCAGCCTGAAGACTCCCGTTGCAAGATGTTTTCTTCTGTCAAGATGTCGAGCAAGCGGCGCAAGAGGGCATGGTGTTGCGCAACCGTTCCCGTCCGCTCGATCGCCTCCCGTTCGCTAAATCTTTCACCGCTGCTTAGAGACCACCCCATCTGTCGGAAAGCTTGAGGGATGTAGGCCGTACACAGTGCTTCCAGTTGCGGGCAAGCAGCCAAGTACTGCAGCATCTCTGGTTCGGCCAGCATCGTTGCCCATTGCCGTTGCAGGCGATCGCCAATTTGAGAGGGGGCAGGCATGTAGTCTGTAGGTTGCCTGCCCCCCAATCGCCCCTTCAGTTGCCACTCAATTTCGTAGAACCAATCTTGCCAAGCATCAGGTTCTAATCCCAAGAGTTTCTCGCGGCTGGCTCGCTTTAACGTCAACCCTACAATTTGGGCGATCGCCGCTCCCGCTCCATCAAATAACGTGACATCGGCAACAATTTGCTCCCCACGATTTCGAGCATCTCGGTCTAACTGAGCGTGGCTCCACACATCCGTGGCTGCAGAATTGAAACATCGAACCTGCTCGACAGCAATTGGTAAATAGAGATCCGAACAACTAGCTCCCAAAGCTGCCCCAACCGCCTGGAAGCCTGCGTCTAGCAAAACAGGATGGAGCGAATAGCGATCGCGATCGCCTAGCAGCGACTCGGATAGTTCGATCTGTACCAACGCAGCGCCATCGCAGCGCCACGCCGCTTTGACAGCTCTGAACTCGGGACCGTATGCGATACCCCGCCCTGCAAATTGGCGATACAAGTCCTCTACCGAGAGAGCGTCCGAGCATTGAGTTCGCAACTCAATTGGGTCGAGTATCGGCCGTTCTGCAGAATGGCTTTCAGCCACAATCTTCCCCGAGGCATGCAGACTCCAGCGAGAGGTTGCCGCAGAACTGCTATTGCGATCGAGTTCGGTTGAATTAGCGCTCAAACTCAATATTTCAACTAACCAGTCGCGGTCATCTGAGGGAGTGAGAACAACCTGAATTGTTGTTAGGGCCTCGCTCGCTAAAAGCAGCGGTCGAGCAACTCGCAATGCTGCAATCGTCAAGCGATCGCCGAGCTGTTGCCGCCCTGCCGCCAGAACCATTTCTAGCCAGACAGCAAGCGGGACCACAGGGGTCTCAAACACGCGGTGATGGTTGAAATAGACCGGAGCGTGCGGACCCATTTGAGCTTCAAAATGGATCGAAGGCGAGCCAGCTAGATTGAGCTGCTGTCCGAGTAACGGATGCCCCGTCTCCCTCCGCTGGTCTCGCATCCCACTCGCCAGCATCCCGTTGGCTTGAATCCCACTGAAATGAGTGCCTGTCAGAGCGGACAGCCAATACTGCTGGCGCTGGAATGGATAGGTCGGTAATTGTAGGTGCTGCCGCTGGTAGCCTCGGTCAAAGCCTTGCCAATCGATATCGAGACCTCGAACGTATAGTTGAGCCACACTGTTCGAGAGCATCTCCCAATCCTCCCGCTCCTGGCGCAGGCTAGGTAACCACAATGCTGTTGGAAAAGCCGGACTTTCCGGCTGGTTCGCCCAACACTGGCGTCCCATCGCTATCAGTAAAGGATTGGGGCTGAGATCGATGAGTATTTCGCAGCCACGCTGCTGGATGGCCTCTATGCCTTTAGCGAACTGAACCGGCTGACGAATGTGGCGGCACCAATAACCGGGCGTGGCAATCTCATCGCCGATCGCCCTTCCCGTGACATTTGAAATCAGCTCGATTTGAGCAGGCGCAAACTCAACTTCGCTCGCAACCCTTTCAAATGCCGATAGCATTGGCTCCATCAAGGGCGAATGAAACCCATGCGAGACGTTCAGGTACTTCGTCCGAATCTCGCCCTCGGTCAAAATTTTGAGGACTTTCGCAACAGCCCCTTTGGTTCCAGAAACAACGGTATTCGTCGGTCCGTTGAGGGTGGCGATCGCGATCGTGTCGCCATCATCCTCGAAATGCGCCGATTGCATCGCATCGCGGACTCGATCTGGGGCAGCAGCCACAGCAGCCATAACACCGGCTGATGGCAGTGACTGCATCAAACAGGCCCGCTCGGCAATCAACCGCAGCCCAGCTTCTAAACTAAACACCCCCGCCACACAGGCTGCGACATATTCTCCAACGCTATGCCCCAGCAAGACATCCGGCTGGACCCCCCAAGAGCGCCACAGTTGGGCCAAAGAATATTCCAGTGCAAATAATGCAGGCTGCGCGTTCGCTGTCTTGTCAATCGCCGAGATCTCGCCTGCAGGAGGATAAAGCACCGACAACAACGGGCGTTCGAGAACGGTCTCTAATATTTCTGCACAGCGATCGAGGGTTTGGCGAAATACAGGCTGGGTCTCGTACAACTGCCGCCCCATGCCGACATACTGAGATCCCTGACCGCCAAACAGAAAAGCAATCTTGGCAGGATTCGCGTCTCGCGTACCGTCTAGCCCAATCCATCCCCTAAACTCACCGCCGCGTTCGAAGGCTTGCAATTGTTCGCGCAACTGGCTAGTTGAGTTGACAATCAGCGCCAACCTGCACTCGAAGTGCGCTCTGCCAGCATTAGCCGTATGGCAAACATCGGCAATCTGAAGCTTTTTCTGTGCCGCTAAAGTGTCTGCATAATGCCGAGCTAATTGTTTCAACGCTGCTTCGGACTTCGCCGATAGCGCTAGCAGATGTTGGGGGCGATCGCGTTCGGCTTTGCGGACAGCTCGCTCTGGAGCCTCTGCCAAGATCGCGTGGCAGTTGGTGCCCCCAAAACCAAAGGAACTCACCCCTGCTAGCCGACATCGACCGTTTTTGCGCCACTGTCGGGCAGTGCTAGCGATCGCGAGCGATGAAATTCCCGAGGCGATCGCCGGATTGAGCTGTTCGAGGTGCAGACTGGCAGGAATTTCGCTTTGTTGCAACGACAGAGCAACCTTAATCAAACCGGCAACCCCAGCAGCAGCTTCGAGATGGCCGATGTTGGTCTTGACCGACCCCACCCAACAGGGGATCGCTTGCTCGCGCCCTGTTCCCAAAACGGCTTGCAGCGCTTCCATCTCAATTGGATCGCCCAGAGAGGTGCCGGTGCCGTGGGCTTCTACATAGTCAATCAGCTTGGGGTCGATAGCGGCATTGTTGAGAGCTTGGCGGATCGTCGCCGCTTGAGAAAGACCGTTCGGTGCGGTCAAACCATTACTGCGTCCGTCTTGCACGATCGCCGAGCCCCGCAGCGTCGCGACAATCGGATCGCCATCTCGTACGGCATCCTGCAAGCGCTTGAGGATAACCACCCCACAGCCTTCGCCGCGAACGTAGCCATCCGCCTCGGCATCAAACGTTTTACAGCGCCCGTCCGCTGCCAGCATTCCGGCTCTCGCAAAGGCAATGGTGAGGTTCGGTGTCAGCATCAGGCTGACGCCCCCCGCGATCGCCAGATCGCTTTCCCCCGATCGCAAACTTTGAGACGCCTGATGAACGGCCACTAGCGACGAAGAGCAAGCGGTATCGATCGCCAAGCTGGGGCCGCGTAGATCCAAGTGATAGGACAGGCGGTTTGCCGCAATGCTGAAAGCATTGCCAGTCCCGACATAGGGGCCGCAGTTGCCTGGGTTCAGATGGGCGTAATCGCCATTGCTAATGCCGATAAATACGCCGGTTTTGCTGCCCGCCAGCGCAGTTGGCACTCGACCGGCATTTTCTAAAGCCTCCCAAGTCACCTCCATCAACAGGCGTTGCTGGGGGTCCATTGCCGCCGCCTCGCGGGGGGAGATGCCAAAAAACTGAGGATCGAATTCGTCCACACTATCGAGAAAACCACCCCACTGAATGGCCTCTCGGGTTTTAGGATCGAGCTCTGCCAAGACGCGATCCCCAATCCTCCAGCGTTCGTTCGCAGCAGAGGCAATGGCCGATCGCCCCTCTTGCAATAGCTGCCAAAATGCTTCTGGGCTATTGGCACCGGGAAAGCGGCAGCCCAGACCAATAATGGCGATCGCCTTTTGATGCGAGTCCCCCGCCTCGAAACTGAAAGTCTGCTGTACTTGCTGCTGCGGCGACCCGCCGCAAACGATATCCGCCAAATAGTCTGACAAGCTGGCAATCGTTGGGTAGTTATAGGCCAAGGTGGGAGATAACTCCACATCCAGCCATTCACTCAGTTCCCCCGACAACATCACCGCGTCTACCGAACTCGAGCCATAGTGAGCTAGAGGGGTATCGACTGAAATGGAGCGAGCTGATTCTCCCACCTGTCGAGCCACCCGTTCGACGATCCAGGTTTGGATACTCTGTTTCGAGCGAGCCTGACTCGACTGGGAACCATGAGTGTTCGAGAGTTGCTCTATATCGACCGGATGGGCTGCAACTGAGCCATTAACGTCCTCCTTACTGGAGCATTGCCACTGCGCAATCGGTTCTAGTCGATCGCTTAAAAAGTACTCGCGGCAAAGATGATGCTGAATTTTGCCGCTAGAGGTTTTGGGGATCGAGCCGGGTTTGAGCAGAACGATGGCAGCTAAAGCAAGGTCGAAGGTTTCGGCGATCGCCTGTCGAGCAGCGGAGATCGCTGTCTCCGCATCGAGCGATCGCAAAGCAGTCCGTTCGACTTCTTGAACGACAACTAACTGTTCCCCATCCGGGCCACTCGTACCCAATGCGGCCCCGCACCCCAACCGAAATGCTGCATGACTGGCCTGCACCAATGATTCAATATCGTGGGGATAGTAATTCCGACCTCGAATCACAATCGTGGTTTTCAGTCGCCCCGTGACAAACAGCTCTCCCCGATGCAAGAACCCCAAATCGCCAGTGCGTAAAAATGGCCCCTCGCCCGTATCCGCTAAATGAGCGTCAAAGGTGGCTTGAGTCTGCTCGAACTGTTGCCAATATCCCTCGGCAACATTCGGTCCGGCCACCCAAATCTCGCCGATCCGATCGACTTCGCAGCAAGTCCTGGTTTCGGGATCGACAATTTTGACGGTCAATCGAAGTGCCGGCCGACCGCAACTCAGCAAGCTTGTTTCGCCAGCTCGCTCCTGCGCAAAAACCACTTGCCCCTGCGAGAGCGCTTCGCCCTCGACGACTTGCGTCGCAGGAGACTGCATGCGACGGCTTCCGGTCACAAACAAGGTTGCTTCTGCAAGGCCATAGCAGGGATAAAAAGCTTCCCTCCGAAAGCCTGCCGGAGCAAACTTGCGAGCGAAGCGATCGATCGTGTCGGAACGAATGGGTTCGGCACCGTTGAACGCCACTTCCCAACAGCTCAGATCGAGCTCGGCTGCTTGCTCTGCCGAAATCCGTCGAATGCAATGATCGTAGGCAAAATTAGGGCCGCCGCTCGTGCTAACTCGATAATTTGAAATCGCTTTCAGCCACCTCAATGGCTTTTGTAGGAATACTTCTGGAGGCATCAGCACCATTGAGATGCCGAGATAAATGGGTTGCAAGATCCCGCCAATCAACCCCATATCGTGATAGGGAGGCAGCCACGAGGCTATAACCGCTCGGTCATTGTTTGCAAAGTAGTGCTGAATCGCAGCGGCATTGTGGAGGAGATTGGCATGGCTGACCATAACGCCTTTAGGCGCTCCGGTCGAACCAGATGTGTATTGCAGAAATGCCAAGCTAGAGGATTCGCATGCAGGGTCGACCCAACCCTCTTCTGCCCCCAATTGCAGCCCATCCGTTACCATCCACTGCCAGCAATTGGGCCTGGTTTCCGCTCGCAATAATGACTGCACCTGCGGCAATGTTGCCGAATTCGTCAGTGCCAGCTTGGCTTGAGAATCCTGCAAAATTGCTTGAATTCTGGGATAGTGGCGGCGGTTGCGCGGCGGATAGGCGGGTACGGCGATCGCCCCAGCGTACAAGCAGCCAAAAAACGCTGCGATGTAGTCCGGGCCGGAGGGATAGAGCAAGAGAACTCGCTCCCCCCGCACGTTCTTAGCCTGAAGCTGTGCGGCAATTGCTCGGGAGCGGCGATCGAGCTCCCCGTAAGTCACATGCTCGGATTCCGATTCACCATCGAGCAGGAATCGAAAAGCCACGATATCGGCTTGATGATTTGCCCTCTCTCGCAGCAACGACGTGACTGTCGAACAATTTAACGCTGTTGCAGGCGGGGGGGTGTTTTGGGGTTCGACCATGTGCCTTCCACCTTTGCCTCATAATTGCCATGAGTGCTTGTCAGTATCGATATGATTAACCGACAAAACTTAGCTACATCCGTGTAGAAACATCTCTGCCTCGATGAACGAACTCAGTCGCCTGAGACCATTGAGCTGATATCGGCCAGTCCGACAAAAGGCATGCCTGCAATTCGAGACAGCACTCCCCCGCGCCAACACAGCAATGATTGAGCTGTGCGAGCGTCGAACCGCTAGCTAGCCAACTAAACATGAAGCTGGTGCGCGCCAAGGAAGCTGGTACGCGCTAAAGAGTCGTTCGTCCCGAAGCAGCAAAGACGTCAGATCCGGCTTGCTACTGTTCGGTCCTTTTAAGCACGAGCAAGCCGCCACAGCTCGCTCGACACTCTCATGTGAGGTCTTGAGTTCCTAACGTAGGCCATACTAGCACCTAAATAGAAATTAGTTGCAATAGAATCGCAGAATTTTTTGGTCGGATTGGCTGCGGCTTTCAAGCAGAAAAGAGAGAAAACCCTCAAAGTCAAGCAGGGAAAGGGCTAGACAGGTAGGCAAGCTGTTCGCGCAGGTGCGGCCTTGCGTCACATTGGGGAGACTGTTAGCAAAAAAGGACAATATTTCCTCCCTTTCTTGACATTGACTTTTATTTAAGGGTTAATTCACAGTATTGGTTATCTGCAAGCTATCCCCTACAAGCATCTTTACAACGTCAGTTCGACAGGTGTCTGGCCCCCATCCCCTAACCCCTTCCCCCCCCTCGCGAAGCGTGGCGTCAGCCGTAATTCTGGGGGAAGGGAAACAGAACGGTAGATTGCGGGTTTCAGGCTGTTGCTCCCCTCTCCCTAGGGAGAGGGGCCGGGGGTGAGGGGCCGGGCCATACAGAGCCATCGAACTCAGGTTTTACAATCCAGCCCCCGAGCGCTGCGCGATGGCAAAGCGGCAGCTAGAGCTACTTTGCACTCCTCCCTGATTGATTTCCCAAAACGTCTCCATCGCGCCAAAGCCTCAATGGGAGCATTCACCCGCAATCTCTCGGAGCTCGCAGAGCTTTACCCCCTCGCCAATTTCACGTGGAATATTCACCGTCATGAAGCTGCTCGGCCTTCTGTTTAAAAATTCTTGGTGGATGATGGCGCTAGCTGGCATGCTGGGCCTACTCAGTGGAGCCAGTACGGCTGGGCTCATTGCCACCATCAATACAGCCATCGAACTTGTCGATCGCCCCAGCGCTTCTCTCGCCTGGAGTTTTGCCGGTTTGAGTGTAGCTGCCTTTGTCACGACAGCACTTTCTCAGGTGCTGGTGGTGCGAATTACCCAGACCACTATTTTCCAGCTACAGGTGGAACTGGTCGAGCAGATCCTCGACTGTCCTCTCCGACAGTTAGAGTCCATTGGCAGATCTCGCCTCATGGCTGCTCTCACTGAAGACGTCGATGCCGTCTCGAAGGCATCCCCCTGGTTGTCGGGATTACTCGCCAACTCTGCTTTGCTGTTGGGCTGCATCGTGTACTTGGCCTGGCTCTCTCCGCTGCTCTTTGCCGGTTTGTTGGTCTTGATGACACTGGCGCTTTATAGCTACCAAGTTTTGGTGAACCGAGGGGTTTTGGCGCTCAAATTTGCTCGCCAAACTCGCGATCGCCTGTTTGAAGATTTCCGCACAGCAACTGAAGGCACCAAAGAACTCAAGATTCACCGGCAACGGCGATCGGCCTTCATCTCCGAAGATGTCAGCCGAGATGCCGCTGAGTTCAAGCAGCATCGCACCTATGCCATGTCGGTCTTTGCCGTTTCTGGCAGTTGGGCTTTGATTCTCTTTTTCATGCCCATTGCCCTGCTACTGTTTCTCCTGCCCCAAGTTGCCACGATCTCCCCAGCCCTGGCAGCCAGCTATGCCCTCACCATTGTCTTTACCATCAACCCCTTGCGCACCATCCTCAATGCCCGTCCCATGATTGCTCAGGCCAACATTGCCTTGAAAAATATCGAGGCGTTGGGACTCTCTCTCTCCGCCCTCGGTATTGAAGCCACATCGGTCGAGACAATCCCATCGCCCAATCGTGGCTGGTCTTCTGTGGAATTGGCAGGAGCAGTACACACCTATAACGGAGACAACGAGGGCAGTTTTGTCCTCGGCCCCATCGATCTGAAATTTCAACCGGGCGAAGTCGTTTTTGTCATCGGCGGCAACGGCAGTGGCAAATCAACCTTAGTCAAGTTAATTACCGGTCTTTACGATCCCGAGCAGGGTAAATTGCTGCTCGATGGTGAACCGATTTCAGACGCGAATCTAGAATCATTCAGACAGCTCTTTTCAGTTGTCTTCTCAGATTTCTACCTATTCGATCGCCTGTTGGGACTGGATATTCCCAACCTTGACGGGCGCGCGCGCGAGTACCTGCAGCAGTTACAGCTCGATCGGGCCGTGCAATTGCAAGATGGCGTCTTTTCCACCCGCAGCCTGTCTCAGGGGCAGCGCAAGCGCTTGGCTCTACTGACAGCCTATTTGGAAGATCGTCCCATTTATGTCTTTGACGAATGGGCCTCCGATCAAGATCCCACCTTCAAGCGAGTCTTTTACGAAAGATTACTGCCCGATCTCAAAGCCAAAGGAAAAACGGCGATCGTCGTGACTCACGACGATCGCTATTTTGAATGTGCCGATCGCTTAGTCAAACTCGATTACGGGCAAGTAATTCATGACAAGGTTCTATAAATCCAGCCAGACAGTGACTGGATTGCTGATTGCGTTAGCGACAGCGCTGGTATTAGCGGGCTGCAGTCGTTCTGGCATTCAGGTGATTGACAGTGGCGAGCCTGACGCAATCTCCCATAGTTCCAGCCCAACCCGCACGATCGAGCATGCTTTCGGGCGCTCGGCCGTTCCTCTCCAGCCCCAGCGGGTGGTACTGCTGAATCCCGTGGTCGATTTAGACAATCTGCTCGCCCTAGGAATTGTACCTGTGGGCATTGCGGGGTTTACTGCCGATCGAGGTTATTCAGTACCGCCCTACCTCAGCGAACAAGTCGCAGAGAGCCAATTGGCGGGCAATTTGGTCCAGCCCGACTTGGAGCAGATCGTTCGGTTAAATCCAGATCTGATTGTCGCGACCGATGCCCACAGCGAACTGTACCCTCAACTGTCTCAAATTGCTCCGACGGTCGCGTTACCGACTCGGCGTTCGGACAATCTGCGCAGCCGCCTGCTGGCGCTTGCAGACATCGTCAACCGCCGCGAGCGGGCCAGCGAGGCGATCGCCGCATATGAGGCCAATTTAACCAGCTTTCGCGATACTGTTGGCGATCGCCTCGACGACATCGAAGTTTCCTTTATTCGCGTTCGCAGCGATGGTATTTTTCTGTACATTAAATCTTCGATTACAGGAGCCATCTTTGAAGAGGCAGGGGTGAGACGCCCTCCCTCCCAAGATGTTTCGCGATTGCTGCCCCGCATCCCGATTAGTTTAGAAACGCTCGAGCGCGCCGATGGCGACATTATCTTTATGTGGGGAGATTTCGCCAGCGATGCTGCTGCCCGCGATCGCCTGCAGGCCAATCCTTTGTGGCAACAGCTCAATGCCGTTCGCAATCAGCAAACTCATGTCGTGTCCGAAGTGTATTGGTTCTTTCCAGGCATTCAAGGGGCCTCGCTATTGCTTGAGGACTTGCAAGAGTATTTGGTTCGAGTCCCCAGTCAACCCTCATTAGACACAAAACTGCGGCACTCTCAACCGGTTAGAAATCATCTGTAATCCTTATCAGTTCTACCTTTCAACCACTCTTTTCCAAACAGTCTCATCTCTTTTTAAATCTTTCTTGCCAGACGAAAACGGCAGTGGTATATTTACATAGACCCGTTATTGAGAACTATTTCTAACAAAGCTATTGCACTGTCAAGCACTGTATATGTCCCTAAATACCTGTTTTTAAGAGTTTGTGATATCTATCACAAAACTGCAAGCTGCTACTGGCCTCAGAGAAAGCTTACTCTTATTGAGAGTAAAATCAATAATGTCTCTGTTGCTTCAGTTGGAAGCTGAATGCCTTTTGGGGCTCAATATCTCGCAGGCTCAACGGTAACAAGAGAAATTTCTAACCTCCAATGCTCAGTCTTAGGGTGGTGAGTTTGTCCCGCCTTAGACTTCTGTGCTGAGGAATGTCTGTTTCATTTGAGCGTGGCGGAATATTCGTGCACTCCCTGGAGGCAAAGCGCAGGTGAGAAAGGCAATTTGCTTTGGCGGACACCTCAAATATGTGTCGCTGTTTTGCTGTTCGTGGATATATCTAACACCTAAATCGTACGAATGCTCACCGCACAAAGTAAAAAATAAGGAGAAAGACATTGTCTTCTGTCTCATCCACTCCGGTGCATGTATCCAGTCGAGATTTTCTGCTCGCGGATCGCCAACTTGTTGTGATTGATTCTAGTGTCAGTGACATACCCTCTTTGATTGCTGATGTTGAGCCCAACTCTGAAGTACTCCTGCTGGATGGAGAACGCGATGGCATTACGCAAATCACTGGATTTTTAAAGAAATTTGCTCGCATCTCTAGTCTTCACATTGTTTCCCACGGTACTTCCGGCAACTTACTCCTCGGGAATACAAGACTTAGCTTCGATACCCTCGATCGCTATTTTGAGCCGCTCAAAAGTTGGGCCAACAGCCTACAAGATGCCGATCTTTTCCTCTATGGCTGCGAAGTTGCAGCAGGAGGAATGGGACAGCTTTTTATACAACAACTCCACCAGCTCACGGGAGCTAATATTGCAGCATCAACCGGGATCGTCGGTAACACTGCCAATGGAGCCAACTGGCAACTCGATGCACGGGCAGGCGAAGTCAAGACTTCAATCGCCTTCTCTCAGCAGATACAAAACCAGTATTCAGGTCACTTCGAACTCGATATTGAAATCAGCCTTAGCGACAACACTGATGTACTCATTGAAACTGAAGGGACATCCTATACCCTCTTCTTTGACATCAGCGGACCTCCTCCATCAGATACAGGAGTCGCGGTCATCCTTCGCAGCAATATCCCAGGTGCTCTCGGTGAATTTAGCATTCTAGCTGGGGGGGTTACGGGATTCTTTAGTGCGCCAGTTGTTGTCTCTGCGACCGATATCTTACTCAGATTTGACGCCGAGGTCGGTGGGGAACTGCCTCCAGAAGGTCCATTCGGTGCCACCATCACTCTACCGACCTTGAATGATTTCATCCCAGAGGGGCCTGAAGAAATCATCTGGGAGATTCTCCCGGTGCCAGACGATCTACTCATCCCAGATCCAGACAACCCAGGTGAGCTTATTCCAGTTCCGGGAACTGAAGGCGTCACGGTTAATCCGGCAGCCAATACAGCTTCTGTGACTATTTTTGACGATCCCAGCCAAGTCCCAACGAATACCGATCCCATTGCTACAGGAGACAGCTTCAGCGTCAATGAAGACGAGACCCTCACCGTAGATGCTGCATCTGGCGTCCTAGGTAACGACAGCGATATTGATGGGGACACCTTGTCTGCTGCTTTGGTTAGCGATGTCAGCAACGGTACTCTCACCCTCAACGCCGATGGCTCCTTCGAGTACACTCCCGATGCCGATTTCAATGGCTCCGATAGCTTTACCTACGCAGTCAGCGACGGTAACGGCGGTACAGATACGGCGACAGTGACTCTTACTGTCGATCCCATCAACGACGACCCCGTGGCTGCAGGCGATAGCTTCAGCGTTGACGAAGATGCCACGCTGACCGTCGATGCAGCAGCAGATGTGCTTGCCAACGATAGCGATATTGATGGGGATAGCCTGTCTGCTGCTTTGGTCAGCGATGTCAGCAACGGTACTCTCACCCTCAACGCCGATGGCTCCTTCGAGTACACTCCCGATGCCGATTTCAATGGCTCCGATAGTTTCACCTACGCAGTCAGCGATGGTAATGGCGGTACAGATACAGCGACAGTGACTCTTACTGTCGATCCCGTCAACGACGACCCCGTGGCTGCAGGCGATAGCTTCAGCGTTGACGAAGATGCCACGCTGACCGTCGATGCAGCAGCAGGTGTGCTTGCCAACGATAGCGATATTGATGGGGATAGCCTGTCTGCTGCTTTGGTTAGCGATGTCAGCAACGGTACTCTCACCCTCAACGCCGATGGCTCCTTCGAGTACACTCCCGATGCCGATTTCAATGGCTCCGATAGTTTCACCTACGCAGTCAGCGACGGTAACGGCGGTACAGATACGGCGACAGTGACTCTTACTGTCGATCCCGTCAACGACGACCCCGTTGCAGATGACGATGGCTTCGGTGTTGCCGCAGGTGAGACTCTGGCTGTAGATGCGGCTTTAGGCGTTCTCAATGGCGATGTCGATGTCGATGGAGACACACTGAGTGCTTCTCTGGTGAGCGATGTCAGCAACGGCAGCCTTACCCTCAATGCCGATGGTTCCTTCGAGTACATCCCTGACGCTGGCTTCAGCGGTACGGATAGCTTTACCTACGTGGCGAACGATGGCACAACTGATTCCAATATCGCTACAGCTACGATTGCAGTTGCGCCTCCAGAAGTACCTGTAGTCAGCTTCGAAGTCGTTCCCGATGCGGTGTCAGAGGAAGGGTCGCTCGAAGAACGCACCATTACCTTCCAATACACCGTTGATGGTTTTGTTCCCGAGGACGGGCTTTCGGTGCTGGTCTCGCTAGACAATTTGGGAGACTTTACCTCTCAAGGTTTAGAGGTTGGACCCAGCAACTTTATCAACCTCGAATTTGGAGATGGTTTCTTCCCCGAGCTCAATGCGTTCGAACTGATTCTCACCGACCAGCTTGGTTCCTTCGATGTCGTCCTTGAAGATGACTTGATTCAAGAAGAAGATGTCACGGTCGACTTTTTCGAGTTATTGTCCGATACCGATGGCTTGCTCGGTACCCCTTATGCCGTCAATCCCGACTCCAACATCGGCACCATCAGCATCACCGATGGCGTTGACTTCCTCGACGGTCCCGTAGTTAGCTTCACAGCAGATACCACTGACCTGTTCGAAACTCAGGAAGTTACCCTAACCTTCGATGTCGAGGGCGACATTCCCGAGGGCGGTCTCACGGTGGTTATTGGCAGCACCACAGGTGAAGCAGCACTGGAGTTCGACCCGGCCATTCTGGGGGTAACTCCCCCTGGCTTTGCCGGACCGCCTGTGGTCACAGCTAGCAACGTCTTGCTGACACTGCTCGACCCCGATGCCAGCATTACGCTCGAGTTAGCTGAGGATGGCATCCCCGAAGGAACTGAAACTGTCAATCTCTTCCTCGAAGATGGCGAGCTTTACGAAGTTGACCCCGCCAATGGCAGTATCGACCTCTCGGTCTCCGATGTGCCTCTGGTCAGCTTCGAAGTCGTTCCCGATGCGGTTTCGGAGGAAGGGTCGCTCGAAGAACGCACCATTACCTTCCAATACACCGTTGATGGTTTTGTTCCCGAGGACGGGCTTTCGGTGCTGGTCTCGCTAGACAATTTGGGAGACTTTACCTCTCAAGGTTTAGAGGTTGGACCCAGCAACTTTATCAACCTCGAATTTGGAGATGGTTTCTTCCCCGAGCTCAATGCGTTCGAACTGATTCTCACCGACCAGATTGGTTCCTTCGATGTCGTCCTTGAAGATGACTTGATTCAGGAAGAAGATGTCACGGTCGACTTTTTCGAGTTATTGTCCGATACCGATGGCTTGCTCGACAATCCCTACAATATCGATCCCGACTCCAACATCGGCACCATCAGCATCACCGATGGCGTTGACTTCCCCGACGGTCCCGTAGTTGGCTTCACAGTCGATCGGGCTGATGTGGTCGAAGGGGAAGAGATTACAGTTTCCTTCAACGTCGAGGGCGAAATTCCTATAGGCGGTCTCACGGTTGTCGTGGGAAGCGATACACCTGCAGCTGCATTGGAGTTCGATCCGTCTATCTTGCTCGATCCTGGGTCTGTGGATGGAATTATCTTCCCGCCTTCCGTGACAGCGGACTCTGTCCTGCTCACTCTGACTGAAGCAACTGCCAGCATCTCACTGATAGTTGCCGATGATGGCCTTGTTGAAGGCATTGAGGATATTACCTTCAGCCTTCTCGATGGCGAGCTGTACGAGCTAGATCCAGACGCAAGCGAGTTTACGCTTAGTATTGCCGATGCAGACGTTGTGGGGGGTACTGACGGACGCGATATCCTCTCTGGCACCACTGATAATGACAACATCATTGGTGGCGACAACCGCGATATCCTCTCTGGTAACGGCGGTAACGACAGGTTTACGTTCACATCCTTTGCAGATCGCATCGATCTGATTACAGACTTCACAACCTTCGATAACGCCGCAGAGGCAGATCTCATCGATCTCGGCGGTTTACTCGACAGCATCGGCTTCGACGGTGAAGATCCCTTTGCTGACGGCTTTGTGCGAGTTGTTGACGGTCTGGGCAGTCGCGATTCTATTCAAGTCGATTTAGATGGAGCTGAAGGTCCAGATGTTTTCAGGACCTATCTGCAGGTTGTTAATGACAATGCCAACTTCGACAATCTCAACAACGCTGCCAACTTCGTCTTCTAAGTTACTTACGGCCCCGGCACACCTTAGTGCTGGGGCCATAAGTCCATCACGTCCGAGGTAAAGGTCACATATTTTGTTTCAAGGTACACATAGGGAGCATAATTATGCAGCTTCAATACGGTAAAGGTTTGGCGATCGCACTTGCTACAGTCACGTCGACACTTCTGCTCGAGTTGCCTGCCAGTGCGGCAAGTTTTACATTCGAACAAACGGGATTCGATTTTGGCGGTACTCTGTCGGGCTCATTTGAGTTTAATGGAGTCGATCCCCTAATTGTAGGAGATGGTTTTATTGAAGGCAGTGAATTAACAGCCTTTACCGCAACATTCTCCAGTTCTAGCCTAATTCCCGGTACAACCTTTGGGCTCGGAGATCTCAGCAATTTCGTTTATGATTTTGGCTCCGATCTATTTGATGTATCTGATGATATCAGCCTAGAAGTTTTAGCGACAATTATTGGTCCTCCCGAAATTGAACTCCTGTCGTTTACTCTGGGAGATATTACTAGTGGCCAAGAAACAACTATAGCTAATTTCTCGACTTTCGAGGAGGAAATAGCGACAGGGAACTTTACTATCACTTCTCCCTCTACTGTTATCCCAGAACCAGGCTCTTCTTTGATAATCTCTTTCCTACTCTCCGCTGGTTTACTTAGCCGAGGCCGCCTAAAGAAGCGTTCTCAATCGTAAACATATAACTATACCTGTAAGGACTCGTACGATAGTTCCGTTAGAAACGATCCTATCTATACGAGTCCTATGACATTTAAGCTTTTGTCATATATAAGCCTTGATGACATCTTGAAAGATTGCTATATGGATAGTGAAATGCTGTTGAAGTCGAGGATTCTTAAATTGTTTTGCTCTTCAAAATTTACATCTTTTTTATATCAGAGATGGCTAGTTCCAGCTCAAAACTCTTGAGAATCTAGATGATTTATCATGGGCGCAAACCTATCCTCACTCGGCGAGCCAGCGGTCCGGTTATGCATTGGATCGTAATGGGTCGCTGGGCAACAATCCTGGCGGCTTCGATGGGTGGCCTCCTTTTGCAAGGGAGACAAGCCGAGCTGGCTGCGCTGCCATTGTTAGAGGAGAGTCTTTTAGATCGTGAAGGCGAGCGTTTGGCCTCCACGTTAGCGCCATCGCCAACTAGCACTCTCGATCCTGCTGCTGCAGAAAATATCGTATCGGCCCTGCCGGAGGTGACTGCCGCAAGCTTAGCTGTACCTACAGAAGCAGCTCTCCTGATGGAGGCACCGACAGGCTGGGCTGAGGAACGGGTCTTAGAATTTCTCAACCGCAGCAACGATCGTCCCGACGATCTAGAGTTCGATCGAGCTGGCACGATATCGATCGCCAACCCAGACGAGTCAAATCTCCCTTCCTCAGAGTTGGATGTAGCCCTTCCAGCCGACTCCAATGCGGCCACTCTCGGACGGGAACAAGCACAACTTCAGCTCAGATTGGAAACCGAGCTGCCCCTCGATCCCAGTCAAGTGGACATCCATGCAGACCAACTCAGCTACGATTCAGACGAGAAAGTCGCGAGCGCCACAGGAAATGCACGCATTCAGTTTGCGGATGGCACGATCGTCGAAGGCGATCGCCTGCTGTTCTATCGCAGTGAGAATCGACTCGCTAGCGATGGCGCATTTCGCTTGATCCAAGCGATCGATCGAGCTGAAAGAAGTATTCGAGTGGTTCGCGGTCGAAACCTCAACTATTTTGTGGAGACTCGAACCGCTAGCTTAGAAGACGCCTATGCAGTTGTTCCAGGCGAACAGCCCGGAACCTACGTACATATCCGCAGCGCTACAGCGATCGCGGAACTCGATGCCCGCATTGTGCTCCACAACGCCACGGTCACCACATCTACGGGCAATCCGATTACCCATTACATCGAGGGAGATCGGGTGGAGATCGATCCCGACAATAGTGTCGCTATCAGATGGGCGCGGGTGTTTGTCGGTGGAGATCGGGCTGAAGATGGCTCTCTTCGAGCAGGCAGACAGGTAGCCCTATTTCCACTATTTATTTACAGCTTGCGCGCACACCAATGGGTGTTGCCGGGGTTTAGTCCGACAGAAGGAGCTTTTCTCAAATCTAGCTGGGCTTATCGCTTCAACGAATCTCACTTTGGCGGTTTCAGGCTCGACCTCCTGCAGGAGCAAGGGGTTGGCCTTGGCTTTCTACACGACTACCGTTTACCCATTACTGCCGGTAACCACTTTGGCCGAGCCCAATTTTATTGGCTAACGGAAGCTGATGAGAATCGCACCTCCAATCGCTTCCGACTCGCCCACCGCTTCGAGCTCCCTCAGCATAGTTTCTTAAGCGGCGATCGATGGCGAGGGCAGGTGGACATTAACCTCGACAATACCGTTCGGCCAGCAGGGGGTCGCAACGACCGAGCTGATTTCCGCCTCAATTCCTCCTACACGACTCCTCTATCGCTAACAACCCTCGATGTCAGCCGGTTTGGATCTCGCGAGCTTGGCGGCTATACCTTGCCAGCGACTCTCAACCATTCCCAGCGCTTTTCGGGTATTGATTGGCTCCGCACCAATTCAAGACTCAGCTATGTCCAAAGCGTTAGTCATGCAGCCTCGACAGAACCAGCGAGCTCCGATTTTCGTTGGAACCTGTCTGCGATCGCCCATCCTGACTGGGGAAATGCGATCGCGATTTATCGTGGCTTAAATCGTTCGACTGACGATTTAGAAGCTCGACGCAATTTTGAATTTTCTTTCGCGTCTAACCCAATCCGGCTTGGAGCGGGGGTTTCACTCGCAGGTCGTGTGGGATTGTACCGCAATCAAGTCGCCGATCTAGAGACCAGAGATCTTTTGCGCTTTTATACGACAGCTTCTTCAGCCGCAGTTCTGCGATTTTCGCCAATTCATGTTGGCCGTTGGCTGACATTAAGCCCGAGCTCCATTCAGTACGAACAGATCGTTTACTCGTCTGGAGATGGAGAGTCTGCTGTAACGATCGACCCCAGTTTGCTTCTCAGTCCAGTATCTGGGTCGGAGCTGGATATTCATTACTTTCGCACCATGCTAGGCGACAACTCTGTACCCTTCGACATCCCCAGAAGTCACAGCGATCGCCACCGACTAGAAGCCGCTTTAACCCTCAAAACTCCCAGTGCCAGCGTGACTGCGCCTCCTGGCTTTATTGCATTTGAAGACGACTTACCCGGCGAACAGCCGATACCGCTACTGTTCGAAGACGATACTCTTGAAGACCGAGAGGCGATCGAGCGGCAACAGCAAATCGCCCGGACTTCCGACCTGAACTATGCTCTGCAATTGCATGCACATTCGGGTTACAACTTTGTCGAAGGCCAATGGGAGCATTTGACCGCCGACCTGTCGCTGGCAACGGCTCCCACCCTGTTGAATCTGAACGTATCTGCTAGCTACGATCCAAACGAGCGAGAACTTTTACCAATAGCGCTTCGCTACGGTCAGCTCTCTTCGACGACATTCGATCGCAATCTTCGCTCGGGACTGGATAGCTACGAACCAGGTTTGAGCTACAGCCTCCAAGCTATCTACGATCCTCGCGATGGCAAGATCCGCTACGGCGTCAATGCCGATCTAACCATCGGGACCCGCTGGCAAAACCACTGGCGCATCCGTTTGGGATTAAATCGCGATGGAATTGATTTAGTCGAGGTGCGCCGAGATTTACGGGATTTCGAACTGCGATTTGTTGCCGAGCCTCAAAATGAGCTTTTTCGAATTGAGGGCATCCTAGTGGCTTTCCCCAGTCGACCGCTCGGCCTCACCCAACAAAGAGGGGAGTTTTTTGCCGATACTACGCCTGAGTTGCTTAACGATAATGACTTCAACCGATCGAATCGTTAGCGATCGCGACTCAATCAGCCTCACGTTCGGAACTTTTTCAAGTCAAAATTCAACTGAACAAACCCGTGATTTCAACCGATCCTTCCCTCTGGATTATCCGCCCTAAACCTAACGAGCGAGCGAGAGTTCGACTGTATTGCTTCCCCTTTGCCGGTGGAGCCGCCAGTATTTTCCACACTTGGCCTCACCTCTTTCCAACCGATATCGAACTGTGTGCCATCGAGCTCCCCGGTCGGGGAAGGCGCATAAAAGAGCCGCTCGTCAAACGCCTCGCTCCACTCGTGGAAGCGACCGCTGCAGCTCTTCAGCCAGACCTCGATCGCCCATTTGCGTTCTTTGGCCACAGCATGGGTGCTTTGCTCTGCTTCGAACTGACCCGTTGCTTACGTCGCCACAACCAACCCCTGCCTAAGTTATTGGCGGTGTCAGGTCGCAAATCTCCTCAACTCTCCACATCTCCCCCGTTCATTCACACTCTGCCAGAACCTGAATTCTGGGCAGCAATAAAGCAGCTCGGCGGAACTGCTCGAGCGGTCTTTGAAAATGAAGAAATGCGGCAGTTGTTCTTTCCCATTATGCGGGCTGACTTTACAATGATTGAAACTTATGCCTATGTCCCAGAAGCACGCCTAGATTGTGCGATCGCAGCTTATGCGGGTTGCCGCGATCCCGAAGTTAGCCAAGAGCAGTTAGAGGCATGGAAAATGCAAACTAGTAAGAGTTTTTCTATGGAGTTATTTCCAGGCGATCACTTTTATATAGATTCTTCGCTCAAGGTATTAGTCAATAGCTTGGCCAATCAAATCGGAAATGTGCTTTCTTTAGAAAAATAGTCAGCATCAATAAATCGATACGTTCCCTAAACCGAGTCTAGTCTGAAACCCGTAGTTTTGATGAGACACCTATGAGTCCCTCTCACTAGCGCTGTCGATCGCTGCATTCGCCCCCTACATCCCCCATTCTGGGGGACTTGGCGACAGTGCTAGCTGGGGTTTGGAGACAAGGAAGACGAACCGGCGAACAGCGATCATTAAAGTTGTAGAACGAAGCCAATAGCCTCTCACAAGTCCCCCACTGGTGGGGGATTTAGGGGGCCGAGTGCAACGCCTGAAAACTCCAGGTCTCAACATGGATACGGTTTATCTTTTTTATCTATCTTCTAGCTCCAGCTCGAATGTCACGATGTTAGCGGACAGAATGCTCAATGCCCTGCGCTCTAGGAGTTGACTGGTAAGATTTTCTTGCTCCGCAATCAACTCTCGACTGCGCCGAACTGTCTCTTGACGCTGGGGATTATCTACTGTGACTCGACGGCGATCGGCAAGGCTGAGGGCGTAAGCATTAGGGCTTTCCCCCCGGGTTGCATCAATTGCTAACAGAGTAAACTCGGGATCTAGCTCGAACGGGTTGGGTATTGTGAATAAGCTGACATGAATAGCTTGACGATCCGGATCGAGGCGATCGAGCTGAGCTAAGTCTACCTCGATACTCAAGGTATCTAAGGGGCGCTCTCCGCCTAGCACAACCACTTCATTAAACCCAGTCACGAACTCTCGCTCGACATCACCTTCCACTTGAATCGAACTATCGACTAATCCACTGGTATTGAGGGGCTTGACCCGAATCAAATAGTCCCAATTATCGACAAAAGACACCTCACCTGGATCGATTTGCAGATTTGGATTGAGCAAATTCACTTGGGGAATGTTGGTGCTGTTTCCCAATGCCACTACGTACCAATAATCTGGGTGGAGCGATCGCCCCAAACGCATGTTGACACTCAGGATCGGTCGAGCAGCGACACGAGCTCCCCAGCCACCCCAAGTAGCAATTCCCAACAGCGCGATCGCACTGCACTGCAAGAAATAGCCGCTAGCTTGCGATGCTTTCAGAAAAAGTCGGGCAAGTGAGGGTTTCACTGGCAAACAAGAATGTCGATCTTTCATGCACTACCCCATATCGATAGAATTACGATGCCGAGCGAAGCAGAGTAGGCGTACCGAGACAATTGGCGATCGCCCGCAGTGATGCAACAATTGCACAACTGACCGCAGAGTTCCAAACACTAAACCAAGTCTAGTCAGAAACCTGTAGTTTTAATGAGGCACCTTTTAGTCCCCCTCACTAACGCTGTTAACCACTGCATTCGCCCCCTAAATCCCCCATTCTGGGGGACTTGACGACAGTGCTAGCTGGGGTTTAGAGACTGGGAAGACGAACCGGCCAATCGCGGTCATTCAAGTTGTAGCACGAAGCCAACAGACTCTCACAAGTCCCCCACTGGTGGGGGATTTAGGGGGCCGAGTGCAACGCCTAAAAACTCCAGGTCTCAACATGGATGAGGTTTAGCTGACTGAAAACTTGAGATAGGATTACTGGAACTGTACAGGCAGTTACCTTCCAGGTTTGTCTAATATTTTTCACTAGCGATCGATAGAGCCTCTCCATGAAATTGCTTCTCCCCAAGATTGCGTTGCCACTGTTTGGGTTTACCAGTGTAGCGGGTCTCCTCGCTTGGGGAATCCTCTGGCCAGTCGAGGAAATGCCGTCAGATATTACACGCGACACGCCCCAAACGATTGAACTCGATGTAGATTTCGTTGGCAGACAAGCAGGGGTTAGGCGGTGGCGGCTGCTTGCAGACGAAATGCGCTTGCAGGACGAGTTACAGATATTCGATCGCGGTGCGAGTGGCTGGCTTTATGGAGATCCAGCTCAATCTGGAGGGAGTCCTGAGGATACAGTCTTTTTTGGCGATCGAACAGAGGTTCAGTGGCAAGCAGAAGCTGCCTTTTATCATACCGAGCTCAACCGCCTAGATTTAGAGCGGAATGTCAGAGTCTTCAGTCCCGATGGCACCCTCTTAGAGACTGAAACGTTGCAGGTGCATTCAGATCGACGCATTGAAGCCACTCAACCCTTTATCCTCGAATCTCCAGAAGTGGAGCTGAGCGGCCAGTCTGGCTCGTTTGACTTCAGTCTGTCGGAGCTCACAGCCCTGCAGGGAAAAGTGCTTATTGCCGCAACTGAACAAAATCAATCCTCGGCAGCAGCAGATCTTCAGCCTGCGCCCACCCCCGATACGCTAACCATAGAGGCCGATCGCGTCGATTACAACCGCGAGACCGAAACGGCTAGCGCAGAAGGGAACTTAGTGATTCTGCAAGGTGAAACCACCATCCGAGCACCCCGGGGGGTTTACCAGCGCAGGGGGTCGGAGAGTTTATTAATGGATGGGGTTGTCCTGCAAGAGCCTTCGAGGGTATTGTCTTCCGAGCGGATGATTGGCAACCATCAGGATAAAATCTTTCGATTCGAGCAGAATGTCGTGTTCACTCAGCTTGAAAATCCAGATCGCGCAGGCGGAGAGTCTGCTGTGGAAGAAGTGCAGCGATCGCGGACTGAAGTGCGATCGCTGCGAATGATCTACGATTCGCAGACCAAAACAGCTACCTTTTCGGACTCAGTAGAACTGATTCAGGACGGTCGACAGGCGAGATCGGCAGAGGCCACTATCGAACCGGGAACGATTTTCCTGAGCGGAAATGTCCAATTGGAGCAGGTGTCTGGAGAATGGCTAGCGCGCAGGACAAACGATGAAGAATTTAGGGAAGCATTGAGTCGCCCAACTCGGATTTATGCCGAACGAGTCACGATCGATCGCCAGACAAACGATATCCGCTTCTTCGATCGCGTGGCGATCGTGCAAGCCAATCGCTCGGCAGAAGGAGATGAGGGCATTTACCGGGAGGCATCGCAGGTGTTGGAGCTAAGCGGTACGACCGAGCCGGCACGTTTGTGCGAGCGCGGTGGCGAGGTCGACTCGGAACCGCAGGTCGATATTACTGGACTGTCAGGGTCTGAAGCTGCTGCTGCATACTGCCGAAGAGCAGATCGCATCTCGTCGCCCCTCATCGTTTTCGACATGGAGAGCAATACACTGTCGACTCAAGGGCCAAGTCAGTTTCAGTTCCGCCTCGAAGGAGACGAATTGCGATCGAACTAACCCCCTGAGTAGAGACCCGTAGTTTTGAGAATGTGTCTGTTAGACCCTCTCACTGGCGCTGTGGTTCGCTGCATCAGCCCCCTAAATCCCCCATTCTGGGGGACTTGATACAGTTCCAGTTGAGGGTTGGGAGACGGGGAAGGCGATGGAGATCGCGATCGTTAAAGTTGTAGAACGAAGCCAATAGCCTCTCACAAGTCCCCCACTGGTGGGGGATTTAGGGGGCCGAGTGCAATGCCTGAAAACTCCAGATCTCAATCTGGATGGGGTTTAGAGCATTTTCCAGGTTGGTGGTATACCTTCTGTACCGAAGGAGATTGGAGATTCTAGGTTTGAAAATTAGAGCGTACGTTGTCCACCTGAAAATTGCTCTAGCTTGACAGCAGGGCTGCAAAAACTTCTTGACAAAAGCTTGCATCTAAGAGTTAATCATTGAGTGGGTTGCTAGCTCTCAACGCAACAAGCACTTCGACACCCTCCTGTCCGCCCAACTGGGCGCTGAGCTTGCTGTAGCTTGTGCAGGGTTTGCACTATAAAAATGAGTTCGCAATGTCTTATAGAACTATGTTCGCTCGTAACTGGCTGCATGAATTCAGTAGTCTGCAGTTGAGAGATGCATTTTATTTTTTCAGCTTAGCTGAGAATAATTATCAGGTAATGATGGCAGCAGCATGTCGTGCAGATGTGGCGAATGAGCCCTCGGGACCGGTGTCACTCGCTTGGGAGAGTCTCTCGTGATCGGCTGGAGATATTCACTGCCAGCAGTCCTGTTGGCTGCATCACTGGTGGTATCGCAACCCGTTAGGGCCCAAGCTATTGCGATCGAACACGTTCAGATTGTGCTTTTAGATGGGAGCCTTGAAATTATTTTGCAGGCACCACCCGGTACATCCTTCGAAACATCAGTCTCCAGTGCTGACAATACCGCGATTGTCGATATCGCTAATGCCCGACTCCAGTTGGCCGAGGGCGATCGCTGGGTGCGAGAGTCTCCTGCCGAGACTATTGCTTCTGTGTCTGTTGTCGAACTAGACGACAGCACAATCCGAGTCACTATCCTGGGCGTCGACGAGGCTCCCAATATTCGAGTTATGCAGATCGAGGGGGGAGTCTTCATTGGAGTGCTCAATATGGAGGGGGCTGTTGCTGAGTCGCTTGTAGAAGAATCTTTGGAGGCAGTCACAGAAGACGTACCGGCTTCTCCGCCTGTAAGTGAGGGAGAGTTTCTAGAAGGAGAGTTTGTCTTCGAAGAGTTTGTCGTCGAAGCCGATCGGGCTCGTTTCCTCGCTCCAGAAGCAAGTACAGGCACTCGTTCGGATACGCCAATTCGCGATACCCCCCTTTCAATCCAAGTGGTTCCCAGAGCCGTAATCGAAGACCAAGGGGCAACGCGTCTGACAGAAGCACTGAGAAATGTGAGCGGGGTCACCCCTGGAAATGTGACCGATGGAGCAGATGAATTCAGGATTCGGGGATTCGAAGCTGGCACAGTGGCTCGCAACGGCTTTCGCGAAAGTGTGTTTTTCGATCGCTCTTCACCGCGCGATACTGCAAACATCGAACAAATAGAAGTTTTAAAGGGGCCGGCAGCCATTTTGTTCGGCTCGCTCGATGCTGGCGGCACGATTAACCTAATCACGAAACAGCCCCAGTTCACCCCCTTCTTTGATGTCTCTTTTCTCGGCGGTAGCTTCAGTACGTTCCGCCCAGAGATAGACTTTAACCAACCCATTACAGCAGATGGCGATCTGCGTGCTCGCCTGAATGCAGCCTATGAAAACTCAGAAAGTTTTCGAGAGTTCACATCCATCGAACGAATTTTTGTTGCCCCCACTCTGGCCTGGGATATCGCAGAGCGAACGCGGCTCAATATTAACGGAGAATACCTATTTGACGAGCGTCCCTTCGATCGTGGCTTAGTCGCGATTGGCGATACAATTGCCGACATTCCGTTTGGCCGTCGGCTGGGCAACCCATTTGACGAACTCACCTCTGAGGAAGTTCGAGTCGGCTACGAGTTCGAGCACGATTTCAGCGATCGCTGGCAACTGAGAAATGGTTTTTTCTATACGAGGGTCGATCGCAGCCGCATCAATACAGAGCCCGGTGTGCTCGATGAAGAAACTGGCATCCTGACACGCACCTTTTTTGACAGCGATCCAGAGTTATTCGAGACTTTTATCGCGAGAGGGGAGATTGGGGGAGAATTCAACACGGGTAGGAATATCGAGCATCAGTTGCTGTTGGGTGTCGAATGGAGCCTGCAAACCCGAGATAATGAGATCGTCATCGCACCAGCGGACCCGATCGATATTTTCAACCCCATCTTTCAGGATGAGAGCGTTTTAGACAGCGCAGTTGGTTTCCAAATTATTGATGTTTTAACCCGAGCTGAAAATCTCGGATTTTATATCCAAGATACGGTTAATATTGCCGATACAGTCTTTCTTCTTGTCGGAGGTCGTTTAGAAATCATTGACGATCGAAACACTGATTTTCTGTTTGATGTCGAGCCGGGGTTCGAAACTACAGAGTTTATCCCGCAAGCTGGCATTGTTTACAAGCCAATTGAATCAATTTCTCTCTATGGGAGCTTTAGTGAATCATTTCGCTCCAATACCATCGCGCTAATCTCGAATACAGAGCTCGTCGATCCAGAGGAGTCGAGACAATTTGAGATTGGCATCAAAACTGACTTCCTCGATGGCAATCTTTCCGCCACACTAGCCGCCTTTAACATTACTCGGGAGAACGAGCTAGCCCCAGATCCAGATAATCCTACGTTCCAAATTCCAATTGGCGAAACCCGCAGTCGTGGCATAGAACTGGATATCTCAGGAGAGCTCTTACCGGGGTGGAATGCGATCGCTTCATATGCATTTACTGATACTGAAGTTATTGAGGATGAAGCAATTACTGAGGGGAACCGATTTGAGAATGTTCCACTTCATAGCGGTAGAATTTGGACTACCTACGAAATTCAAACGGGAGCTCTATCCGGTCTGGCATTCGGTATGGGTTTGACTGCTGTGGCCGAACGCGAGGGAGACATTGAAAATTCGTTCCAACTCGATCCCTATACTGTATTTGATATAGCAGTTTTCTATCGCCGCGATGATTTTAATTTGGCTTTGAACTTTAATAATATATTTGACACCAATTTTATTTCTTCTGCTGGAACCCGGACAAGTATATCGCCCGGTCCGCCTTTTGAATTTCGAGGCTCATTTTCTTGGGGCTTCTAGGAATTTTCAGGTCTTTTTAGAGTGAAAAGACAGCAAGAAGTTCGAGCTTAATATCTTATGAAAAATAGCGACTTCATGAGTGAGGGGTTTCCAGATGAACGCACTTAAGAAATACACAACAAACACAGCATTTAGATATTTATTGTTTATGGCAACTCTGTTTGGACTAGCCGCCTGTGGGAATCAAGACACTGCTTCGATCCCCACAGCCCCACCACCGTCCAGTTCTACCCCACCACCCGGCCCTACGCCGACACCTAGCGCTACACCAACACCCGGCCCTGCGCCGACGCCATTACCTGCAGGAGAAGTCCCTTCCACGATCGGAGGAGGTGGCTCAGTTACGACGAGTATTGTAGGGGGATCGCTCGATACTGCTGAAGATATCGATGCTATTTTGGATGCGATTCCAGCAACATTAACTATCACTATTACGCCAGGAATAGCGCCTGTGGTCCAGTTTACTGGCCCCATCAGATTACCTAACGGTTCAGTTCCTTTAGGCGTAGATTTCTATGTGGCCTCAATATCGCCAGGGGGCCTCGATCTCAACGAACCTGTCGAGGATGTTTGTACGCCAGCTCCAGTTCCCCCTGGAGGGACTTGCGCATTTGACGATGTTATTCCAGCGTTTCCGGGAACTTTTACGCTCGGCTTCACGTTCACTGATGGTGCAGGAGTCGACTATACCTCGACTCGCACGGTCACGATTGTGCTGGTATAGATCGCAGCCATTCTAAACCCCGTCTAAGTAGAGATCTGTAGTTTTGAGAATGTGTCTATTAAAGCCTCTCACTGGCACTGTGGTTCGCTGCATTAGCCCCCTAAATCCCCCATTCTGGGGGACTTGAGTACATTTCCAGTTGAGGGTTGGGAGGCGGAGAAAGCGATGGAGATCGTGATGATTAAAGTTGTAGAATGAAGCCAATAGCCTCTCGGAAGTCCCCCACTGGTGGGGGATTTAGGGGGCCGAGTGCAATGTCTGAAAACTCCAGATCTCAATATGGATTGGGTTTATATATAGCTTCACAGAGATCCGTATAGGATCGCCTGGAGCCAGATTGATTCACAAGCTGAAATTGACATGGCGCAAACTTACGATCTCCCCACATCATTTAGAGCTCGGTTGAGTGACCGCGCCATACTTGACAAGTATGTGTTTCAAGAATTCATTCAACCTTTCCTGTTGGGGGTAGGCGGCGGCACGGTTCTATTGTTGGGGCATCAACTGCTGCTTTATACCGATCTCTTGGTTCAGAAGGGAGTCAATGGAATCACAGTTCTCCAACTTTTAATTCTCAGCCTACCGGCTATTTTTGTCATCACATTTCCCATTGCAGGGCTGTTCGCTACACTGCTGGTTTTGGGGAGAATGGGAGCCGATCGCGAGTTGGCTGCATTGCAGGCGAGTGGAATATCCCATTTACGAATTTTTCTCCCATTTTTGCTGGTCGGCATGGCGATCGCCTGTCTATCTTTCAGCCTCAACGACGGCGTTGTTCCCTATACCAACCATAAAGTGAGGCAACTCAACCAGAATCTGCTTCTCAGCCAAGATGCGATTCTACTAGAGCCGCAGCAGTTAGTATCAATCGGCGATCGCCGTTGGCTTTACATTGCTGACATCGGACAGGAGGCCAAGGAAATGAAAGGGGTTTTGCTGTTCGATTTCGAGTCTGAGAACGACGCCGGAAACTACCCAAAGTTGATCTCTGCTAATTCAGCAACTTGGCAAGAGAGCAAGTTGGCGCTAAACAATGCCAACGTTTGGCAATATAACGATGATGGCTCTGGTCGCTATACGGGGCGTGTGAGGATATTGCAGTTCCGGCTGGGGCAAGCGCTAGTCAGTTACCTTCTGGGTGAAAAACTGCCGCAGGAACTCTCCAGTCGAGCATTACGAGAGCAAATTCGCCAGCTAGCTACAGAAGGTTTGCCAGCCGAACAATTCGCTCAATTGGAGAGTGAGTGGCATCTGAAATTTGCGCTTCCCTTTTCCAGCGTCTTTGCAATTGCGATCGCCGCCCCGTTAGGGGTCAGAACGGTTCGCCAAGCTGGGCGGTATGGGGGAGTTGTCGTGGCGATCGCGATCGTTTTTGCCTACTACTGCTTACTGAGCGTGGCTCGCAGTTGGGGCCATATTGGAGCCCTCAGTCCTTGGCTGGCAGCCTGGTTGCCGAATCTTGCTTTTGCAGCAGCAAGTCTTCTGCTCTTGCGGCCTTATATGAACGAAGTCAGAAAAAGCTAGCATACCTCCGTCAATCGAAAAACTAAACCCCGTCTAAGTAGAGCCCCGTAGTTTTGAGAATGTGTCTATTAGACCCTCTTACTAGCGCTGTGGTTCGCTGCATTCGCCCCCTAAATCCCCCATTCTGGGGGACTTGAGTACAGTTCCAGTTGAGGGTTGGGAGGCAAGGAAGACGATGGAGATCGGGATGATTAAAGTTGTAGAACGAAGCCAATAGTCTCTCGGAAGTCCCCCACTGGTGGGGGATTTAGGGGGCCGAGTGCAATGCCTGACAACTCCAGATCTCAGTCTGGATGGGGTTTACGCTTTTGAAGTGCGAAGCAGCAGATAGATTGCGATCGCACCAAAGGCAAGATTGCTGCTCCAAGCCGCTAACCCCGGTTCGAGTACTCCAGCTTTGCCCAAGCTAACCCCTAAATTCGCGCTAAAGCGATAAAAAAATAATAGAACAACCGCCAAAGCTAATGTCGCGAAGCGGGCCTTCGATCGCAGGGGGCCAATGGCTAATGGTAGCGAGATCGCAACTGCAAATAGGCTTGCCCAAGATTGAGCGAAACGATGGTGCCATTCCGTCTCCAGCTCTAGCGTCGATAGATTGGACTCTCGTTGCAAGGCTATCTGTTCTTCCAGTTCTCGACGAGTGAGAGCATTAAGCGGTAGCTCGGACTGCAATAATGTCTGCAAGCTAGCCACATCTGATAAAGTGCGGCGATCGAAGTGGGTTTCAGCAATCGCGTTGCCATTGGGATCGTATTGATGATTGAAGCCATCGACGAGCAGCCAATTCTGACCGTCCCATACCGCTGAAGATGCTAGTGTAATTTGCTGCAAACCGACAGGGAGTGGATCTCCACCCGGGTTTGCTTGCAGGACGGAGACATACTGCAAAGTCTTATGTATGGGTTCGGCCGATCGAATAAATAGCCAGGTATAGGGAGAAGCCTGATAAAAAACATCGTGCAGTCTGGAACTGTTTAAACTATTCGTATGAAGATAACTCTTGACATGACTAATACGCCTTTGGGTTAAAGGGACAATCGAGTCGCCGATCCAAGCAGATGAAAGGCTAAGCAGTAGAGCAATTGTTAAAAACGGAATGCATATTTTACGATAGGAAATTCCAGCAGCTCTGAGAGCCACGAGCTCGCCACTGGAATTGAGCGTCCGCAAAGTCAGTAATGTCGAAAACAGAGCTGCAATTGGCAATGCTTGCACGACGATCGTGGGAAGATCGAGCAGAAAAATCTGCAAGCTAGCAAACAAGCTGACTCTCTCTACAATCAAGTCATTAGCCAACTCAAGCAGTTTGCCGATGCTTAGAAGGACAGTGCCGCTAACGATACCGACGAATATAGGCCGTATAAATAAGGCTATTAGATAGCGCTGCAAGAAAAACTGCCTCGTTTCCACGTCGGTTGATTGAGTCGGAAGTGCTCTCATATAGCGGAACTCATGCGGTCGTATACGCTGCGAGGTACTCTTGTCCAGTTCTGGCAAGCAACGGAATTGACAATTGATCCAGGGTTGCTGTCGTTCGAGCGCAGTTCGATTAGATCTCTTTCTGACTTTGACTCGTGCCCGCCAAGGTAAGGGTTTGACTCCGGGGGATACAGAGCGGCATATTCGTCGTTGGGTCGTTCAAGATTGTGCATTGAATGTCAAAAACTTTCTCGATTGATGTCGCATCAATGATGTCTTTTGGATGACCTTGGGCAAGGATTTTACCATTTTTTAAAGCAACAATCGTATCGGAATAGCGACAAGCTAAATTTAGATCGTGCAAAACCATAACAATCGTCCGATCGCAATTTCGATTGAGATCGTGAAGTAAGTCCAACACCTCAATTTGATGGGCCATATCCAAATAAGTTGTCGGTTCGTCTAGCAGCAGTATTGGAGTATCTTGAGCTAAAGCCATCGCAATCCAAGCCCTTTGTTTTTGGCCGCCCGACAAGCTATCTAAAGGGCGATCGCCTAAGTCTCGCATACGGGTAATCACTAAAGCGCGATTCACCATCTCTTCGTCTTCTTCCGACCAAGCTTGCAGCCAATTTTGACGGGGGTAACGTCCCAAAGTCACTAATGACTTGACCGAAATTCCCTCGGGGTGAGGAGGAGACTGCGGTAAGATTCCCAATTGTTTGGCAACCGTTCGGGTTGAGAGAGTATGAATTGACGTTCCATCGAGATAGACACTACCTTGTTTCGGAGCAAGCAATCGAGATAAACCGCTGAGTAAAGTGGATTTTCCACAACCGTTTTGGCCAATCAGTGTTGTGATTTGGCCACTCATGATGGACAGGTCGAGATCTTGGAGGATCGGGAATTTCTGATAAGCTAGAGTAAGCGATCTAGCTTCTAAAACCGGAAATTGAGAGGAGCTTTGACTCATACTGTTGGACTCTTCACAAGTAGATAGAGGAAGTATGGAACCCCCAATCCCACAGTCATAATCCCGCAGGGCATCTCCACAGTGGGAAACAGCACGCGACTCAACCCATCGGCAGTCAGAACCAGCAACCCTCCCGTCAATGCCGCAGTGGGAATTAACTCTAGATGGGAGGGGCCGACTAGGCGACGGGCCAGGTGGGGGGCGAGTAAGCCGACAAATCCAATGGTGCCAGCGGTCGCAACAGATGCCCCCGAGAGCGCGGCCGCTGTCACGAGCAAAAGCGTCCGAGAGCGTTGAATGCGCAAACCCAACCCCTTAGCTACCGGCTCGCTCAAGCTGAGGATATTTAATTCTGGGGCAAGCGCCAATGTCAGCGGAATAGAAGCAATCAGCCAGGGCAATAGCGCCAAAATGTGATTCCAATTGCGACCGTAGACACTTCCTACCAACCAAACTAATGCCAGACTGACTCGGTTGATTCCGCCTAACGCCAACAGCAACGACGTCAGAGCTCCTGCCGCGAGAGACAAGCCAATGCCCACCAGAATAAGCCTCACAGGAGAACTGTCGCGGCTATCCCAGGCCAGTAGGTAAATGGCGGCAGACATCAGCAGGCTGCCGACAAAGGCCACAATTGGCAGTCCCCCGACAGGCAGGGTTGGCAGCAAGACGAGTGACAGCACGATCGCAAGGCTCGCACCTGCATTAATCCCAATAATCCCTGGAGCGGCAAGGGGGTTGCGGGTCAGTCCCTGCAGAATCGTTCCGGCCGTACCCAAACCAATCCCAACGAGAAAGGCCGCCAGCGATCGCGGCAATCTGAGCGAGCGCACGACAAAGAGGTCGGCAGGGCTGGCACTTTCTAACCCCAAAAGCGCTTTTGCCGCGTCAAGTGGAGGAATCGTTTCCGTTCCCCAAGCGATGCTGAATAGCATTGCAATTGCCGCTAGCCCAGCTAGGCCGAGGAGTACTGCTGGAGTCCGACGATCGATACGCAGGGAGATCGGCGGTCGA
The DNA here is from genome assembly GCF_000332275.1 of Synechococcus sp. PCC 7336. Lineage (NCBI taxonomy): Bacteria > Bacillati > Cyanobacteriota > Cyanophyceae > Synechococcales > Synechococcaceae > Synechococcus > Synechococcus sp. PCC 7336. Next base: position 4,927,377 of record NZ_CM001776.1, read on the forward strand.
TGCCAGCGAATGCCAATCCACGGAGATGCCATTACTCAACCTTCCAGCGCACGAGATAGATAAAAAATGGAGCCCCAACAAGCGCCACAATCGTGCCAACGGGCAATTCTCCCGAAGGAACGAGGGTACGAGCGCCAAGATCGGCCAGCAACAGCAAACTCGAACCGAACAGAGCCGAGTAAATCAATATCCAGCGATAATCAAACTTGATAAACAACCGCACGGCATTCGGGACCACTAACCCCACAAACCCAATTGGACCCGCGATCGCGACAGCGCTACCAGCTAACAGAGCAACGGTCGCCACTGCTACCCCTTTGACCCGCCCGGTCGCTTGCCCCAGACTGCGGGCGATATCTTCCCCCAAATTGAGCACCGTAATCGGTTTTCCGAGGGTCAAAGCGATCGCCAAACCCACAGCAATATAAACCAGGCCCTGCCAGACAGACTGGAAGTCCCGCCCGATCAACGAACCAGCCAGCCAAAACCGAATTTCTTCAAGCGTACGTTGATTGAGCACTAACATCCCCGAGACAATCGCAGAGAGTAGCGCTGCTAGCGTTGCTCCCGCCAGGGTGAGCTTGAGGGGAGTCATGCTGCGACTGCCCAGGCTAGCCACAGCGTAGACGACCGTTGCAGTCAGTCCTGCCCCTGCAAATGCGAACCACACTGCAGTAGAGGGAGAAAGTGCCCCCAGCCACAATGTCGCCCCCACCACCGCTAAAGATGCTCCTGCATTGACTCCCAATATCCCCGGCGATGCTAGCGGGTTGCGAGTCAGCCCCTGCATAATCCCCCCCGCAACTGCCAGTGCTGCCCCTACGGCTGCTCCCACTAGCGAGCGGGGTAACCGCACGGTGCGAATGATGAGATGCTCTCGCACGGCGGGATCGAAATGCAGGAAGGCGTCAAAGATCGTTGCGGGGGAAATATCCGCTGCTCCCCAGCTCAGGCTGGCGATCGCGCACAACAGGAACAGGCCGAGGCTGAGGCCGAGGCCAATGGCAAGCTGCAAATCCAAAACAGATGGTGGCGCTGCTCGCAGGGATGGCAATCTTTTAGGCACTCAACACTCTCCTCAATCGCGATGTAGGACTGCGATGAGCCCCACTCAAAGTCGATCCCGCTGATGAAGCCCTTCTGAGTTGGCCCATCCTCGATCGCAACGCCTGGAATTGAACTGTTACTATAGCGACTATATGCAATACTCGCTTTTACAAATCAAAAAGATTCTCAAGAACTAGCATCAGTTTAGATTGAAGCGAATGGGTTGGACAACCCAAGATTCGATCGGAGTATCGCCCCGCTTGGCCGGAGCAAAGCGCCAGCGTCGAACGGCATCGAGAGCCGCCTCATCAAAGGGGCTGTAGCCACTCGATCGTGCAATGAGTACATCTGCAACTTTTCCGTCTGCCGTTACTCTTGCCCTCACCAAGACAACCCCCTCCCGTCCCTGGCGTCGGGCCTCGCTGGGATAGTCTGGGGGAACCAACGCACTCCTCAGCGGACGAGCTAAGACTTCGGGTTCGACAGGTGGAGGAGGCAGTGCCGCAACGGGAGTTGGAGCTGGTTCTGGGGCAACTGTCGGAGCCGGTGGCGGCTCGGGTGAAGCCACCGGGGCCGATGGCTCGGCGTCCTGTTGAAATGCATCGGCAAGCGGGGTAAATCGAGGCACCGGAACGGGTGGGGGAGCTTGAGTCACTGGCTCGGGCAATGGCTCGGGAATCGAGCTTGCTTCGGGAACTGGAGGTGGTGGCCCGGGCGTTGGAGGTGGAGGGGCCTGGGTGGCTGGCTCGGGTGCTGGAGGTGGTGGTTCGGGTGCTGGAGGTGGTGGTTCGGGCACTGGAGGCGGCTCGGGCTCAGCCTCCTCTGGCTCCGCCGGTCTGGGGACTGGCTCGATCTCGATGAATTCAAAGGAAATCAATTCTTCTAATTCTGCTGGGGTCGGGGGAGGAGCCTGTTGGATAGCCCAAAGCAGCGTCAGTAACCCGACATGCAGGACGAGCGAGCCCAAAGTGCAAGGCAGTATTAATTTCAGCACGCGTTGCTCGGCTTGTTGTCGAGCAGCGATCGTAATTCCAAGGCTATAGGAATCCCGGTCTAACTCAGGAACATCCTCTACCTGCTCGATCGTCGTCGTTTTATCAATACTTTGAGATGGCATGGGAAACCCTGACATCAACGTCGCTAAAAGCCGCCTGCGCCGAAGTATGCGGCAAGCGCTCGGGAAAAAGCTTCTTAAGAATTATTTTGAATAAGCTCTTTAACAGTAACAGACGGGACCGCGATCGCTCGCATCGATCGCGGTCCCGTCTGGAAGGATTCGCACGGTTAACTAAGCCCGGTCTCTAGAATCGCTTCCTGCCAGAGGTTCGGTGTCAGACAAAATACTGACTCGATATTGTGGTAAGACAACGCGTTCGTCTGTATCGGAGCGCGCCATAGTCGCGACCTGTCCGCAGACCTCTATGCGAGCGCGGCACGATTCAGCTTTCCCATCGGGGCGGTTGTAGTCGAGCCGAACCTCTGCCTGACGGGCTGCCATCGCCAGTGCATCTCTCCCATTGAGGGCTCGCCGTCCGGGTACAATCCTCAATGCCTGCCAAAGGAATGCCCGCAAACCCGACAAATTGGGCTGTACCACCCGCGCCGATCTCCGATAGGACAACCAATCCCAACCCGTTTGCATCCACAATTCGCTTTCCAGCAACTGGCCGAACTTGTGAGTTCCCGCCCAGCCCCGATAGAACGGCTTGAGGATTTGGCATTCTCCTTGGCGCTCGACCAAAGTCTCTAACACCTCCTCTAACCGATCGGAATTGAGATGCCCCCAACAGTGCCCTGAGGGAAAATCCATCAAAGTGGGCGCAAAGCGATGGCCGCCGAAATGACTGCTTTGCCAGACGCGCAGGCGATCGAGGTGATTGTACTTGCGATACAGCAAGCGAAATAGAGGAGTGCCATAGCGACCGCAAGCCAGATCGTGGCGGGTATGAGTACAAACAAATAGGTCGCGCATCCCTTTGCCAGCCTTCTGACAATAGTGCTGAAAGGGCGATCGCGCCTGAGGATTGCTGAGAATACTGCGAACCAGCGATACTACCTCAGTTTCTGGGAGTAGATATTCCGAGCGGTTGAATTCTGCAAACGGACCCTCTGGGCGATAGTAGTGCAACACCCGCACGCGATCGGGATTGTAGTCATTCCGATCGGAGGAGATCGCGACCAGGCGCAGCCGCTGACCCCGACGGATGGCGATCGCTTTGGGCAACTGCTCTAAAGGGGCAAGCAGGGGGCGAGCTGCCCACAGTTGGCGAGGGCGGGGTTGGGGAAGGGCGATCGCTATCCAATGGTCGAGCGAGCCAGCCGTCCCGATAGGAGTTTCACCGCTTGCTTGGGAAACCGCCGAACAGTAGCGGCAATCGCGGGTCGATAGACTGTCAGATCTCACAGCAGGCTTCCCTAGAGAGACTAAAATGACTGAACGCGAAGATGGGTTGTGTTGTCTCTATGATGAGTTGCGGCCAAGAACCGCCCACCCCCAAGTGATTGCGGGAGACTGAAGATAGTCACCCTACAGGAGGCTAGTGTAACCAATTACTCATTCTCTTCATCTAAATCCCATGACCGGATTAGGGGGGGCTAATGCAGCGAACCACAGCGCTAGTGAAAGGGTCTAATAGACACATTCTCAAAACTACGGGTCTCTGCTCAGACGGGGTTTAATTGAGCGATCCGTCTCAATTTCGATTATCGTGCAATAGCATTGCTCCTTCGACTCACCCATGTCCAGCTCGAAATCTCCCGATCTCGAACCCCCTCTGCCCGCCAGCGAGCCGGAGCGAGGCCCCACCATTACCCTGCCGGTCATGTTCCGGTTGGGCTTGTTTCAAATGGGTTTGGGCACGATGTCCCTGCTGACGCTGGGGGTGCTCAATCGGATCATGATTGACGAGCTTAAGGTGACCGCCTTCATTGCTGCGGGGGCGATCGCCATGTATCAGTTTGTCTCCCCTGCGCGGTTGTGGTTCGGCCAACTCTCAGATACCAAACCCATTCTGGGCTACCACCGCACCAGCTACGTCTGGATTGGAGCTGCTATCTTTACCAGCATTTCGTTTGTGGCACTGCAGGTGATTTGGCGCTTGGGAGAAAGTCTGCAGACCTCGGGCTGGAGCCCAATCAGCTATACCTGGGCTGCAATCTTGGCCGCAGTCTTTGCGGTTTACGGACTGGCCCTCAGCGCCAGTTCCACCCCATTTGCGGCTCTACTAGTGGATGTATCGGACGAAGCCAATCGCTCCAAGTTGGTCAGCATTGTCTGGTCGATGCTGATGGTGGGAATTGTGATTGGGGCTAATATCAGCTCGACCATTCTCAATACCCCCGAGATCTGCGGCAGCGATATTCTCAACTTCAATCCCGCCCTCAACGCCCGCGTTGCCGACATCCCACAACTGCAGCAATCCGTCAATCCTTTATTTGTCATCGTGCCTGCCGCAGTCTTCGGGCTCTGCTGTCTGGCCACGGCGGGCGTAGAGAAAAAGTACTCCCGCTTTCACCAGCGATCGCGCGATTCTGGAGCCAGTCTTCGCGAAGACAAAATTGGCTTCGGCCGAGCCATCAAAATCCTCACCGCCAGCCGCCAAACGGGCCTGTTTTTCAGCTTTTTGCTGGTCATGACCATCAGCTTATTTATGCAGGATGCCGTGTTGGAACCTTACGGCGGCGAAGTCTTTGGTCTCTGCCTCGCGGATACCACTCTGCTCAATGCCTTTTTTGGGGTCGGTACCTTGCTCGGAATCGCCGGAACCGGCTTTTTGATTGTGCCCCGCCTGGGCAAACGGGGTACGACTCGGTTGGGTTGTATTGCCGCCGCCATTTGTTTTGGCCTGTTGATTCTGTCTGGTTTTAGTGGCAGTGCCAACTTTTTGCGGGGCTCTTTAGTGCTGTTTGGCCTGTCCTCCGGCATTCTCACGGCGGGGGCGATTGGTTTAATGCTGGATTTAACAGCGGCGGCAACAGCGGGCACATTTATTGGAGCTTGGGGACTAGCTCAGGCGATGGCAAGGGGGTTGTCCACTGTCTTTGGCGGCGGCATTTTAGATTTGGGCCGACATCTATTTGAAATCCCACTTCTGGCCTACAGCAGTGTGTTTGGGGTTCAAGCCCTAGGCATCATCACAGCACTCCTATTGTTGCGTCGAGTCAATATCAAAGAGTTTCAGGACAATACCAAACAGGCGATCGCCGCCGTACTCAGCAGCGAAATTGAGGATTGAGCCCCATGATGTCCTTCCTAGGCAGTCGCCATTGGCTGAATTGGAAACAGTGGCGTAAAGATTGGAAAGACTTTGACGGCATTTTGCTGCTGACGGTAATGGCCCTCAATGCCATCGGCATCTTGGCCATTTACAGCACTCGGCAAGACAGTTCCTTTTGGTTGCAGCAGGCCATCATGTCCTGCCTCTGTCTGGTCCTAGCGTTATTTGTGGCGCGGATTGACTATCAGATTTGGCTGAAATGGCATTGGTTTGTCTACGGGATTTGCGTTGCTCTACTGGTGGCTGTGATTTTTGTCGGCGTAACGGGGGGAGGGGCAGCTCGGTGGATTAATCTTGTCGGTTTTAAGGTGCAGCCCTCGGAGTTTGCCAAGCTGAGTGTCATTTTGACGGCAGCGGCAGTGCTGCATCGCTGGCCGATTAGGTACTTCAGTCAAATTGGCTTAGTGGCTTTGGCGATCGCCCCCCCCTGGCTGCTCATCTTCTTGCAGCCGGATTTGGGCACAGCTCTGATCTTTATCGCCATTGCGATCGGGATGTTGTATTGGGGGGGGGCTCGGTTCAGTTGGCTGCTGCTACTGAGCTCTCCCGCGATCGCCGCTATTTTCTACGGCATCTATGCCAATACCGAGGCGAAGTGGATGCTGTGGGGGTGGCTGGGTTGGGTCGCACTGGTATGCGTTTTGGCTGCTTGGCACTTGCCTTGGCGTCGATTTGGCGCGTTTGCGTTTACCGTGCTCAATCTTTTGGCAGGGGTATTGGGCCAAATTGCTTGGGGAATTCTCAAGCCCTATCAGCGGCAGCGCCTACTCATTTTTATGGACCCCAGCCAAGATCCGTTAGGGGCAGGCTATCACCTGATTCAATCGAGAATTGCCATTGGCGCGGGTGGGCTGTGGGGACGCGGGATCGCGCAAGGCACCCAAACTCAGTTAGATTTTATCCCCGAACAGCATACAGACTTTATTTTTGCAGCGATCGGCGAAGAGCTGGGATTTATCGGGGCGATCGCCGTATTGAGCTTGATTTGGATCGTCTGTTTTCGCTTGATTTTGATTGCCCAAAACGCTAAAGACGATTTCGGCGCGCTGGTGGCGATCGGTGTTTTTAGCATGATCCTGTTTCAGTCAATGGTCAATATCGGCATGACCATCGGCTTGATGCCCATTACCGGCTTGCCGCTGCCGTTTGTCAGTTATGGGCGATCGGCCCTATTGACCAACTACCTGGCGTTAGGCATTGTCGAATCGATCGCCAAGCACCGACAGCGCTCGTCTTTTTTTACCTAAAGGTTTTTACCTAACCTCATCCATATTGAGATCTGGAGTTTATAGGCATTGCACTCGGCCCCCTAAATCCCCCACCAGTGGGGGACTTGTGAGAATCTGTTGGCTTCGATCTACAGCTTTAATAGCTGCGATTCGCCGGTTCGTCTTCCCCATCTCCAAAACCCAAGCTAGCGCTGTCGCCAAGTCCCCCAGAATGGGGGATTTAGGGGGCGAATGCAGTGGTTAACTGTGTCTGTATATATTACATTCAGGTTATTTGGGTAAGACATTTTGATGCAAGCTAAAACACTGATGGGAGCCGTTGGTGTAACTGTACTCTCAGCTGGTTTGTGGCCGGGGGTAGGGCTTGCCCAGGATTTGGACGAACACTTGCAAGCTGCTGTTGAAGCCGAAAACTGGCCAGAGGCGATCGAGGTGTTAGATCGATTGATTGCCGAAAACGGGTCTTTGCAATCCCTCACTGTCTATCGCAGTCAGCTCGTGCAATTGCAACGGGCTAGCAATCCAAACACCTTAGCCCCCGAAACCGAACCTCCCTCGCCGCCTCCAGAGACGGCAACTGCATCGATCGCGATCGCAGAGATTCCCCTAGAACAGATTTCGAGCGCTCTCAACCAATCACTTCCCGTCCAAATTGACCCAAACGCAGAGTTGCTCTCGACCTCAGTTGAAGGAGATACGTTCGTTTACGATACGCGGTTGTTGAGAGTTAAAGCTCGGGAAACGAACCCTGCCTTAATTGGTGAAGCGTTTGAAGCTTTCTTTTCCGCTTACGCTTGTGAAGAGCCCTCGCTGAAATCTCTGCTCGATGCGGGCATTCCGCTGCGCTTTAGCCTCAACGATGTTAACAACACCCCTCTGTCCGATCTAGACTTGCATCCCGACACTTGCAGTGCCCGAGAACTTGCGTTCGAATAGCCCATCGCTCGGGCAAAGCACCTCTACAGCATTGAGTGGCCCGATCGGTACAGCCTTAACTTGCCAATCCCCTGACATTTGTTACCAACTCTTGCTGACTGTCACAGTTTGAATAGAACGGCAATGATGGGGGAAATCTTGTCAGAGGATAGAGGCTGTGCGACAGGGCAACCGGCTAGTCGTTGTTTAGGCCGGTTGACTGCTCTAGCCCTTAGTTTTCCATCGACCGATTGGCGAGACCTGGGTGGTAAAGGGCGATGGCCCTCTCGGCGATCGCCAGCTCGCGCAATCACTTGAGGCCGACGATCGATATGGCGGACAGCAACCAAAACCGAGCACTGGTCTTGTGGGGCACGGCCTTGGGCTTCTCTGCCGGAGTGTTCGCAGCGACGATCTCGATCGCCCCCCAATCGCCACTGCGGGTCCGGGCTCAAAGCAATCGCCCCAGAACGACATCGATCGCTGACTCAGCCAAGCCGGTCATCGCACAGGCCGATCCCCAACCCACACTGCCCGCCCGAGTCCCCGAACGCGTCGTGGAAGGTTATACCCTGCTCGAACAGGGATTGGTGGACGATGCCATCTTGACTTTTAGACAGGCGATCGCAGACTTTCCCGCCTCGATTGAGGCCAAGTTGGGCTTGGCGATCGCGCTGCGCCGCGCCGGTCGCGATCGCCAGAGTTGGGAGGCTTATGGGGCTGTGCTGGCGCAAGAGCCCGATAATGTGTTGGCTCTGGAGACGGTAGGGCAGTTGGGCACCTTTCGACCGGAATGGTACGAGGGAGGGCTGGAGGCTCTAGATCGGCTGATCGAGATTGCGCCCAATCGGCTCAGTGCCCGCCTCAATCGGGCTCGCATTCTTAGCTTTCAACAACGGTTTGAAGCGGCCACCGCCGACTACGAAGTTGCCCTGCGGCTAGACCCCACCCCCGAACTGCAGTTGGAAGCCGCCAAAGCCTTTGCCTTCTCGGGGCAACACCCTCGGGCGATCGCCCTGTTCGAGCAATACTTCGCGGCTGGTCGCGACCTCGCAGAGAAGGATGCAGCGATCGCCTATGCCTTGTCCCTACAGGGGGTCGAGCGGGCGGTAGAAGCGCTGGAGGTGCTGCGTCCCCGTCAGGCGGATACGCAGGTGGCCGCAGTTTTGGCGTCGATTTTGGTGGGATTGGCCGCACAGCCGGATGCCCCCGAGGAATATCAGTCTGAGGCGATCGCCATTTATACCCGGCTGTTGGCGATCGAGGATCTCGACGCCGAGATTATTTTGGCGGCGGCCAGTTTTTACAGCACGGTGCCCGAGCGGCAATTGCAGTCGCTGGAACTGTACGACCGACTGACGGCACTGTTTCCCGGCGATCGCAGTTTTCCCATCATGCGGCTGGCGGTGGAGAGCGTGGTGCTGAGCGAAGCGCCTACCTCCCATCCACTCGTGCAGCAACTCAGCCCCAATTGGATGCCGGGATTTGTTTACCAGCTCGATTTGCGGGAGCGGCTGCAGGCATTAGTCCTACCCGACTTAGACATCCCCCCCGAGCGACAGCAGCCAGTGGGCCAAACCTTAGTGCGAGTCGATCCCCTCGATCCCGAGCTGCTGCCGATTTTCGAGAGCTTGCAGCAGGCAGAGATCGACCTTCCCTTGATTGATTTCCGCCTTGCCCAATTGCAAATCGAGTTGGGGGATAGAGAGAGTGCGCGGACGACGATCGCAGCGGCTGTGGCAGAGCAGGGGGATGCCTTTGCCGATAATGCAGAACTGCTGCTGGCGGAGATCGATCGCCGCGAGGGTCGCCTCGACGCCAGCATCCAGCGTTACGAACGGCTGCTGGCCCGCAGCGCGGACCCGGCTATTCGTCGGGGCGCTACGTTGAGCTTGGCAGGAGCCAATATCAGTCTCAACAATCTGGAGCGAGCGCGGCGGCTGTACGAACAACTGCTGGCGATCGAGCCGCTGGATTTGCAGGCAGAAGTGGGATTGACGACGGTCTTGCTGGCGGAGGAGTCCCTATCCGAGCGCGAGGCTGCAGAAGTCTTGGATCGTTGGTTGGAGCGCTTCCCCTTTCGAATACCCAGCCCCGAGGTATTTGCCCTCGCGAGCGGTCTCCCCAGCACGAGTGCTCGACTGGGGTTGTATGAAGGGCTGTTGGCGGTGCGGCCCCAGGATTTTGGGGTACAGGTGCGGCTTGTGGAGGCATTGGCCGCGACGGACCTGCTGGCCGCTCGGGCTCGTCTGGACGAGTTTCGCGAGCGGGTTGCGCCAGAGTCTGAGGCGGCGCGACAGTTGAGTTTTCTGGCGGCTCGGTTGCTGCAAGAGGCAGGAGATTTAGACGGAGCAGCAGCGGCATACGAGACAATTGTGGCTACCGATCCGCAGGATACCGATGCGTTGCTGGCCTTAGCCGAGCTGCGCCAACAGCAGGGGAATGGGGCAGCGGCTCTGGCGCTGTACGAGCGCATTGTTCGGAGCGATCCCGATCGCCTAGAGGCTTGGCTAGCCTTGGCCGAGCTGCGAAGCGAAGCAGGAGATGAGGCAGGGGAGGCGGAGGCGCTGGCGGCGATCGCCCAGATTGAAACCAACAACCTAGAGGTGCTGTTTCCCCTAGCAGATTTTCGGCGAGAGCAGGGGGAGTTGGCCGAGGCGCTGCAGATTTACGAACGCATTGTGGCGATCGAGCCCGAGAATATTGGGGCGCTGCAAGCTCTGGCGGGAACTGCGACGGAATTGGGGCAGATCGAGCGGGCTTTGTTGGCCTACGAAACGCTGCTGACAGTGGCCCCCAATTCGACAGACGTGCTGCTGGGTTTCGCAGGCTTGCAGTTACAGATCGGAGATTTGGAGGAATCCCACCAGCTCTACCAGCAGGTCTTAGCCCTCGACCCCACTAATGCAGCGGCCCTCGATGCCATTCTCAATATTCTGCCCGCCCAACCGGACGCCCCAGAACGGTTCTTGCGGGAGGCGATCGCTCTCTACGACGAGCAGTTGAGTCAGCCCGACCCCGACCCCGCCATCGTCCGGGATGCCGCCCTCCTCTTTGCCACCGTGCCCGATCGCTATTCGCAAGCACTGCAACTGTTCGACCGGTTAATTGTGCGCTTTCCCACCAACCGCAGCTATACCATCCAGCAACTCGCCCTCGAAAGCATCGTGCTGGCCGATGCCGCTCGGGCCAACCCCGTCGTGCAGCCCCTAGCCGAACAGTGGCCCGTGGGATTTTTGTATCACCTCAACCTACGCGATCGCCTGCAAGCGGCCCTAGCTCTGCCGGAAACCGAGCCCGAGCGACAACAGCAAATTGCAGAAGTCTTGGCCCGAATCGATCCCCCCGATCCAGACCTATTAGAGGTTTATCAACAATTGTTGGATGCACAGGTAGACGTTCCTTTGTTGGACTTTCGGGTAGCCCAGATGTGGGTGGAACGGGAGAAGGCAGTGGCGGCGAAGGCAGCTTTGGAGATAGTCCTGGCGCGGGGAGGCATTGGGGCAGCAGGAGCGGAATTGCTGCTGGCGGAACTGGACCGTCAGGCGGGCTCGATTGAGGAGAGTATGCAGCGGTACGAAACGCTGCTCAACCATCCCGATGGAGGGGTACGGCGAGGGGCGATCCTGGGTTTGGCGGGATTGCAGGTGGCCCGGGAGGATTTCGAGCGGGCGCGGCAACTGTACAACTTGGCACTGCGGGACAATCCTGAAGACCTACAGGCGATCGCGGGCTTGGCTGCCGCCAATTATTTAGACGACGCCCTCTCTCAGCCAGAAGCCGAAGCCGTTCTGGCGCAGTGGCTCGATCGCTTTCCCTTCCGCATGCCCACAGCCGAATTCACTCGCCTCGCCACTGCCCTACCCGCCGATTTAGATCGCTTGGACCTATACGAGGGTCTATTGGCCTTCACCCCTGCCAATCGGGACCTCCAGATTCACATTGTGGCTGCCCTCTCCCAGCTCGAACCAGTGGCTGCCCGCACCCGCTTGGAAGAGTTTCGCCGTCAGATGGGGACTGGCGATGGGCACTTGGCCCAGGCGTTGCATTTTATCAGTGCCCAACTGCATGTGGATCGTGGGAATTTGTCAGCAGCGGCGGCAGATTACAACGCCATCTTGGCCGACGACCCCGATGCCGTGGCTGCCCTCTTGGGCTTGGCAGCCCTGAGACGGGAGCAGGGGGACGAGTCGGCAGCACTGGAGCTTTACGAGCGGGTGCGGGCGATCGCCCCCGGCAATCTAGAAGTGTGGTTCGCTCTGGCGGATTTGCGCCAGCAGCGGGGGGATGAGGCTGGGGCGCTACAAGCTTATGCCGAGGTCTTGCAGCTCGATCCCGAGAATGTGCAGGTGCGGTTTGCGCGGGCAGATTTGCGCCGACGGCAGGGGAATCTGGCGGCGGCACTGGAGGATTACGAACAGATTTTGGCGATCGCTCCTGCCAATCTTCCCGCCCTACAATCGCTGGCGGGCACTGCCACAGAACTGGAGCAGTTCGATCGCGCTTTACTGGCCTACGAAACCCTGCAAACCTTAGCTCCCGATTCTGCTGACGTGCTGTTGGGCTTGGCGGGGTTGCGACTGCGGCAGGGGGCTTTGTTAGAGGCGCAGGTGCTCTACGAACAGGTGCTGGCGATCGCCCCCGATAACGAAACCGCCCTCGACGCCCTTCTGAATGTCTTGCCGCTTCAGCCCAATGCCCCCGAGAGCCTGCGCCAAGATGCCTTTGCCCGCTACGAGGCGCTGCTGGCAGAATCCAATGTATCGGTCGAAACCCTCCGCAAGACCGCCAAATTCTTCAGTCAATTTCCCGAAAAACAACTGGACGCCCTAGCCGTCTTCGATCGCCTCATCGCCCTTTCCCCCAGCGATCGCAATTTACCCGCCTTGCGGCTGGTGACGGAAAGTGTGCTGCTGAGTCGGGCGAATGCCTCGAACGAGCGGGTGCAAGAACTTGCCCTCGACTGGAATCCGGGCTTTCTCTATCAACTGGAGTTGCGCGATCGCCTGCGGCTGGCCCTGCGTCCTCCTCTGCCGACCGAACGGGAACAGCAGCAGGAATTGGCAGAATTCCTAGTCCGTCTCGATCCCCCTAACCCGCAGCTCTTGGCGATTTATCAGAGCTTCGAGCGGGCGGGGCTGGAACTGCCGCTGCTGCCCTTCCGCATTGCCCAAATGCAGTTGGAACGAGGACTGACGGATGCTGCTCGGCAGACGCTGACCGCACTGGTGGCCGACGAGGGCGATTTCGCCGAGAGTGCTCAATTGTTGTTGCTCGATCTAGAGTTGCAGGAGGGGGCCAATGTGCTGAGTCGGCAGCGCTACGAAACCCTGATTGCCAATAGCTCTAACCCCGAAGTGGTGCGGGGGGCGCGGCTCAGCTTAGCTGGGTTGCTGGCGCAGCAAGGCGATCGTCCCGCAGCCATCGCACAGTACGATGCTTTGCTGGATGCGAACCCCACCGACTTGCAGGCAGAAGTGGGGCTGGCAGCACTGTCTCTCCAAGAAGAGACGATCGAGCTCGAAGCTGCAGAAGCCATCTTGGAGCGCTGGTTCGATCGCTTCCCGTTCCGCATCCCGCCCGCCGAGGCGATCGCTTTACTCAATGCTCTCCCCGGCAGTGGGGAGCGCTTGCCCCTGTATGAAGGATTATTGGCCTTACGGCCAGAGAATGCCGGTTTGCGGGTGCGCTTTATCGAGGCTTTGGCAGCAATCGATCCAGTGGCCGCCCGCACGCGCCTAGAAGACTTCCGCCGTCGCCTGTCTCCAGGGGATGTAGAGATGGCGCGGGCCCTCAATTTCGCCAGCGCTCAGTTGAGTGTGGCGGAAGGGGATCTGGAGGGGGCGGCGGCGATCTATGACAGTCTATTGACGGGCGAGCCCGACGATATCGAGCTGCTGTTGGCGCTGGCAGACGTGCGGCAGCAGCAGGGGAACGGGGATGCTGCCCTGCAGATTTACGAGCGCATCCGCCGCCTCGAACCCGAGAATATCGATGCCTTGTTCGTGCTGGCGGATTTAAAACGACAGCAGAATGACTTGGCAGGAGCAGCGCAGGTGTATGGGGAGTTGTTGGCGATCGCCCCCGACAACCTCCCGGCCCTGTTTGCACTCGCCAGTTTCCGGCAAGAGCAAGGGGAGTTCGATCGCGCTCTAGCCGCTTACGAGCGCATTGTGGCGATCGAGCCGGAAAATATCGGCGCGCTCCAGGGGCTAGCAGGCAGCTTGGCCGAATTGGGGCAAGTCGATCGCGCCCTGGTCACCTACGACACCCTGCTGCTACTCGCCCCCGACTCCACCGACGTGCTGCTGGGTCTGGCAGGATTGCAACTGCAACGGGGGGATTTGCTAGAGTCGCGACGGCTTTACAATCGCGTGCTGGCAAAAGATCCCGACAATCCTGTCGCCCTCGACGCCGTCCTCAACATCCTGCCCGCCCAACCGGATGCCCCCGCCAGCTTCGTGCAAGACGCGATCGCCCTCTACGACGACCTGTTGAGCGCCCCCAATCCCGACCCAGCTTTAGTCCGATCGGCCGCGGCGTTCTTCGGCACCCTACCCGGGCAGCGGCAAACCGCTCTGGATTTGTATCGCGATCTGGCCGATCGCTTTCCAGAAGATGACAGTTTGCCGGTACAGCAATTAGCTCTAGAAGCCATTCTGCTGCGGGATGCCGACAGCAGCGAGCCCCTTGTTACAGAACGGTCCCGCCAGTGGCCGATTGGTTTCCTCTACCAGCCCGAATTGCAAGACCGCCTGCAGGCAGCATTGGCGGCAGCGGCGATCGCCGATCCGGCCCGCCAGCGGGATGTAGCCCAACTCTTGGTCCGTCTCGATCCCCCCGATCCAGCCCTCCTCGCCACCTACCAGGAGTTCGACAGCCCCGCAGTGGACGTGCCGTTCTTGGCCTTCCGCATTGCCCAAATGCAACTGGAGTTGGGCCAAAACGAAGCCGCCCGCCAAACCCTCACCAGTGCCGCTGCCACCCGAGGGCCGGATTTTGCCGCCAGTGCGGAATTGCTGATCGCCTCTCTAGAACGGCAGGTGGGGCGAGCAGACCGCAGCATTCGCCGCTATGAAGACATCATTGCCAGCGAAGACCTGGAGAGTGAGGAGATTCGGCGGGCAGCGATTCTGAATTTGGCTGGCTTGAGAGCCGCTCAGAACGAGCGGGAGGCAGCTCGCGAGCTCTACGAGCGCCTCCTATCCGACAATCCCGACGACCTGCAGGCCCAGCTGGGCTTGGCTTCCCTCGACGTGGTGGACGATCGCATTGCCGATGTGGAGGGGGAAGCCCTACTCGATAGCTGGTTCGATCGGTTCCCTTTCCGGGAGCCCCCACCAGAGGTCTATCGACTGGTGTCCGAGCTATCCCCCAGAGTGGAGCGGTTGGATTTGTACAGCGCCATGCTCGAGCTCGAACCAGAAGCCTTTGGCGTTCAGATTCGCCGAATTGAAGCTCTCGCCTTACTCGATCCGGTGGCGGCGCAAGCGGAGTTGACGGCATTGAAGCGTCAATTCCCTGCCGACTCTTCTGAAGGGGTGGCGCTGAATTTTCTCGCCGCCCGCCTGCGCTTGGAGCGAGAGGACTTTGACGGCGCACTGGCGGCCTATCGAGAGATTGTCGATGCCGATGCGCGCAACGTTGGTGCTTGGCTGGCGCTGGCAGATTTGCTGCGGCAATTGGACGATCCCGCCGCCGCTCGCGAGGCTTACCAGCGCATCGTCCGCCTGGAACCGGATAATGTCTCTGCCCTGTTTGCTCTAGCGGAGTTGGAGCGGCAAGAGGGGCAACTCAACGCCGCCGCTCGTCTACTGACCGGGGTTGTAGCAGCCCAGCCCGAGAATATCGCAGCATGGCAAGCCTTGGGAGGCGTGCGCGCCGAACAGGGACAAGTCGATCGCGCTGCCGCCGCCTACGAAACCATCTTGGAGCTCGATCCCGATAACCTCGACGCGATCCAGGGGCTCGCCAGCAAGCGCTTCGAGCAAGGGCAATTGGAAGACGCCTTCCAACTGTTCGAGCAGGTGTTGGCTGCCGATCCCGATAATGAAGTGGCGCTGGAGGCGTTACTCGACAGCCTGCCCAGCCAACCCGGGGCCTCCGATGCCATCCGAGCAAAAGCGATCGCCCTCTACGACGACATTTTGGCGGACCCCACCACCGAGGCCGATACCCTGCGGGAGGCGGCCAATTTCTTCAGTCGCCTGCCCGCACAGCGCGATCGCGCCTTAGAGCTTTACGACCGGCTCGTACAGGACTTCCCCGCCGACGACACACTGCGGGTACAGCGACTGGCGATCGAAAGCGTCTTGCTGCGGGAGGCCGATAGTGACGATCCGCTGGTGCAGGAGCTGTCCGAGGATTGGGAAATCGGCTTCCTCTATCAGGTGGACCTGAAGGAGCGGCTGCAACAGGTGCTCTTGCCCATTGCCCTGATTCCCCCCGAACAACAGCTAGATGCCGCTCAGTCTGTGGTCCGCCTCGATCCCCCCAACTCCGAACTGATGGCCTTCTACGAAATCCTGCGGGAGGCTGAGGCGGTGGATGTGCCCTTCATCGACTTCCGCATTGCTCAAATGCAGTTGGAAGAGGACGACACGATCGCCGCTCGCAGAACCCTAGCCCGAGGAAAAGCCGCCTTTGGAGAAGACTTCGATGCCAACGCCGAGCTGTTACTGGCGGATATCGATCTGAAGGAGGACCGCGAAGAGCGGGCCATCCGCCGCTACGAAGCTCTACTGGACGATCGGGATCTGGAGTTACCCTCGGTGGCGCGCGGGGCCGCCCTCAGTCTGGCCGGACTGCGCATCAAACGGGGCGAGCGCGACGAAGCCCGCCGCCTCTACCGCGAGCTATTGCGCAACGATGCCGACGACCTGCAGGCCGAAGTGGGCCTCGTCGCGGTGTCCCTAATTGACCAACTGGCCTCGCGCGCCGAGGGAGAAGAGATGCTCGATCGCTGGTTCGAGCGCTTCCCCTTTCGCGAGCCCCCCCCCGAGGTGTATACCTTGGTGGCCGTGCTGCCCACCGATTTCTCCCGCTTGGAACTGTACGAGGCCATGCTGGTCATCGAGCCGGACGATGTGAATGTGCGGCTGCGCTACATCGAAGCCCTTGCCCGAGTGGACCCGGCAGAGGCTCGCGCGCAACTAACCCGATTGCGTCGAACAGTTCCACCCGAGACTGATGAAGGTCGTGCGGTCAACACCCTTAACAATCGTCTCCAACTCGCGACAGACGACGCGATCGCCTCAGCAGCAGACTCCACTCCAGAAGCATCTGGGACCCCTGGCCGCACTCGCCCCCCTCTACGTCCCGCTGTTGGCCCCTCGGCTCCGCGTGCGATCGCCTCTTTTGGCTCGCGATCTCCCGCTGTCGTGCGAACGCCGCCGCCACCGAGGCTGGTTGCCGCCGCGCCTCCTCCCCGAGGAGTGGTGGATGCTCCGCCGCAGGCCGCTCCCGCGCCGCCATCTCCGCCTTCCCAACCCTTACCCCCCGGCTCTTCTCCGGCTCAAGCCCCGCCTGCTAGGGCCACAGTTGGAGAGTTATTCGCGTTTGCCGAAGCCCGCAAGCAAGTGGGAGATTTTGTGGGAGCTGCTGCTGCCTACGAACGAATTGTCAGTCTCGATCCCAATAACGCTGGGGCTTGGTTTGCCTTGGCCGATGCCCGTCGCCAGCTTGGCGATGTGGTGGGGGCAAAGCAGGCATTTGAAGTGACTCGCTCCCTCGACCCCACCAATCCAGATGTGTACTTTGCGCTGGGGGATTTTCTCCAGTCTTTGGGGGATTTTGATGGGGCGTTGGCGGTCTACGGACAACTGCTGGCGATCGATCCGAGCAATATTGATGCGCGGTTTGTGACGGCGAATGCCTATCGGAGGCAGGGACGACTGGATTTGGCGGCTCGCACCTACGAGGAGATTATCGAGCTCGACCCCAATAATGTGAATGCTTTGCAAGCGCTGGCGGGGGTGAGGGCCGAGCTAGGGCAGACGGAGTTGGCGGTACGAGCCTACGAACGATTAATTGTCCTCCAGCCTAGTGCGGTCGATCCTTTGCTGGCTTTGGGGGGAATTCGCTTCTCGCAGGGGCGATTGGAGGAGGCGAGAGATTTGTACGAGCGGGCGTTGGCTCTCGACCCCACGAATGACATTGCTCTTTCTGCGGCCCAGAGTCTGTTTTGGGCGCAATTCGATCGCGAGGGCGCAGAACAACCGGTTTCGGCCTACCGACAACTGCGGGAGTTCGAGGCGGAGGATGAAGTGCTGGGCGATCCCCCCGACACCGAGGTGCTGTCGCGCTTGCGCCGCATTGAGTTGAATTTTCTGCGGCGGCGGGGGTTCCAGCCCCGCTGGGAGCGGTTTTAATCGAGGTGCATCATTTGCTAAGGGGCGTCGAGTCTCACCATCCCAGCCGCTTCGGGCGCAAAATCGCCATCGAAACGGGTCTGTTCGCTATAGCAGGACCCCTGCAACTGAGCTTCTTGCAGATTAGCGCCTAACAGATTGGCTCCTCTGAGATTGACCTGCTGCAATAGCGCTCCCTGCAGATTAGCGCGGCACAAGTTGACTGCACTCAAATTGGCTTGGCTCAGATCGGCCTCTATCAACGTTGCTCTGCTCAAATCAGCCTGTCTGAGATTGGCAAACACCAAAACCGCGCCACTCAAATTGGCTTCACTCAAATTGACATTATATAAATTCGCTTCGCTCAAATTGGCCTCGATCGCGTTGACACCCTGCAGATCGGCAGCACTTAAATTAGCCGCACTCAAACTAGATTCTTGCAGGTTGGCTGCTGTTAAAACTACATCGCAGAGATTGGCTTCAGCCAGGTCGGCGTTAGCTAGATTTGCATCGCGAAATATGCGCTCTCCAGCAGAGTATTCCTGCAAGAGTTCAACCGCGCTGCCAACTGCTTGTGTCTCTGCAGGTTCTTCGTCAGCCAAAACTTCAACCGTTGATTGTGCCTCTTCAACATTCTCATCAGTCAAGAGTTCAACCGCACGATCGACCGATTGTGTTTCCTCGGGTTCTTCGTTAGTCAAGAATTTAGCCACATGACCAATCGATTGTATTTCCTCAGGTTCCTCATCAGCCAAGAGTTCAGTTATACTGCCAACCGATTGTGTTTCTTCAGGTTCCTCGTCAGCCAAAAGTTCAACTGTCGATTGTGCCTCTGCGGGTTCCTCGTCAGAGGTGCTGGCGAATTCGATGCTGCGAGCCCAAACTGGAGCCATCGAGCCCGGTTGCAAGCCATAGAAGGTGACGCCACGCAGCGATCGGGGGGCGAGCCCGACAAATGCCTGTTCTAGGGGGGGCACAAAGTTTTGTGGCCGGGGAGGCGGATCGGATTCTAGCTCGACTTGGAGAACATCTCGATCGACCGAAACCCTTGCCGTAACACCCCGATCGCCTAAAGCGCGATTGAGGATCGAGGCAATAGCATCTGGATCTCCTTGTTTGGCCAGTTCGATTACTTGTTGCGCAGCCATAGCATTCCAACCCTACGAGAGGCTAAAAAAGAGGCCAAGCTTGAAAATCGTCGACCTCCGAATAAACTGAGCTTGCCCATCTCTTGTGGGCCAAACAACAAGTTCGGAGGCTCGGCAGTCAGATGAGTTTCCCCGGGCACAATAGGTTTGCGGCTGCCGCTCGCGAGCGATCGCGATCGGGCAAACCGCACAAACATTGACCGTCGTTTCTGGGTTTCTAGACAATGACCGACACTGTCGATCTCGCTCCTCCCGACTTGAGCAATTTTAAACAATGGGTGGATAAGGAAATCGAACAACTGAGCGTCTCGACCCTGAAGTCGAATGCCGTCACCTGCACCGCCTGCGGCAAGATCGAAGGAACCTACATTATTGATTATCAGGAAAAAACCTTTCGGTTACCTGCGGCTGAGGCTTACGCCTTTCTCAAGTTTGTAGATGAAAATTCCTAAAATCTCGGGCGTCGATCTCGATGGAATGCGATCGCTACTGCCGGAACAGAATTCACTTTTATGCTCAAGCCCCGTCTAAGTAGAGACCCGTAGTTTTGAGAATGTGTCTTCACTAGCGCTGTGGTTCGCTGCATTAGCCCCCTAAATCCCCCATTCTGGGGGACTTGAATACAGTTCCAGTTGAGGGTTGAGAGGCGGGGAAGGCGATGGAGATCGGGATGATTAAAGTTGTAGAACGAAGCCAATAGCCTCTCGGAAGTCCCCCACCAGTGGGGGATTTAGGGGGCCGAGTGCAATGCCTGAAAACTCCAGATCTCCATCTGGATGGGGTTTACTGCTCAGAATGCCTGAATAAATTTATCAGATCGCCATGCTCGCTAATAATTTACAGGATTTCTACCCTGAATTCAGTCGTGGTTCGCTTGTGATGTTTAACGCTGTGGACTGGAAGCGTTAAACACACTCAGTTCACCAAAATGCTTTCCCCAACTGCTGAAGCAGTTTCCAGCCGTTCGTCGCACTCCAGCGGGCGCTCGCCCCCCCCCTCTTTAACAGTAGGGGCAGACCCTCAATCCACAGCCATTGCAGCAGTTTCCTGGTGAGTTCTTTGCTCCAGCGCACCAGTAGCAGGGCAGATTGCCACAACACTGGCATCAATTCTTGCAAAATAGCGATCGCCAGTTGAGCGCTCGCACTGCCAATTGCTTGGAGCTTGCGAGTCCAGGCTCGAACGTAGTCGCGACTATCGGCGGCGGCGGCAGCAAAGTTAGCTGGCTTGGGTTGTTCGGGCTCTTGTATGAAGTCACACCACCACTGCCATCCCTTGAGGGCAGTCTCTTCGGCCACAAACACACCTCGGTCGAGCCAACTGAGCCCCTCTTGGAGGGGGGAGCGCTCGTTGCCGAGGGGGGTAGCTTCCACTTCAATGTAGGTTGGCGAATAGCTGGCAGACGAGGCTCTCCTTTGCTTTGAAATGGGCGACGTCTTGCGAGATGGCGATCGCGCAGCCGATTTTGGGGAGCGGCGGCTGGCAGATTGTTCTGGGTTCGGCGTCAGACGGCTGGCCGTTGCTGGCGATCGCCGTTCGAGCGCGCGTTTGACAGCGGGCCGCAGGAAGCCGACAGTGGGGGGATTGAGGAGGGGGAGGGGCGCAGGCTCGGGGCCGGGGGGCAGGAGGGGGCGATCGCCCGCAGGATTGAGAAGAGCGTTGGAAGTTGAGGCCGAAGGAACGAACGAGGCGAATCGAGTCGCAGCAGAGACGGGGTATCTCGTCGGAAGGGTTTCGAGTTCGGGGGAAGAGCTGGCGGGATTAGGCTGCAACGGCTGCGGCAGATTCTGTCTGACTCGCTCTCCGGTCAATAGGGGTTGACCTGGATCGGACTCGGCGGGCTGTAGGCGGAGTGACTGAAGGGTTTGACGGGCGATCGCCAGTGGATTGACCGATTGGGGCACCGAGAGCTTTTTCCAGAGCTGTGGCAGCGACGGTAAGGGCTGTTCGGCGGCATTGGGGAGCGAGAGGCG
Source organism: Synechococcus sp. PCC 7336 (assembly GCF_000332275.1). Classification (NCBI taxonomy): domain Bacteria; kingdom Bacillati; phylum Cyanobacteriota; class Cyanophyceae; order Synechococcales; family Synechococcaceae; genus Synechococcus; species Synechococcus sp. PCC 7336. The sequence continues at coordinate 4,948,315 of NZ_CM001776.1, forward strand.
CTGGCGCAAGGGTCGCGACAGGCGAGCGAGGGTTTGTCGCCAGGTAGGCGCTGGCGGGGCGATCGCAATGGACGAGATCGGCGGGGCTTGCAGTTGGGCGAGAGCGTTTTCAATTCGCTGGGCGAGCAGAGCTTGCCGATCGCCAGACAGGCAGTTTAGAACGTCGTTGCGAGGAGTGACGAGAACGAGGGCTCGGCTGTCGATCTGACTGGCGATCGCCTGAATTTGCAGTGGCTGCGATCGGGCTAGAGGGGAATTGCTTTCCAGGTACTCGATACGGCTCGCCAAACTGGGGGTATGGGAAGAACGAGGGCGTTTAGGCCGAGTCGCGAGTTGGGGAGCAGTTAAAACCTCCGACGCAGAGTCGGCAATGAAGGGAATCGTTTGGGCCACCTGCACGAGCTGCTCGATCGCCTCACTGGCGGTTTCGCCAGAACTAGCTGCCGATGTCAGGCGAGATTGAGACTGGGCTGGCGAGAACTGGCGATCGGATTGCTCTACTGCCCGAAACAGCTTGTAAAAAGGAAGCAACAGGACTTGGGTTTCCCTCCAAACAGCAGCCTGAAAGTGTCGCCAAGTGCGCTTGCCACCCGAAATCGTGCGGCGATATTGACGGACTGCGTGCCGAAAGAGGCGGCTGCGGTAGGGACCCGAAGAAGACATGATGCTGTTAGGGGGTTGTCGGGGAGGGTACATTACTATCCCCGAGAATACTCCCACTATAGAGAGAATTGGAGCGATAAGCTGTTGTTTCGAGCCCAGTTTGTCGACAAGCCCCGAATCACGCTTCAGGCGAGCTCCGCTGACTCGCAAGACTCGGCATTTTTAACGGGCAAGAAGACCGTAAAGCAACTCCCTTCCCCCTCTACACTCTCCACCCGAATCTGACCGCGATAGCGATCCACAATGGTTTTGACGATCGCCAATCCCAACCCCGAACCTGCCGAACTGCTCCGAGTTCGCTCGCTATTCCCACTGGCAGAACGGCTGCGGGCGAGATCGATCCGATAGAAGCGATCGAACAGATGGGGAATGGCATCCGATGGAATGCCGATGCCAGTATCTTTCACCTGCAACTGAATCGAGGGCTGGCCCGATTTCACCCACTGGCGCAGATCGACGGCAACCCGACCCCCCCGAGGGGTGTAGCGGAGGGCATTCTCAATCAAATTGGTCAGCAGCCGCACCAGCTCGTCCTCATTCCCCATCAAGCTATAAAGAGGAATTGCTGCCCCTTCCCCATCGGGCGGATCGCCAATCGCTAGCGTCAAGCGAATCCCCTGCTCTGCCGCCCGCGATCGCTGCTCTTCCACCGCCTCCAGCACCAACATATCCAGCGCGCAACATTGCGGGGTTGCTGCCACTCCCCCATCCTGTCGGGCTAAAAAGAGCAAATCGTCCACCAACCGTCCCAGCCGTTGGGTCAGGCGTTCCACCACCTGCCAGTTGTGGCGATCGCCTGCCTCCAGTGCGGGATCGGAGAGGGCCACTTGCACGTTGGTCTGAATGCTGGCAATCGGGCTGCGCAATTCGTGGGAGGCATCTGCTGTAAACCGTTTGAGCTGTTGGTAAGACTCCCGCACGGGGGCGATCGCCAGTCCCGACAAAAACCAGCCCACAATTCCCACGACCCCCAAAGTGCCGGTAACGCCCACTGCTAAATCAAACACCAGCTGTCGCGTCGGTTTCGTCACCTCAAACCAGGGATGGCTGACCCGCAAATAGCCCAACAGTTCGTCGTTGTAACGCAAGGGCTGTGTCAGTTGTCGCAACGTATAGTTTGCTGCCACCGTAACAGTCTGTTCTGGCTGCTTGGAGAGCCCCGGCAGATGCAAACCAGCAGGAAAGGTCGATCGCAGGGGTTCCCCTTTGGGGCTAAACCATTCCAAGTCAATCCGATCGTCCTCCACGGCAACATCGCGATCCCGCAAACTTGCATCGAGATCGACGCGAAATTCCGGGCGGGAGCCTGCGAGGCTTGTCGGTTCAATTGCTGGACTGGCAAATCCTGTCGGCTCGATAACGAGCGATCGCTCTACCACTTCCACCACGTGGTGAAGGGTGTCGTCCACCCGCTCGATAAGGGTGTTGCGCACGTAAACATAAAAGCAACTGGCAAACAGGAGGAGGAGAATAGCCGTGCAGGCAGCGTACCAGAGGGCAAGGCGGCGGCGTGTGGCTTGAAACATGGCGCAAGAGCAGTGAAACGATCCCAGTCTAGCGATCGGTCGGGATTCTGTTGAATAGCTTTGTGACGGTGGTTGAAAGAAATTCAAAACAGGCTAATCTTATACAGAACATGTTCATTTGTTCTCAAGGGCACAAACGACATTTCTGTACTGGAAATAACTCAATATGGCTGCTAAAAAGAAATCTCAACCTCTCACCGGTCAGGCGCTTCAAGACAAAGTTAAAGAAATGCAAGGGGCAGACAAAAAAGATATCGCCAAAGCTTGCGGTTACATCAGCCAAACGAAAGGCGATCGAGAACGGATCAATTTGATGGCCTTTTACAGTGCCCTGCTGGAAGCTGAAGGTGTGGAGTTCGAGGCTGCTCCTGACAAAGGCAGTCGAGGCCGCGAGGCTAGCTATAAAGCCTCGGTTCACAAGAATGGGAATTTATTGATTGGTGCCACCTACACCAAAGAAATGGGTTTAGAGCCTGGGGATGAGTTCACCCTCAAACTGAGCAAGCGGAGCATTACGTTAACGCGGGTAGATTAGGCGAACGGGTTTGTTCGAGCGCTAGAGCGCAAACCAGCAAAACGATCTATCCCGATTTTTCAGTCGATTGCCAGCGCTCTAACCGCACGGGCAGCATTTTCATGCGACTGAGCCGTTTCCACAGGTCGAACGCTTGATGCTCGTACAAATCCAACTGCAGCTTCCCCGGCAAATGCCCCAAAAACTCCCGCGCCACCTGCAGCTCGCAACCGGTGATGTAGGCAACAAATGTATCTCGGGAGAGGGCGACTTGAATGCGATAAGCCTGCAGTTGAGTGTCGAGAATTGGGCGATCGCTCGAATGGCATCGGGATTGGCAGGTGGATGGGGCAAAGGTTGCATTCCACAACCAGGCAAAACTGCATTGGGATTCGCCCAATTCACCCACCTCGCCTGACAGCTCGGGAAGCAGTTGTGGAACAGTCATGTTTGAAAAGGGTTTAACCGAGGGTTCGAGCGCAGCGCGGATCGAGCAGTGTGGCCTTATCGGGTTCGCGAGGAAACCAGCCAGCCGTGCGCTTGCAAATTTCCACCAGCATTAACATCAACGGAACTTCAATCAGGACTCCAACCACCGTCGCTAAGGCTGCCCCCGAGTTGAGGCCAAACAACGTAACCGCTGTGGCGATCGCCACCTCGAAATGATTGCTCGCCCCAATTAACGCAGCAGGAGCGGCATCTTCATAGGAAAGCTTCAGTCTCAGGGCTGCAGCATAGGTCATCCAAAAAATAAAATTGGTTTGGAGAAAAAGCGGTACCGCAATTAGAAGAATGTGCAGCGGATTGTTAACGATGAGTTCCCCTTTGAAGGCAAACAGAAGCACCAAGGTGATGAGGAGTGCTGAAATAGCCACCGGATCGAGATACTTGAGAAACCGTTGCTCGAACCACTCTCGTCCCTTATATTTGATAATCCAATAGCGGCTTAACGTTCCTGCAATCAAAGGTAGCCCGACATAAATTAAGACTGACAGCACAATCGTTTGCCAGGGTACTGTTAAATCGTTGGCTGCCAATAGCCACCGACCCAGAGGAGCGTAAAGCGCCAGCATGGCCAGCGAGTTGAGCGCCACCATCACCAGGGTGTGCCCCTGATTGCCGTAAGAAAGATAGCCCCACATCAGAACCATTGCCGTGCAAGGAGCAATCCCCAGCAGAATAGCCCCAGCAATGTAAGAATTCGCCAGAGCGATTTCAGTACCGCCGATCGTCTCTGTTCCGGTAATGAAGGCACGAAATAGCCAGCCCAGAAAAAACTGAGCCAGCACCAACATGGTAAATGGTTTGATGACCCAATTCACCACCAGAGTGAGCGTAACGGGTTTAGGGGTACGAACGGCTTTGTCGACCTGGGTAAAGTCGATCTTCACCATGATGGGATACATCATAAAGAACAAGCAGATGGCAATGGGGATCGACACTTGGCTGACGCTCATGGCATCGAGGGCGATCGCCACGTTGGGGAACAGTCTTCCCAATGCAATTCCAGCCAAAATGCACAGCACAACCCAAAGGGTGAGATACCGCTGGAAAACGTTCAATCGTTGGGGAGCTGGTTCTGCGATCGGGACAACAGCTTCTTGGAGATTTTCAATACTCATCGGCAATCACGACTTATCCGTTGAAATGGCTTTGGGACAGCTAGTTGAGGGATTCCTGTCGGCGCAATCGTTCGTCAAACGCGATCGGACTGGGCGGCCCTTGCCAATACTGTGCCAACAAACATTAAATCAAATAGAATTGATTGGTCAAGCCTAGAAAACTTAATTTAACCTGGCGATCGCGCACCCGCTGGTCTTCCCTGAGGTGTCTTTGAGGCAGGGTCGGCAAGTTTGCCAAACTGCGTTTGATGGTGCTGCTGCCCTCACCCCCGGCCCCTCTCCCTGGGGAGAGGGGAGAAACTTTTGCATTCTCTAAGATCTCCAGTCAATCAAATTTGGTTGATTTATTGGCAAGAGATTGGGGATGGCCGGTCTGGGAGTTGTGTTACTGACTCAGACCTCTGGCTCAACTGCTTCCTGCAACCTCATGACTCCCGTCCTACCCTTTTTTCTGCTGTACCCATTGCTCTCGGAATATTCAGCTCAATGGGGTGGGCATGTAGAAAAATCTCGTGCAGATCTGCATGTCAATCAGCCTAGAACGGGTTGGGATGCGGCACGGGTCGTGGGAACGCTGCGGGCTGACCTGAAGAGGATGCAGGAAACGCAGGGATTGCGGCCCGATCCGATCTTTTTTACGGGCGATGCGGCTTACGGACATATCAGCAACGAACGCGGCAAGGCGATCGCCTTGCTTTCCTGACCTCCCTGCCCAACCATCTCAATCGCCTCCTCCACCAGCTTTTCCAAATAAAGCTTGGCATCATCGCCATCCTCGCCGGGGATAGTAACCCTGCCCGGATAAAGGGGACAGCGAAAGACCAGCAAGGATTTGCGGTTATTTCTCCCCTCTCCCTGGGGAGAGGGGCCGGGGGTGAGGGCAATGCAGAGCCATCCAACTCAGGTTGAATAAGTTATTAAACCCTCATTCCCAAGCATTCAGACAAACAGTCTACCGTCTCCCGATCGGAGACTCTTCCCAACCCCTCAAACAAACAACTTCCCCACTAAATACCGATAGTCAGGCAACAGCGAAGACGTAAGCTCATCATCAGCCAAAAGAGTCGCCTGCAAAACCAAAACCGCCTGCTCCCGACGATAAACCTCCACCTGCTGCCCCCGCCAATCCACCAGCCAATATTCCCGCACCCCCCGCTTGGAATAGAGCTTGAGCTTAACCTCGCGATCGCGCTGCTCGTTAGCAACCCCCGCCGACAAAACCTCAACCACCAAATCCGGCGCACCCGCGAAATGCCCCGACCCATCCTCCAACTGTTCAAATCGCCCCCGATCGATCCAAACCACATCGGGAATCACACTATCCCAAGACCCAAAAATCACCCCAGGCCCAACCACCACACGCCCAGCCCCCGTTGACTGAGACCACAGATCCAAAGAACTCGCCACCCGCAGACAAGCAGTCTGATGTCGCCAATGAGGTGCGCGCGTCACATACAACTCCCCCTCAATAATTTCGTAGCGATCGCCGTTATCCGGCATCACCTCTAAATCCGCCGTCGTCCAGCGCAAATCCCGTCCCGCCGTCTGAGCCATCAGGCAAGCCCCCGCAGAATGCTACCAGTCTATCCAACCTCCGAGGCGTCCTCGATCGATTCGCCAGCAGCCCAAAAGCAGAAACAACTCTGGGGGTTCGATTGCCGACTCAAGCCGATAGCTCGACCGCTTCCTCCAGCCCAGATCGCCCCGCCGGATGATTCAGCACCGCCGCGATCGCCTCCACATCCGTCTCGTAAAAATATCGCCGCTGAAACCCCTCCTCCGCCACCGCCGCCTGAAACCGCTCGATCGCCTCCACATCCCCCACCAACCCGCCATTCGCAGACAGCGAAAAGCGATCGCCCTCAACCTCGACCCCAAACCCCGCCGACTCTAACGCCACCAACCCCAACCCAAACGTCCGAGCAGACACCTGTAGCGCCTCGATCCACCGCTGGCGAGAAGCCGCCGTTCCAGATGCCGCTAGAGACTTCGCCCAACCCACCAAAGTGCTCCAGGCTTGTTGGGGCGATCGCTGCAGAGGCTCGCGGTAGGCCAGCACGAGGGGCCGTTGGGGCAGGGCTCGACTGAACACTTCCGTCCAATTGGTCGGACAGGTGCCTAGAATGACGGGCTCGGAGATTTCTGCAAGCTGCGCTTGAATATCGGGTTCGGGTTTGCCTCGCAAATCGATCGGATGGAACTGATGGAGAGGTCGGTCACTGGAAGAAACCGCTGCCCGAACGTCGATCGGACGGACTTGATAGTCGAACGAAGAAGCGCGATCGCGTTGGGTGCCCATATAGTCCAATTCCACCACCGCATCGCAAAGCCCCTGAGGCAATTCGTAGCTGTAATGGCCCCACCAAATCCCGCGAATGCTGCCGGTGCGATCGCTCAACCGAAACGTCGTGTAGATATAGCGCACCGTTTGCCCCTTGGCATCGCGGCTGTTGCGATTGCGCCCCGCATCAAAACGCACCCCCCGCAGCAGTAACTTCGGCACGGGATTCCCCATGCCAAACGGCTCCAATTGGTGCAGCTCGCGAAACAACTCCCGCCCCAATTCCGCCACCGTCACCTCCAGGTCGATCGCCAATTGCGGTACTGGAAAGCCCGTGGGAAACCATTGGCGTAGGGTGTGATTGAGCCGCTGTTGCAACAGGGGAAGATTCTCGGCAGGCAGTCGCAACCCTGCTGCGAGAGGGTGACCGCCAAAATTATCGATAACCGTTTCGTGCTGTTGCAGCAGTTGGTACAGGTCGATGCCTGCCACCGAGCGAGCAGAGCCGGAAGCGCGATCGCCCTCAACCCGAAACACAAACGCCGGTCGTTGATAATCTCGGGCCAACTGTCCCGCCACAATGCCCAACACCCCGGCAGGCCAATCGGCAGAGGCCAGCACGATCGCCGCATCCGTCGAAAAATCCGCTTGCTGCAACCGCTCGCGCGCCTGACGCAACACCTCTGCTTGCATGCCTTTGCGCCGGGTGTTCGCCAGCTCCGTCTGAGCCACGTAGGTTTTGGCAAGCTCGCGATCGCCCTCCGTCAGCATCTCGACGCAAAAGGAGGCATCTCCATGCACGCGACTGACCGCATTAATGCGCGGCCCCAGCCCAAAGGCAATATCCATCGCGCGATCGCCCGCCCGCTTGCATTGCTCTAACAACAACTGAACGGCAGGTCGAGCCTGTTGCTTCAATTGCTCGATCCCCTGCTGCGCCAAATAGCGCACATCCCCCCGCAGCTCCACTAAGTCCGCCACCAAACCGATCGCCACCAAATCCAACAACAGCTCCAGCGGTTGCTCGGGAATATCGGGCTCGGATAGATACAGGGCTTCAACCAATTTGTAGGCGACGGCAACCCCCGACAGTGTGGCGAGGGGATGGTCGTTAGGAAAGTCACGCGGATTGAGCATCGCTACCACGGGCGGTCGTTCGGGAGGCAGGGTGTGGTGGTCGGTAATGATGACATCGATCCCCAGCTCATGCGCACGAGCGATCGCCGCCAAACTCGTGCTGCCCGTATCGCAGGTGACAATCAGGGCAATCCCCTCTGCTTGCAACCGCTCGATCCCGATCGCCGAAACCCCGTGAGATTCGGTCAAGCGATTGGGAATGTAGAAAGAGAGGCGATCGCGATCGAAAAACTGACCTAACCCTTCCCACAACACTGCGGTAGCCGTCACCCCATCCGCATCGAAATCCCCCCAAATGGCAACCCGTTCCTGCTGCTGTCTGGCTTCTAGCAGCCGCTGCACGGCCAGATTCATCTCCCCAAAGGCCCAGGGTGACGTTGGACTATATTGCTGGGGATCGCAAAAGGCGGTGACGGCTTGAGGCGATCGCAATCCCCGCTGCCACAAGAGTTGCGCCGCTCGTCGGCCCACCTGCTGCACCAGCCAGTCAGGGGGCGCTTCGGTTGCGAGGATCTGCCAATATCGTTGAGGGGGGGTTACCGCAATCATGTCGGTTCAGTTTCAGCCAGCGAATGCTTCCCAAACTTAGCCGCAGTCATGCTCTCCAGCAAGCGTAGGTGCCTGTCAGGCCAACTAACCCGCCTCAACGGAAGTATATTCGTTCAACTCTTCAAAGCCTTCCGAAAAAATTTCTATGTCGATGTTCGGATCGCTGCGCACAGCCATTGATTGCCGCACCTGCCCCAAATAAATCGGCAGAGAGACACCCGGCTCGGGATGAACGATGGTGCGGGCTCGAATGGTCAGCGTGGAGGTGTTGGCAGAGTAACGACCCGAAGAGAACAGATTTTTGGCTGCCTGCAGGAGCGTGAGTTCCAGTTGTTCGGGGGAAATGTCTGCTCCAACGGCGATCGCCGCTCGTGCGGAGCCGTTGTCATACACCGTAGTGAAGGGAGCAGCTCCCGGAACGGTAGTGCGGATAATGGGGCCAAAGCTGAGGGCTGCCAGACCGACCGACAGCACGATCGTGAAGGCTGTGTAGCCGAAAAAGGCAAAGCGATACTTCGTCTGGCGAATCCACAGCACAACGGTGGCAACAGCCAGAATGCCAGCCAGGATGAGACAGTAGCGAGAAGCAGTAGCAAACAGGGATGGGTCCATATCGCAGTTTGAAGGGCCTAAAACAGCTCGAACAATTATGTGGCGCAATGCTACATCAGTCTAATGCCATCTGCGCAATTCGACATACGCCAAAAAGTGTCGGTTTTGAGTCATAGAACGGGGCTGGCTAAGGGCGATCGTTGGGGTGGGGGTCGTCCTCGTCTGGCGTACGGCAGGTCTCGAACAGCTCGAACTAAAGCAAGACATCGCGATCGCGCAATCCCTATTTCACGGAAGCTTCCAAGGGAGACAAGGACAGAGACTGGCATTGAGCCTGCTGGCGCAAATAATGATCGCACAATACCAGCGCCACCATCGCCTCCACCATCGGCACCGCACGGGGCAACACGCAGGGATCGTGGCGACCGCGAGCAGCCAAAACTGTTTCTCTACCGTCTCGGGTCACAGTATTTTGGGCTTTGCGAATCGTTGCAGTGGGCTTGAACGCCACTCGAATGACGATATTCTCGCCGTTGGAGATGCCCCCTTGAATGCCGCCAGAACGATTGGTCGCCGTTCTAAAGCGATCGCCTGCCATATAAAACTCGTCATTATGTTGCTTGCCCGTCAGATACGTTCCGGCAAACCCCGACCCAATCTCGAAGCCCTTACTGGCAGGCAGCGACATTGCCCCTTTTGCCAAATCCGCCTCTAATTTGTCAAACACGGGTGCCCCCAATCCCACAGGCACATTGCGAGCCACGCATTCCACCACACCACCAATCGAATCCCCCTGCTTGCCCGTTGCTTGAATCAAGTCGATCGCCTGTTCGGCTACAGCCGTATCCGGGCAGCGGACAATATTCGATTCCACATCTGCCAGCGTGACCCTGTCGGGATCGATCGTCCCCTCTAAGTCTTTAATCCGCTTGACGTAACCAATCACCTCAACACCCGCTGCCAGTTTCAGAATTTTCTTGGCGATCGCCCCTGCTGCCACGCGCCCAATGGTCTCTCGCGCCGAGGCTCGACCGCCCCCCTGCCAATTGCGAATGCCATACTTTGCCTGATAGGTGGCATCCGCATGGGAGGGACGAAAGGTGGTTTCCATCTCGCTATAGTCCTGCGATCGCGCATCTTTGTTGCGCACGATGATGTGGATGGGGGTGCCAATGGTCATTCCCTGAAACACGCCCGAGGTGATTTCGCAAATGTCAGATTCTTTGCGGGGAGTGACAATCTTGCTTTGACCGGGACGACGGCGATCGAGATCCACTTGAATCTCTTCCGCCGAGATCGGCACCCGAGGCGGGCAGCCATCCACGATCGCCCCCACTGCCCCACCGTGGGACTCGCCGTAGGTGGTGATACTGAACATCTGTCCGAAGGAGTTACCGTTTGCCATAAGAGCCTTGTGAGAATGACTGGCTGAGATTGGCCCCGAGAGGGACTGTGAGAATCTTAACGCAGTCGTGCAGCGCTCCCGATCGAGGCCATTAGGCCAGCAAGCATGCAAGTTAGAAATTCAGGCTAGAGCGTTTGCCTCCCACCCATGAGGTCGACCCATCGGTCTTACAAGCAGAGGAGGACGCTAGCGATCGATTAATTGGGCTTTAAGCCATTTCTTCATGCGTACCTGTAGCTTTTTGGGGTTGAGACGCTCTATAACATGCAAGCCCGATACTAGCGGAGTCGGTAACCATCCACCTATTTCAGCCTCTAATGGGTATCCAAACTGCTTCAATTCATCTCGGCAGTAAAAATCTGCATATGCCTGCTTCCACTTTGGCCAAGCCTTAAACCGACCGATAGGATTGAAGTCTTGAGTTCGTTTAACCTTCTTCCAATCGATCTGCTGATTTGCCGCTCTGAGATCGGAGCTTCCTCGCACCTCTAACGCTTCAATTTCAGAGAAGTTACACTCGTCGGGATCCAAGCACAGAAATCTAAAAATATCGCTGAGCTGAGCCTGCGAATCTAGAAATATGTCCTCGTACTTGACCAGAAAACACTGTTGCCGAAAAAATGCCTCATGACTCTCCATAAATTCGATTAGCTTGCGGGCACTCTCTCGCCAACGCTCTAAGGCATCAAAATAATTGACATTAAATGATTTCTCTAAGGAATAGGCAACCGATCTGCCGTCTCGGATGAGAAGTAAAAATTTAGAATTGGGAAAAAATTCTGGAGCCTTTTCTATCCCAACAAAAGAAGGAGTCTTTGTCACCAAATAGGAAAACTCCTGTTTCTCGGTGCTCTGACATTTGAGCAAATCAATGAGGACACCTCCAAATGCCTCTTTCGACTTATCGATATTTTTTCGATCGAACGGGAATTTCTGCCAAAAAGTCTCTAAAACTGAGAAGTATTTAGAAACATACTGTAGATCCGCCAGCACAAAATCTTCCCATATTCCTCTAGCCCCACTACACTGAGGGTGCTTGACGATGAGATCGTGGAGATAATTCGTCCCCGAACGCATTTCAATGCCTAAAATGGTGACAACACTCATAAGGATTTAAGACTTGGTAGGAGCTAGACTTCTTGAGCATTGCCCCGAGCGAGACTGTGTGAATCTTAACGCAATCGTGCCGCGCTCCCCATCAAAAGCAATGGATATCGCTCGCCGATCGCCAGGAGCACAAATATTTCGATCGCCGCTCTAGGCAGAACCCGGACAATCAGTGGGTAAACAGGTGCTCGAATTCGTGACGCAGGCTGTTGAAATCGCCAATTCGAGCGACAACCAAGCAAGAGGAACCGGCGTCTGCCAGTCGCTGCGTCCAAAATTGAATGGTGGGGGCGCGACCGATCCAGTAGTCGATCGCCACCTGAGCCAAAGCCTCGGGGTCCCAGTTGCGATCGGGGGGTAGATCCTGTAATTGTTGTAAGAAGCGATCGAGCGAGCAGCGGCGAGCGCCGATATACTCCAGTCGAGTCTGGCTGGGTTGTGCTAACAGGCGCTGTTGGTGATTGAAGAACTCTAGAATTGGGGTAACGCCTAAAAGTTCAAATGAATAGCTCATGTCGTTCCAAATTAAACAGTCAACATAAATTCGAAATCTGAGTTGGCTAGTTTTGCCTGCGAGAGGCGATCGCCATTGCCCGACCCCTAGATTCCTGCTGCTCCAATCTGAAACTGAGCCACTTTCGAGCAGCAGATTTTGGTGGATCGATGAGTAATGAGATGACTGCCAATTTAGCCGATCCCCATCAGGGATGTCTCGATTTTGACAACAATCTTGAAGCACTCGACGATGGGGAGTGCTAATCTCCTGATTGGCTGAGAAGAGGCTGTGGGAGGCAAAAAGTTTCAGGGGCCAAGCACAAAACTCACCTAGGTTAGGATCTATATTTTTTGAGGTCGAGATGAGTTGGGGGCTACAGACCCTCACTTCTCAAGGGTATGGCTATAGCCCGATTAGGCTTAAAACTCGAGATCGAGTAATGCTAGTTTTTTGGCGATCGGCTGTGCCAATTTAGCGGCTCATCCGGCAAGGTGTTGCAGCCTCAGGCAGGGCGCTATAAAGAATGACATAGGTGGGAGCCTAGATCCAGGGAGCCAGTTCGAGGGGTCTGCAATTGAAACCGCTAGCCACCAAGTGTCGTCTACTCAGGCAAGTTCTCCATCTTTATGCACTAACCTTGTGTCGCTACGAGAATCTCGGCTTAGGGGGACTGAGCTCTCCCGACTCCTATTGAATCTTTTGGCCAGTCTGCTAGCATCCAATAGCCCGAACGTAGAGATGCTTCAGATCCAGTTGGTGGGTGACCGAAAAGATATGCAACATTCGATCCTCATAACAGTAGGCTCTCCTGAATCAGTTTTCTATTTCTACCATATGGGGCCAATGCGCATCAGATGTTAAATATCTAGCGATCGAGCATTGAGGCTGGAATAAATAGACACAAATAAATCTTGCCAGCTATCTTCATTTTACTTGTAAATAACGAGATCGGATACTTAAAGACCAATCATACCCAGCTCTGCCGAGGTCAGCAGTCGACAAAACTTGTTAAAAAATGATGACTCTTCCCAGAATGTTAAGCTATCTTTCACGTATATCCACGGATGTAATGAAACTCTAGAAGCTCTGTTTTACAAGGGTTCCAACGGTTGTAGTGGTCTTTCTGGCGGCCAGCTCAGGCCCAGACTGACGATCGGCCACTTTGGCAAGAGACGTATATGTCTTGACAGCCCCATAGGAGTCAATGTATCTTGATTCCAGTTGCGTGGAATCACTTAGGGACATCTACGGATTCCTTGATTTCTACGTCAGACCTCAAGCGTGAGTTGACTATGTGATGGGTAGCGTTGCTTCATCTACGGGTTTACTCAGCATTCATGCTTTGATGTGGCGCAGCTTCGTGCAGCTTTGTTCTTTGCTGTTAGGGCGACGTCAGAGATTACTGAACTAAAGAGCAACAATCTAAGGAGTAAGTATAAATGTCACGTAGAGCTTTAACAGCCTTGGGGATGTCTTTGCCCATTGCTGCAGTAGGTTTTTTCGGTGCGGTTGAGTCGGTAGATGCCGCTACAATTGCTGGGGGTTCGGTTGTAAATATTGGTGGTGCTCTGCAATTAGAGATCGTTGATGCAAGCGATGTTTCAGACATTCAAGCTAATGTCTTCTTCACTCCAGAACTCTTAACTGGTTTAACTCCTACAGAATTTGCCGGGGCCCCAGATGCTGCTGCCTGTGTGGGAGGGCAAGCCGCTGTTGGTGATTTTTCCTGTGTTACTGTCTTACCCGGTAGCAATACTGGAACCTTTTCGATTTACAATAGCCCAGCTTTTACAAATCCTCCAGCTATCGTCCAGAGTTTTAGTACAACGGGCTTACCTATTATTGACTTCGGGTTTTTACCAACCCTTGATGAAACAGCCGTGCCTGGAGGTGGAGGTCCAGTAGATCCAATCCCGGCTACTGTACTCGACCTCAATGATGATGTGGTGATTTCTATTCTTGGGCCTGGACAGGTTTCATTCTTAGCAACTGGATTTGCTACATTCTTGAATCCTGATGGTACCCGCGATCTCGACTCAACAATTGCAGTTGGCTTCGACTTCACTTCTGAAAACCTGTTCTTTTCTAGCCTTGCTCCTGGTAGTTTATCTACTGGGGGAGCTTTCTCAGGCACAATTACCGCAGTCCCTGAACCCATTTCGATTGTAGGCTCTGCAATTGCCTTAGGTGTTGGTGGCTACCTAAAGCGTAAGAAGGGTCTAAATTCCTGATATCTATAGCCTATTTTCAGGTTTAGTAGTTAGATAGGGCTCACTTTTTATATAGCCAAAAAAAGTGCTGAAACTTCTCTTGAAATATGGAGGTTTTCAGCACTCATCTCTATTATAAAAATTATGCTTATGCGTTTGCGTTCTACTTTATGGAAGCTGATATTCCCTTCTAGAGTTGTAGCTTAGGCTGAATGCATATCAACTGAATGTGCATTAGCCCAGGTTAGTTTGCAAAAGTTCATCTAGCTTTTCAATGCTCTTGAACCTTGCTTTCACTTTGGGACCAAAATGGATCACATCGTCTAAGCTCAAGCGATGTGAGCTGATGGGTACGGCATTAACAAAGGTACCATTGGCACTTGGGCCGGAAGGCGAACAACCATCTACTATTGTGAATCCATACCCATGTTCAGATTCGTATGAAAAGGAAACCAGCTTTGCGTGCTCTCGAGAAATGTACTGACCGAGCGGACGAATGTCGCATTTTGGAGAACGACCGATAGTGTAAGTCGTATTGTTCAATGGAATGATTCGCTCCCCTCTAGCATCTTCCAAAACCAACACAAAAGCTGGCAGATCGCAACTCGGTCCGTCGGATTTTACTCTCCGCTTCCTCGCATCAGAACTCATCAACAATCGATAAGCTGATGGACAAAAATACAGAGCCAGCACAGTCGCCCCTACCAAGCCGCTGCAAATCACGATCGCCAAAGGTGGCCAGAATCCGCCCCCCTGCAATATTAGGGGCACAAATCCTGCGATGGTTGTGACAGTTGTAGCTAGAACGTGGCGGCTAGATTGCATCACTACATCAGCGATCGCCCTAGCGCTACCTTGGCTGGCCACTGGATCTTTACTAATGGCATTGAGAACGACAATGGAATCGTTAATTGCAACCCCAATTAGGCCCATCATGCCGATAATAGCCATAAAGCCCAATGGATAGCCATAAAGCCATAGCGAAGCAAAGCCAAGACCCGCCGATCCAACAGCAACGACACCAATAATTGCCGCGAGGCGGAAGGAATTCAGTGACAGAACTAGAGTGACTGCCATTAAAACGGCCAGAATCCCTAAGCTTGCAAACAGGCTCGAGATCGCGAATTGGCGTTCGGCAACTTCGCCACCGAAATCGTAAGAATAACCAGTTGGGAGAGAAAAATCGATTGCTTCCAGCCTTTGTCGAACAGAAGATAACGCCTCAGCCGGTAAAGCGCCTGCCGGGATAAATGCCTGAATCGTGTTGACTCGCTGCTGATTGCGCCGCTCAATTGAGGCCAGTTCGGGTTTGAGCTCCAAATTCGTCAGAGCTGAGATAGGAATTGCGTCACGAGATCCGTCTGCCGAAATGGAATCTGGTAAAACATTGAGTGACGAAATGGAATTGAGATCGCTGCGATCGCCTTTGGAAATGCGCACCCTGACTGGAAGCTCCTCTGTAGCTTCCAGAATAGAACCGCCGATAAACCCATCTAGACTGGCATTGAGCTGACGGGCCAGATCGGAGTTACTCAGTCCCAAAAGTTGAATTTTTTCTTCGTCTACCTGTAATGCCAACTTGGGTACAGCTTCGCTGAGACTCGCACGAGTATGGATAATATCTGGCAGTTGGGCCAGCTCGGAGCGGATGCGATCCCCTAGTTCTTTAAGTACCTCTCGATCGGGACCGTAAAGACGCATCTCGATCGGAGCGTTAAAGGGTGGTCCTTGATCTAACTGCCTCGCCAGGATTTGAGCTTGAGGGAAGGCGCGATCGAGTTCAGCCTGCAGTTGTCGAATAAAGGAACTACTGTTACGAAACGAATCTAGTCGAACAATTCCCTGAGCATAATTCGACTGATTCTGCCGGACATTAGCCACAAGATTGTAGTAGACCGTCGGTGCAGCAGTACCAATAAACCAATTCACATCCTTAACCCGAGAGTGCTGCCTCAATAGTTGACTGACTTCAGTTACAGTTGTTTGCGTTTGAGCGAGTGAAGCCTGAGGAGCCAGCTCTACCTCAATGTGGAATTGATCGCGATCGGCAGGCGGGAAAAACTGTAATGGTAGTGTAGGACTGACAACAAAACCAGCAAAGGGAATGGCAAGAGCTAGCAGAATTCCTAGTTTAGGACGGGAGAATAGATAATCTAGTGTCCAGCGATAAGCGCGTGCCAGTTGGGGATGAAAGTAACCTGAATTCCACCAGTTAGAAGGATTGGTATTGGTTTTCCATTTCACTGCAATATGTGCAGCAAAGGATGGAATCACAGTCATTGCCAGAATTAAAGAACTGGTCACTGCCAAGATGACGCTGATACTGAGTGTACTGACAAATTCCCCAGTACTGCCCCGCATGACGATCATAGGTAGAAATGCAAGAATAGTTGTGATAGTAGAACCCAATAAGGGTATTCCTAACTTACGAATGCTAGATTCAATGGCTGGGCTTGGCGCTTGTCCGTCCTTCAATCGATGCGTGACTTCATCAACCATAATGATGGCGTTATCAATCAGCATGCCGAGGGCGACAATTAACCCCGTCATAGAAACCTGCTGGAGGGGGATATGCAGAAACCACATGCACCCGAAAGCCATCATGATTGACAGTGGCAGCGCAAGACTAATAGCTAAGGACGACTGCCAGCCCATCATGAATAGCGTCATGCCCGAGACTAGCACTGCTGCAAACAGGAGATTTTGGATCAATCCTCTCAGACGCTCATCAACATAAGGCTTCTGATCGAATATCACACTTGCAATTATCCCTTGCGGCAACTGTTGTTCAAAAGTAGAGAGGGTCTGGCGAACAATTTGAGACCATCGATCGATCCGCTCCTCTGAATTGATTCGAGCTGCAACAACGATAGAGGCTCGATCTCGAACAAGCGCAGACTCTGCAGGAGGATCGACAATGCTGCGTTCAATATTTGCAATATCGCTAAGATGAGCAAATTGGCCAGTGTTGCCAGTGCGAATGGGGATACGACCAATCCGTTCTAGAGAATCCAGTTCTGTATCGATTGCAATAGGTAAATCGCTCTCAGATCCATAACGTTGTCCAGCTGCTAGCTTGGCATCGCTTTCAGCGATTTGTTGTGATAGCTCGCTAGTAATTAAGCCAATGGCAGACAGTTTGTCAGGATCGACTTCAACAACAATTTCTTCTTCAGGTGCCCCAAACAACTCAACGGTCTCAGTTCCTGGCAAGTTACGCAATTGGTCGGCAAGGCTTTCAGCCGAGCGGCGAAGGATTCCATAAGAAGGCGGCACCTCGAGATCCCAGGTGAGTGCAACGATCGCAGTATTAGCTGCAATATGCAAATCTTGAAATTCTGGCTCTAGGGCAGCAACAGGCAGATTTGCTCTAACCTCGTTGAGACGATCCCTAACTTGAAACCATATCTCACCAGTATCGGGAGCACGAATCGTATCGCTCAGTTCAATTTTAATAATTGAAATACCTGGTTGAGAGATTGAGGCAATCGTTTTAAGTTCTTCGATTTCCACCAGCTCGTCTTCGATGGGTTTCGTGACCAGCGATTCCACTCTTTCGGAATTAGCACCAGGAAAGAGCGTGACGATTGCAGCGTTGCGCTGTGTCAAGTTTGGATCTTCCATGCGGGGTAACGCCTGAAAACCCACTAGCCCCCACAGCCAAATAACAGCAATAACTAAAACCAGCAATCGCCTATTGCGGTAAAATAAATCCCACATAGCATTACCTCAGCCGACTAGCCGGGAAAAAGGACTCGAACCATTGAAAAGCAGTTTCCAAGCTAGGCTAGGTCAGGATTGCGTCTCGATTTGGGTCGTAGCCAATGAAGATAGAGGGCGCACGAGCTGACCTGGTACGATGCGGTGAACCCCTCTATCTACTAAAGTTTCGCCCACTTGTAACGTTCCTTTCACCAAGGCAAGATCGCCTTCAGTATGCAGAACTTCAACGTCGCGCCGCTCGACGCGATAGAGCCCTGGAAGACCTGAATCCGCAGCAGTCAAAGCATAAGTAGACCACAAACCGCGCTCTCCTTGCACCAAGGCGGATAGAGGTAGCCAGAACCCCGATGTAGCAATGGGATCGCTTTGTAATTCCAACCGCACTACTTCACCGGGAACCACATTGGCAGGATTATCTAAACCTAAAATTACTGTGCGCGTACGAGTGGCAAGATCGATTTCAGGTAGGATTGCCTTCACCTCAGCCTGAGAGGAATGGCTATCAGTCAAGACTGTGTGAGAACTCCCTATTTCTAGCCGATCTGCCATCTCGGCTGGGATACCAATCCGTACTTCCAAATTACTGGCATCCACCAATCGAAGAATTGGCTGTCCCGCTTCGACTACTGTTCCTCTATCGATGTACCGTTGAGCAATTTCACCATCAAACGGTGCTCGTAGGATACTTTTGTCTAAGTTTACATCAATATCAGCTAACTGTGCTTCCAGTTGTTGGATGGAAGCGACCTGTGCATCTCTCCGAGCGCGTAAAGAATCGGTGCCGAAGGAAAATTCATCTCGCTGCTCGCGAGAAATTGCCCCCTCAACCAACAAACCTTCTCTGCGATCTAACTGGACTTCAGATAACTTGAGTTGTTCTTCTAAATCCCGTATAACAGCTTCAACCTGAAGCAATTGCGCTTTGATGGCCAAGCGTTGGGTTTCAAGGTTGCGAGTATCCAGCCGTGCTAATGGAGCACCCCTCGTTAGGCGATCGCCATCATCAACGAAAATCTCTATAGCTTTGCCATTTCGTTCGAAGCCCAGCTCGCTTGCGTGAAGTGCCACCACCTCACCGGTAAAAGCACGTGTAACGTTGTAAGACTCTACAGGTTCTGTCACTAAGGTGCTAACAGGGATTGCATTTGCCAATAAGCCCTCAGCTTCTAATGCAACTGGGGTCTGCTGTGGCAATCGCACAGTTAAGCCAATGCTGATGCCAACCCCAATACCAGACAGGAGAAGGAATGTTCCTGCTGCAAGAAACTTCCAACGATGGCGAGGTGAATCAAGCTTAGGATACGGGCCAGAATATAGCGATGGAGGGAGGGTATCCATCAAGGAGACGGGCCGCTGAGTAGGTCGCGGAGCCGTCCGTACTGCTTTATTACCTAATCGTGGGAGGTGACTTGCCATTGGAATCTCATACAGGTTCTAGGTCATGAATCAGATTGTTCGATGATACTCTTAAGGGATGCAACCTGGGCACTCTCTTCGAAAGAGAAATCGAAAAAATATTAACACGCCTATAGATCTCCTAGACCGCATCCTATTTTTCTACCAAAGGTGAGATTCCAAGTTGTTGCAACATCGAAAGAGTATCCCAGAAACTCCATATTTCCTCGATCTTTTCATTAGCAAATCTAGCAATGGTAACAGCAGAAACCGTAACTTTTTTACCTGTTGCAGGAATGCCCATTAAATTTCCCCCATGAGTTGCTTTCAGAGTCCAGCGGGCGACAGCCTTATTTCCATCAGTAAATAGGTCTTCGATAGTGTACTCCTGGACAGGGAAAGCCGTATAATAGATATTGAAAAATTGTTTTTCTCCGTCTAAGCCTGAAAAGTCTTGGCTGGGGGTGTGCCTTAGAACAGTCGGAGCAATAAATTCACCTGCAGCAGATAAATTGCCTGCATTCCAAACCTCATTGATATATCGACGAAAAAGAGTCTGTATGTCCTCTGACATGCTTTTCCTCCTCTCAAGCATTCTAATTGATTTATGCAGATATTTGTGCCAATGGAATTAACTTACCCTCAAGATAAAGTTCTCGGCACTTTCTACGTCTGATTTTACCGCTAGAAGTAAGAGGAATGCTCTTGGGCTCAGTGAGCATGATGTCATAAGGTATGATTCCATGGCTGTTATACACTCTAGATTTTACTGCCGCCACTGCATCTAAGATTGCGGTAGCTTGAATTGCCCTTTTCCCTTCAGCAATAATTACCAATGAGTTTGTACCAGTTCCTTTGGCTGGAATGTCGAAAGCGGCAATACGACCCAAGCGGATGCCTGGAATTTGTTGAACCTGCCTTTCGATATCAAAGGGATAATAGTTGGCGCCCGCAACCTGGATAACATCTTTTAGGCGATCGACGACAAATAATTCACCATTAGATAGATATCCCAAATCACCAGTACGAAGTTCGGAAATCTGTTCGGACCCATGTTCAATTTGCTTATAATATCCAGGTGTAACAGACGGGCCAGAGAAGCAGATTTCTCCCACCTCACGCTCTTGCAGAATTCTCTCGCCGAAGGGTTCTCTAATTGTTAAGACATGCCCAGGAATGCATGTGCCAGTCGATACATACGAGATCGCATTTTGTTCTTCAGGGCTAGCAGGAATAGCCTTGCTTTCTTCGACGATTGCTTTCCGGCTGACGAGATCGACACGAATATCTTGACCAGGCTTGGGAAAAGCGATGGCAAGGGTTGCCTCGGCCATGCCGTAGACGGGATACATTGCAGATTCAGAAAATCCGTATGGCGAGAATTTCTGGCTGAAAGATTCAATGGTTTTAACGTCGATAGGCTCCGCACCATTATGAGCCAGACGCCAACTTGAAAGATTCAGGTTCGGAATTCTATTGGGCCGAATGCAGCGAGCACAAAGACTATATGCAAAATTAGGCCCCGACGATATAGTGATAGAATATCTCGAGATTGCCCGCAACCAAACAGTCGGACTGGATAAAAAGAAAGTAGTTGGAAGCAAATAGAAAGGTACTCGGAAGTAGGGTGGGAATAAAATACCGCCGATTAAGCCCATATCATGATATAAGGGCATCCATTTGAGTAATTTATCCTGCCTGGAGATATTCGCTACATCTCCCATCGCTTGAATGTTTGCCTGAAGCATCCCCTGGGTTACGATGACCCCATTAGGATGGCCTGTGCTACCAGAAGTATATTGAATTAAAGCCTTCGTCTCTTTAGTCGTGTGAGTGACTACCGAATCTAGGTCGAGCTCAGCTTCAGGATCGGATAATAGCAAATCTTCCCAAGTCCACGCCTGAAAAGTAGAAAGAATAGGATAATCTCCCTCCATTTCTTTCAGAAGAACCCTCGCTGACTCCAGAACGACGAATCCGGCAGGGGAACAGTCACCAGCAACGTGGACAATTCGTTCGAAAAAGACGCCTTTCTTAGCTATGGATGAAAGTTCCGGCAAGGGAACTGGCACTGCCCTAAGTAGCCAAAGAGCCTTGAAAACAACCAAAAATGCTTCTGAAGTAGGAAGAGATAAAACGACTCTATCACCTACTTGAACTCCCCGCTCTCGGAGGGCTAAAGCAATCCGAACTGCTTTGTTCTGCCAGTCACTAAAAGTTATTTTGGCTTGTATATTTCCTTCGCAGCTTAAGAGATTACCACACACAAAATCAGGAAATTCCTGACAATTTTTCAGAAATCTAACTAAAGGAAGATCCGAGATAATAGAGTTTATTTCTAGGCGATCGCTATCCAAGACTAAGTCCTCCATCAACAGTAATTTCAGAACCTGTCAGATAAGTTGATTCAGCTAAGGCTAGAAATCCCACTACTTCAGCGACTTCCCTTGGGTGTCCGAGTCGTTTGCTAGGTATTCTCCATTTTGCAAGTGCACTAAGGGGT
Organism: Synechococcus sp. PCC 7336; assembly: GCF_000332275.1. NCBI lineage: Bacteria > Bacillati > Cyanobacteriota > Cyanophyceae > Synechococcales > Synechococcaceae > Synechococcus > Synechococcus sp. PCC 7336. Next base: position 4,969,998 of record NZ_CM001776.1, read on the forward strand.
TTTTCCCGAT